>DASYBJ010000548.1:0-7544 GCA_036500845.1 Acidobacteriaceae bacterium
ACGTCGTCAATGTTCAATTGTTCGAGCGTCGATTGTGGATTGATCTTGCCTTGCTCCACTGCGATCCCATACAGCGCGCTCAGCAGGCTCTTCCGCATCGAATAGCAGACTAATTTCTTGTCCACCGCTCCCCACTCGTCGATGACCTTGCCGCCCTGCACAATCATCACCGCTGCCGACCCGATCGACTCCGAATACTTTCGTGCCTGGGTTAGCTTCTCCGCATCCCACTTGCTCCGTTCGGGCCCCGTGGCTGTCTCCCAGAACTTCTCCGGGTAGACACTTTGCGCCGCGCTCTGGCGCGTCGCCCCCAGCGCCACAAACACGCACACCAGCACGCACACCAGCACGTAGATCGCACGCACCCTCGACCGTCTCATCTCTCTATGCATTCCCGCGGAATCTCTCGTGCGCTTTGGTATTCTCAAACCGGCGCAAAGTCATAGTACGACGCATGATGCTCAATCTCCGCCGCCCGGTCGAAATGGCTTTGAAATATGTTGATGCACCACTTTCCAACCTCCGCTGATCTTCTGGAGACAAAAGTTGCGCGAACAAAGTCTTCAAAACTCTTTCCATTGGGAAGCGTCCCACCGCACTGAATGAAGCAATGCGCGAAAGCGACATCGCTGCCTGAGACGATGGAAAGGTCACGTAATTCGAACTGTCCTTCGCCCTGGGTGTCCGGCTGCCAGTCGCCCCAGCTGCGGCGATATGCGGCAGCGCCTTCATACTTCATTGGTGGCAACACGTCATAGATGAGTACGTCGGGTGCATGATGCGCGAGAACTTCGTCTTGCTGTCCATTCCGAGTTGCCCGCGCCCATTGTTCCAATAGTTCACGTATTTGATCTTCGGCCACACTGGCTGGCGAGGCATTGTTCATGACAGGCACCTGTTCACTGCAGAAATTGACGCAACAAATTCTACGCCTGCAACGACAAGTCAAGAGCGTACTCAGGCGAAGGCTTCGAGCAGTTGAGCGGATTCCTCAACAAAATTAAGCTTTAGAATGTCTGCTCATGAGCGACTGTCTATTTACCTATGGCACGTTGCAGCCCGACCACGCACCAGAAGACATCGCGTCGACGCTGGCAAAATTGCGGCCTGTGGACAAAGGATTTGTCCACGGCGTTTTGTATGATCTGGGCGATTACCCGGGTGCGGTGCTCGACCCATCCTCGAAAGAGAAGATTTTCGGCATAGTGTTTCGATTGCCGGAAGACGCGAATGTTTTGCGTAAGCTCGACGAGTATGAAGAGTTCGATCCTAGTGCACCAGACAAGAGCCTTTTCATTCGCACGCTTCACCCCGTGACGCTTGCGGCAGGCCGCACCCTACAATGCTGGGTCTACACATATAACCGAGAACCCGGAACGGCGCGCATTCTAGCAAGCGGGCGACACCGTAAAAAGCGCCGTGGAACAGGGACTGCGACAACTATGTCGACGTGACACCTGCGCTACCGTTAGAAGTGCAGGCGCGAGGGCTTTCCCCTGCAACCATCAACTTGAGGCGGCAGCAGTGCGCCGACTTGCCGCGGATCAAGGGCCCTCATCGCTCATACGTTCCCTGAACTTGCCGGATCCATTCGAGTCATGGAGAAGTCGGAGTGCCTGCGTGGTACTTCTGCGATGAACTGCTGCGTATGCTCCTTCATCCGCATAGTCTGCCCCTTCCGAAGTGACATTCTCATTTCACTTTCAGGAAACTTCGCTGTTGACTAGACGGCTACTGATCCGCAAGCGGAACCAGATACCCTTAGAAGAGCCGTGCACATGACGAGACGACTGTTGAGGACATTGCGTGAAGAAGAATCTGCTGCCGATTGAGGCGATTGCGGCCAAGCTGGATTTACCCGAAGATCTATATGAGAAGCGCAGCCCGTTCAGCGGGAAGTTAAGCCTGGACCTACTGAACGATGCACGATTTAACCGCGGCGGCAAGCTGATCCTGGTGACGGCAACAACACCGACGGTTGCGGGCGAGGGCAAGACCGTCACATCGATCGGATTGGTGCAGGGATTGGAAGGGATTGGCAAACGCGCGATTCTTTCTTCGCGTGAGCCGTCGCTAGGACCGGTGTTCGGCATGAAAGGGGGAGCGGCCGGAGGCGGGCGCTCGCAGGTGGAGCCCGCGGCGAAGATCAATTTGCACCTCCACGGCGATTTTCATGCGATCACGAGTGCGCACAACCTGCTAGCGGCGCTGATTGATTCGCAGATGTTCCATGGCAATGAGCTTGATCTTGATCCGGATGCGATCACCTGGCCACGCACGCTGGACATGAACGATCGCGCGCTCAGGGCCATCACGGTGAGCGTGACGGACGCGGACAAAAAGCTGCGCGACGGCAGCAATCGTTCCAGTGGATTTGTGATCACAGCAGCATCGGAAATCATGGCGATCCTTGCGCTCGCTTCAAGTCGCGAGGACCTGCGTGCGCGTTTGGCACGGATCGTGATTGGACAGAACCGCAAGGGCCGGCCGGTGCGCGCGTCGGACCTGCAGGCAACCGGGCCGATGATGGCGCTGCTGAGCGAGGCGCTGCTGCCAAACCTTGTACAGACGACGGAGGGCACACCTGCAACAGTACACTGCGGGCCATTTGCGAACATCGCGCACGGCACTAGTTCGGTGGTCTCGCAGAAAATGGGGTTGCGCCTGGCGGACTACGTGGTGAACGAAACGGGATTCGCATCGGACCTCGGCTTTGAAAAGTACATGGATCTTGTAAGTCCGTCATCAGGCATTAGGCCCTCAATCGCCGTGTTGGTGACGACGGTAAAGAGCATGAAGCAACAGGGCGAGGGCGATCTCGATCGCGGATTTGCAAATCTCGATACACATATCCGCATTGTCAGAGGCTTTGGACTGCCGGCGGTGGTCGCGATCAACCGCTTCCCAAACGATACGGAATTGGAACTCGAATCGCTGCGGGTATATTGCGAGACGCGGGGAGCGGCGTTTGCGCTTTCGGAAGCGTTTGCAAAGGGTGGTGAAGGAACGGCGTCGCTTGCGCGGAAAGTCGTCGAGGCGATCGAGGCCCATTCAAATATCACGCTAACGACAACGTATGAGACACACAGTCCGGCTGTTGAGAAGATCACAAAGGTTGCTCAGAAGATCTATGGCGCAGACGGCATTGAGCTGAGCGAGCGCGCGAAGGAGAACCTGGCGCGGTTTACGCGCTGGGGCTATGGCGAACTGCCGGTCTGCATTGCGAAAACGCAGTACTCGCTCAGCGACGATCCGAAGCGGTTGGGCGCGCCACGGGGATGGAAGCTGCATGTAACGGACGTAACGCTCTCGGCAGGTGCCGGATTCCTTGTTGTCATCTCGGGTGCAATGATGCTGATGCCTGGGCTGCCAAAAGCGTCGCGCGCATTGGGCATAGATGTGGACGAGAATGGTGCGATTACTGGCCTGTAAGAATTAGCATGCTCAGAAGAGATCGTTCACTCGGAACTCTATTCGTAATGAGAAATGCATTCGTGATCCCGAAAGTCCCGAGTGGGTCGGCACACAGCAAGTTGAGATTGGTCGACAGGCCTCCGGTTGTGAAAGGGTTGTCCGTGACTCACCAGGAGCGAGTCACGCCTTCGGGAAACCTTGCGACTAGCCGACTCTGAGTACCGATACGCCATATGGAGAGCAAATGAGCAGGAGCGGCTCGTCTTCTCCTGCTCTTTTCTTCGCTCCCCACCTGGTGCGGTTTAGATGTTGGGGTTTAGATCGCGTACAGGGCTAACCTGCTCCAGAAGCGACGCAATGTGAAGAATCGTGGACTCGGCCTGCCAGTTGCCGATGATTTGAATGCCGATCGGCATTCCGTTATGGCTTGTACCAAACCGCATGGAAATGCCCGGTAGGCCGGTCACATTCAATGGCGTTGTCGCGGACATGATGCCCATAATGTCAACGGTTTGGCCGTTTATGTTTAGCTCCGCTTGACCGTGCTTGAAGGACGGTGTGGGTAGGACCGGGGTGAGCAGTACCTCGTACTTCTGGAAGTACTCGGCATAACCATCCTTCAGCCGCTCCGCAGCCTGTACAGCATCGATGTAGTCCGCCTCAGGCGTATCGGGCAGTGAGAGCATGAACCTGGCCATTGCACCGATTTCATCCTCGCTACGGCCGGCCGTCGTCTTCACGAATCCGGGTTTCATCTCAAGGACATGCAGGCGGCTGAACACATCGAGCGCGAAGTCTCGCTCAAGTGCTGGAATGCGCACGGACTCGACCGTGTGCCCGAAATCCTTAAGCGCATTCGCGGCAGCTTTCACCGTCGCCGCAACCTCGTGGTCGATCGGCCCAAACCCGGGCTCCACCAGCCAACCCACACGAACCGGACGCTTGTTGGACTCACCAATGCCGTTATAAAACGGGATGGCGCTGCTGGAGTAGCCGTCCTGTCCGTCCGGTCCGGCCAGTTGCGCAAAGGCCAGCGACAGATCGCGGATGCTCCGCGCCATCGGGCCCACATGCCAGAAACGGCGCGGCTCACGCGGCCAGATGCCTGTCATGGGCACGCGTCCGTGAGTTGCCTTGAGCGAAACAATGCCGGTGTGAGCTGCCGGCCCACGCAGGGAGATCGCAAGGTCGGTACCCAGGCCAAGCGGAGACATGCCCGATGCGATCGCTGCCGACTCCCCGCCGCTTGAACCACCCGGAGTCAGATCCAGGTTCCAAGGGTTGTTCGTCGGGCCCGTGAGCAGGTTGTCGCTTTCGATTCCGTAGGAGAACTCAGGCAGATTGGTCTTCGCTAGCAGAATGCCCCCTGCTTTCTTCAGGCGCGCAACGCTGGTCGCATCCGTGTCGGGCGTTCGTCCCTTGAAGATCGGCGTTCCACGTTGGGTCTGCACGTTGGCGGTGTCGATCGAATCCTTTGCCGTGAATGGCACACCGTGCAAAGGTCTCAACTCGTCTCCTCGCTGTATCGCCGCCTCTGCTTCCTTGGCGGACTCCAGGGCACCGTCGGCAATCGTAACGATCGCATTCACCTTGGGGTTGACGGCCTCGATGCGATCGAGGTGCGCCTTCATGACTTCGACCGGAGAGACCTCGCGCGTGCGGATCAGTTCGGCCAGCTTTGTGGCGTCGGAATAAATCAGTTCATTGCTCATTGTCTTCCCTCTCTACCTGCTCTACCTGCCACTTGGCAGGTTGTAGGAATTGAGATTCTACCTGCCACATGGTAGATTCAAAATCGAGAGCCTTTTTGAACGGATAGGCGGAGGTGTGTGATGAGTGCAAACGCTCGTGAAGACATCCTGGCCGCCGCTAAGCTTGTTGCTCAAGCTCACGGTTATGCAGGATTGAACTTCCGTGATTTGGCTGAACAGGTCGGCATCAAAGCCGCGAGTATTTACTATCACTTCCCTAGCAAATCCGACCTGGCCACGGCGGTAGCGAAACGCTACTGGGAGGATTCTGCAGCTTATCTTGAGTCGCTACTGCAGACCTCAGCGAAGCCGATGGATGCGCTGCGCCGCTATCCGGAGACGTTTCGCTGGGCACTAGAGAACGACAATCGCATCTGCCTTTGCAGCTTTATGTCTGCGCAATTCGATGACCTACCTGACGCAGTGAAGACAGAAGTTCAGGCTTTCACCGACGTTAACGTTGCTTGGCTAAAAAAGACGTTGGTTGCCGCTAAGGTTACCAGCCCCAAGGAAGCCGAGAAGCGAGCACGTGCTATCTACTCTGGAATCGTGGGTGCTCAACTGATGGCGAGAAGTCGGGCAGATATCGCGGTCTACGACGGCTTGATCGAAAGTTATCGGACAGCAGGATTGCTTCCCGCGTAAGGGCAGATTCACGCGCTTCTCGGAAGTTGAGGCTGGCTGACGAGAAGACTTTCGGGTAGTAATCGGCTTCGGTGAGTGATTCGGCGAAGATAACCGGCCAATAATCTGAATCAGCTCCTAAGAGCTATTTATAAGAAGCTATATTTTCTTTCAGTTGGAATTTCTTCAGGAGGTGGGGCTCCGCTTCCAGCGATGATCTTGGCGGGTCGAAGCCAGAGACAGAACCCCTGTGAAGTAACGATCCTCTTTGTCCCAGTCTCCGCGCCGTTGGACAAGCTCGCAACCGGCTGGGCCGAAGACTGCGACAAGATCATCTTACGCCTGTGTCCGATTTGTAAACGCGATTCGATTGTTGGCCACGGACGCCGCCGCAAGCAGGCGCACGACGAGCATCACGACTGGATCAGGATCCGACGGGGCCGCTGCGTCAAGTGCTGGAGGACCTTCACCTTCCTGCCGGTGTTTTCACTCCCTTACACCCATTACAGCTTGGTGGCGCGCTGCCAGTCATTGCTGCGACGCTTTGTGGAGCACTGTTCGTGGGAAAGAGCAGTGTCGAAGTTTAAGGACGCGGATCGCGTGCCGGATTCCTCCACGGTTCGCCGCTGGTCGAAGGATCTGGACTGTTCTCAGCCGGCGATTTCCTTTCTGCGGCACACGATGAGTCGCGTGGCTCAGTGGCTGGAGCGTGGTAACCCTGGCGCTCAGAAAGCAGCACCGTTGCCCTGGATCATCTCGGCTCTCGAAGTCCTCTGGCCCATGCGTGTATAGAAATCTGCTCGCCCACCATCCTTGCCTGGGAACCGCAGAGGAGTCGTCCCAGACTGGGTTCCAGAGGCGAGAAAAAGGCATGAGCCAAGGTGTCGAGATACGCAGACGGCGACTGCCCCTGCTGGAGTACTTGCGGCAACAGAACTGGATTGGCCGGCCTGCGAGCCATTGGGAGTATGTGGGTCTCTGTCCGCTGCATGAGGAGAGCCGGCCCTCGTTCTACGTCAACACACGCAAGGATGTCTTTTACTGCCACGGCTGCGGCCAGGGCGGCGATCTGATTCGCTTCCTCCAGCTCTCACGTCAGCTGCCCTTCCGCCAAAGCCTCGCTTATCTCGATCCACCGGCCACTCGAGAAAAAGATGCAATCGCAGTGCTCGAACAGGCGGCCACTTTCTATCAGCACCAACTGGATCAGTATCCGGAGGCGCTCGGCTATCTCTGGCAACGCGGAGTTTACCATCCTGCCTTGATTCGAGAACTGGGCATCGGCTATGCGCCCGGCGGGAATCTGCGCCGTCATCTCACAGCGCAAGGTTATTCCTTCGAACTTTTGCGAACAGCCGGTCTTATCAACGCGCAGGGCGTGGATGCTCTTTATCAGCGCATCGTCTTCCCGTTGCGTCAGGGCGAGCACATCGTCAACCTCTACGGCCGCAGCATCGACTCTGCCTTCGCCCATCGCTTCCTGCCCGGCAGCAAGGGCGGCCTGTATGCATGGGAAAAGGTGCGGCATTATCACGAAGTCATCATGGTCGAAGGACTATTCGACTATGGCTCGTTACGGCAGGCGGGTTTTCAGAACGCGACCTGCTCGTTGGGCACCCATCTGAATGACGCCCAGTTCCACCAACTGTGTGATGGCCAGCGCACCGTCTATCTCACCTTCGATGTCGACGCCAACCAGAGCGGACAGCAGGCTGCAGAGCAACTGGCCCACCGCCTTGGCGCACACGGCATCAT
>DASYBJ010000549.1:0-6057 GCA_036500845.1 Acidobacteriaceae bacterium
AATGCGCGTGAAGCTCAATGGAGTGAGCATCGGCGTCCGAAGCCGAAGGCTGTGGGTTCGAGCCCCATCACGCGCTCCATGGCCGGGTTAGTTCAACGGAAGAACGCTTGTCTTACAAGCAAGCTGCGCGGGTTCGACTCCGCACCCGGCACCAGTTTGAATTTTGTATCCAGGGATAGCTCAGTTGGCAGAGCGCGCGATCGATAATCGCGAGGTCGTGGGTTCAGCCAAGCGGTAAGTCACCAGGCTTCCAACCTGGCAGTGCGTGGGTTCGCGCGGTCAATGCCTGATTGATTGAGCCCGAGCAGGCGCAGCCACTTCTCAGCTTCCCCAAGGAAGAAAATCTATATGGTGGCCCAGCTTTTAGCCGGACGGGACGAAATAGACGAAGCCCAGGGGAAACTGTCCAAGATTCAATGTGAGTCATAAAAGAAGGCTCCTTGATTCGATCATAGGAGATCCGGCGCCTCCGTCCGCACACGCCAGTACCTGGCAAGTTACTGTCATATGGCGTGGTGACTCTCTGAGTTGGCGCTCGGGCGCTGGCCACTCGGGTAAAGACTCGTACTCCGTGGAATGATTGCGACGGAGTCCTGTGCCCGCCCCTTGATCGGTCGGATATAGATGCGCTCATAGTGCGCTTGGGGAACGAGTGTGGCGTGCTGGGAGTACGGAGCACGGCAGTCTCTACAGCTGGCTGCTAACGCAGCAGCGTCCGCAAACGGGCCAGGGTTCTGGTGTTGGAGCCGATCCGTTCCGGTGTGATAGGGACGCTAGCCACTCTATGGGCCAATATGGGCCAACGTGCCCCGGCATCTGGGGCGCTGATGGCAATAATGGCAATGTGTATTCTGTAGCTTACGAGGCGTCAATGTGTGGCTCTGCTTCGAACCCCACTAGCCGCCCCAGTCAAAACCATCCCCACCTTCAACAGGAGTAGTTAAGTCCAAGGTGGAAGACGCCGACGTGACCACCCCATCATCCTCTTGCACGCCGTCTGGTCCCAACCCTACCCGTGTTTGGCTGGGATGCTCGGGTTGGGATTATCCCACCTGAAACCGGAATTCTACCAGCCCAAAACGTCCGCTAAGAAGATGCTCCAGCACTACGCGACCCAGCTTAACTCGGTCGAGGTTGAAACAATGCCCGCCCAGCCAGTCGCCGCCAGATGTCCGCTATGCGGCGAGCATCGGCGATATTTGCCCTCAGAGGTGTTCCAGGGCAGGCTATCTCACTTGCTGATCAAGAAGTCTGTCCGCACAGCAGACGGCCGTGTGAGCTGATGGCGCCGAGATTCAAGGGCGTGTGCCGAACATCGATGTCTCCGTGCCCTGTCCTGCATGTGGGCAAGCCAAGTGAGCTGGTGTGGCTCGCGTCGAACACGATCAAATGCCACGGTGTGGCGAAGTCTTCAATGAGTTGGCCGGCAAGAAGCCGCTGAGCACGTCGTGAGCCACAAATCAGCGGGGCGATACCGCAGAAGATTGGCCAGTAGACGAATTGAAACCAACGCTGTGCCTTCCTGTCTCGTCTGTGTAAGAGAGGATCGGCTCGCCAAAGCAGTATATGGGATCATTCCGATGAAGGGCATCGTCCGCTATAACCGTGACATATATTTGCACCGTCACTTCGCCTTGAGGCTCGATTGGCGGCACTGACCCATGTGAACTCTCTTGGTCGTTTTGAAGTGTTCCACAAGACAGAACCGCGTCTTTTGCCAAGCTGTATCCCGCGTTGTGAAACGTGAGAGTCTGCCGGATGATTGAGGGGTCTTTCGAGATGACCTGCTCTGGTCCCTTCTTCAGGATCAAGACAGCCGCAGGGGAAGCTGCGGCCCGTGGTGTTGAAGTCGCGCCGCGTTTGTGCGGCCAGGCAAACAAAGCCGTTATCAGAAGAAGGATGCCCGCGTCTTCTCGGACCGACGCAGGCCCGTCTTTAGCGGCAGAATAGGCTAAGTTCCTCCCGGCGCTGGGAGGGAATTGAGGCTCCGCAGTTGTACGTGTATACAGTGAGGGACTCGTTGCTTGCCAAGTATTGTTTATGAGCTAGTTCGGCCACTGAATAGGGCGGAGCCGCGGGCATGGCCTCAGGATCGCCAAAGCAGAGACTGCCACCTTCTGACCAGGCGAAGTCTCTCGGGCTTCTGGAAGACATAGCTCGCGCAGTAGCAGAAAACTCCTCTGGCTCAGAAGCCGCGACCAAAGATAACTCACTCGACTCGGTCTTTGGCTTTGCCCGCCTCAACCGTCTGCCACTGCATGTTCGATGGCGCATCCGCACCGTGGCGCTTCAACGGGATCACATGGTCTATGACATAGCCAGGACAGCTACCGGTGCTGCGCCCAGTGGAAGGACAGTGGCGCTCTCGCTTGAATTCGTCCTTCGCTGCCGTACTCCTCCTGATGCGCCCACGAGAATCACACGGGACCGCGACATGCGTGTACGAAGACGAATTCCGAGTGCTATACCTCGGTCTGCGCCCGGCGCCAGAGCTGAAAACTGGCAGCAATAAAACAGACGCAGCCACGGCGGCAGAGCGGATGATTCGAATGAAGCTGTCAAAATTGTTCAACGTCGACATTTTGCCTTCCCGTCACCAACTGAGGGAAACATCGGCAGAAATCCTAGATACTTCTCCGAATGGAAGCTGGATCGTTCTGCTGCTGCGCTGCCCATGAAAAATGCAAGAGCCGGGGCGTATATCTAGGCAGCCGTGAGCCCGGTTGCCTGCCGACCACGGACGCGCTGCGTCCCGTGGGACTCACAACCAACGTTGATGGCGTGATTCATGCCGAAACGACGAACGGCGGTCTCATCCTCAATGATCTGGGCGGAGACGTGCTTGCCACTACTGTGAATGGTGGATTGCATGTGAGGCTTGACGGGAATCGGTGGCGCGGAGGGGGCCTGGTTGCTAAATCGACCAATGGTGGCGTTTCGGTGAGGGCTCCAGACAACTATTCGGCACACTTGGTCGCAGAGACCGTAAATGGCGGCGTATCGATAGGCTTCCCGGCCACACTTCAGGGCAAGATGAATAGGAACTACATTGACACCCATATCGGCCAGGGCGGCGCAACGCTTCATTTCCAGACCGTAAACGGCGGCGTCTCGATCCATCGCGACTAGCCTGATCAGGGCCCCCTACCAATGGACCCGGCCTTGGCATCTCTTGCCGAACCTCCCACCCTCAAATCGGTATAGAACATAGATAAATATCCTTATAAAAGGATTCTTTTGGGAAGCATAAATCGCTTATGCGGCTGAAACTGCTGTAGAAAAACAGATCGCTGCTCAGGGATGAGCAAGAGTCTTCGCAGCGCCAGTTCCAATCGGAACTTTGCAAGCCACTTGATGCGTCTAATAGATCATGGAAACTAGAACACTAGGGAACTCGGATCTGAACCTGACACGAATTGGCTTTGGAGCCTGGGCAATTGGTGGCGGCGACTGGTCCAACAGTTGGGGTCCGCAGGACGACAACGACTCCATAGCCGCGATTCACAAGGCTCTTGACCTTGGCATTAACTGGATCGACACCGCACCCGCATACGGCCGTGGCCACTCGGAAGAGGTTGTCGCCAAAGCCCTCAAAACCACCTCGCATAAACCCTACGTCTTCACCAAGTGCGCCATGCGCTGGGACAGCAAGGGCGAACTCTATCACAGCCTGAAAGAAATTCGCCGCGAGGTTGAAGATAGCATCCGACGCCTTCAACTCGAGACGATTGACCTCTATCAGATTCACTGGCCAAATCCGGACTCCGATATCGAAGAAGGCTGGTCCACGATGGCCGACCTTCAGCGCGAAGGCAAGGTCCGCTGGATCGGCGTTTCTAACTTTAGCGTCGCACAAATGGAGCGCGCTCTCACGATCGCACCTATTAGCTCAAACCAGCCCCCCTACTCAATGATCAACCGCACAGCAGAGCCCGAGATTCTCCCTTTCAGCCTGCAGAACGGCATCGGAACCATTAATTACGCTCCTATGCACTCCGGTCTCCTCACCGGTGCTATGTCTAAGGAGCGAGTCGCTGCCTTCCCTGAGAATGACTTCCGCCGTAACGCAAAGAACTACCAGGAACCGCTTCTCGCCCGTAATCTCGCGATCGCCGATCTTCTAAAGACCATCGGCGCACGTCACGAAGTTGCTGCTGGAGTCATCGCCATCGCCTGGACGCTCCATAACTCCGCCGTCACTGCAGCTATCGTTGGCGGACGTAATGCGAAGCAGGTCGAAGGCGTCATCCCCGCAATGAATTTCCGTCTGCCCGAAGCAGAGTACGCTGAGATCAACGAATTCCTGAAGGCCAATCCATAACCCTATCTGCAGCTTCTATCCAGGCTCTGCAAGCCGAGGCTCGGCGTTCCACCTGACTCAACTGCGGGGTTCAGGGCTCAGGTGGTTCACATAGCGCTCACCTCAAAGCTCTTTGTCGTCGTGGATTAAGATCATCGCGTTGCAATGCATTGGCCTGCCCCGCGAATTCTGTGCCAGTTGGTATGAGGTAAACTGGATTAGATAGAAATCGCACTTGGTAGAGAATTGACCGGGTATTTTAGCTTGACCCAGGAGTCAATCGCGCAGTCAAGGTGTAGTGAAGTCTGGAAGTCAAAATTTAGCAATAACTCAGCGGCAGTTGCAGGATAAACCGGCACTCGATTCTCCCCGAACTCGAACACGATAGGACGCACTTCAACCGCATGGCCTCTAAATTGTCGTTTGCAAGATTTGCCCGGAAGGATTTTGGGCCCCTACTTCTCCGGACACTTATGAAATTCTGTGGGGCAAGTATGGCGATCGGCGCATTTGTTGGTCTGGTGGGCTTTTCTCTCGCCTTTGAAGACGAATTGGCGTTTCCGGCCTGGCGCGGCGCACGCCTTTCCCCGGTTTAGGCGCTGCGCCATGGCTAATCCCTTTCTGGAAGTACGCAACCTGCGCAAGGACTACGACGAAGGACGAATCGAGGCTCTCCGCGGTGTCGATCTCTCCATCGACGCTGGCGAATTCGTCGCCATTAGCGGGCACAGCGGTAGTGGTAAATCGACCCTGCTCCACCTGCTCGGCGGGCTCGATACCCCCACCAGCGGCGATGTCCTGTTCCGCGGTGCTCCTCTGGGCTCTTCTATTAGCCTCGACACGTATCGCTGCCATCATGTTGGATTCATCTTCCAGGCTTTCTACCTACTGCCCACCTTGTGTGCTGTCGAAAACGTGCAGGCCCCTATGCTCGCTACGAGAAATGGCGCCGGCAATCGCGAGGTACGTGCCGAGGCACTGCTGCGTGAAGTGGGGCTGGAGCACCGCATGCGCCAGCATCCGAATGAACTTTCTGCGGGAGAACGGCAACGCGTAGCGATTGCTCGGGCGCTGGCCAATAATCCTTCGATCCTTTTGGCAGATGAGCCCACTGGGAATCTCGACAGCACGAACTCCGCGCGAATTATGGAGATCGTCACTGGCATTCAGAAGACCCGCGGCATGACCCTGATTGTCATCACGCACGAGGACGAGATTGCGAACTCCGCGCCACGTCGCATCCGCATTCATGATGGAAGGATCGTGCCATGAGACTCGCCTCTGTTGTGGCTGCCGCAATGCTGCTCATTGCGACCACTGCGCACGCGGCGGATGCGCGAGGGGTGATTGCCGTCGCGCGGCAGCGCATTGAGACCGCGGATTTTCGCGCCACCGGACACCTGGTGCGGGTGGATGCGAGTGGGAATCGAATCAGCAATGCCATTACCATCAAGGCGCGCTGGTTTCCAGGCGTTCTGCGCGCGCTCGTCGAGATCGTCCCACTGCGGACGCCGGCGGGAAATGCGCGCCAGGATGCGCGCGTCAGTATCTTGCTTGAAATGCGGCCCAACGGCCAGAATACGATCCGGATTTTCCGTTCACACGAGTCCGTTGCAGCCTCGTTGCCTTTCGATAAGTGGGGCGAGAGTGTATTCGGCAGCGACTTCAACTATGAGGACTTTCTCCAGCCGGAGTATTACTGGCAGGGCCAGACGATTCTTAAGAGTGCCAGATTTGGCGCTCGCGATTGCGATGTA
>DASYBJ010000550.1:0-3318 GCA_036500845.1 Acidobacteriaceae bacterium
ATAAATGTGCGCTCCTAATTTGAGAGCGAGATGTTCCTTGTCGGGGCCGCTGCCGACTGCAACTGTCCGGAAACCCATCTTTCGGGCATACTGCACACCCAGGTGACCGAGCCCTCCTATTCCCTGGATAGCAACGGTGTCGCCTGCACGCCCGGCGTTACGGAGTGCGTTGAAGGTCGTAATGCCGGCGCATACCAGCGGGGCCGCATCTTCTGATTTGAGTACATCAGGTATCAGGGCCAGTGCACGGGCCTCTGCGATAATCACCTCCGCGTAGCCGCCGTCGCTCGTGACGCCGGTAATGATGGGATTTTGGCAATATGCTGTGTCGCCACGGCGACAGGTCTCGCAGGTTCCGTCTTCGCCCCCGAAGAACCCGACTCCTACACGCTGGCCAACCTTCCAGGTCGTGACGCCCGGACCAATCTCCTCGATGCGGCCAATTGCTTCGTGGCCCGGCACACGCGGATACACTACGCCGGGGAATTGTCCTTCAACGGTACCTGCGTCCGAGTGACACACACCGCAAGCCTCTACACGGATGCGTGCCTGTCCCGCACCCGGCGCGACAATAGGCCTCTCGACAAGGCGAAAAGTCCCGGGTGCCGATATTTCGACCGCCTTATATGTTGTTCTCATTTTTCGTTTCCTATCGATCTGCAAGAACTGACTTGTCTTCGTTCACAAGAATTTGGGTGAAGCGATTGTTTGAAACTCTCCGTGTACGCTCTCTTGGCGTTGTCGCGCGAGAACAACGCCCTGCTGACTCGATAAATTTGTCGCCAAACATGGGAAGCGCTTTTGGAGGTCTCGCGCGTTGCTTCGTCTTGGAGCACATCCCAATCCTCGGCACCAGCCCATCCTTCATGCGAACAATGTCTGCCGCAATCCGGGCCACATCGGCGAGCCCGTGTCCGGAGAATCGCCTGTGGGCGATAACATAATCTCCCTCGGCGACAGCTAATCCAGGTTCATACTTGAGGGTCGGAGGGGCGCTCTTCACCAAGTTGAAGAGGCCCTCCCGGCCCGGCGCGATGTGCGCGCTGTGCTGAATGTAGGTACTCAAAGTGACACCTCGCATGAACAGTTGGTGATTCATCTAGCCATGATGTCGACATAGTCGATCCCTGCGACCTTGACCTCCACAGGAGCCATTCCTTCACCGGGATTCATTCTGTTTCCGGGTTCCTCAATGAGGGAACATACCCCCTACCGTTGCGGCGTCCGTATGACACACTCCGCATGCTTCAACTCTTATCCGCACCTGACCGGCTCCGGGCTCGGAGACTGGACGTTCTACTACTCGAAGTAGGCCGGGCGCAGAAACTTCCATTGCTTTGTATGTGTCTCTCATTTGTAGATACCTCTAATTCAATCTTTTTCTCTCTCCATCCATTCGCGAATATATGGAGCGCAGTTCTCAAGCTTCACGCCATGCTCTTCGCAATGCATGAAGAACCGCATTACGTCACGATCGATTACACCAACGTCTTTCAGATCTAAAACCATTTCGCTGAGGTCCGTTGGAAGTTCAAAAAGCCTTCTCAACTCGGCTATCGCCGGCTTTTCGATTCGGCCACTCAGGATGAACACTCTGACCTTTCCGCGCGTCGCAGTCTCGATCCTAAAAGTCATCGATCAGCCAATTGACCAACATCGGAGTCGCAACTGTGCCGCCCCGCACTCTTTGCGTCCGAGCGACGCTCAATAGATTGCAAGCGAATAACCAGTCGGATTTCGTTGAAAACAGGGCTTAAAGGAGGAGGCGAACTGACAGAATCCTAGAAGGTGTCAGAATCCTGCGCGTTGAACTGTGTGCTTTAACGCATTTTCACTTCTACTCTGCACAGGCGGGTTTTAGCGAGGTGCGTCTTTTCTTGAGGAAAAGCCGCGTCGGGAGCGGTCGCTTTGTATACACCAGAAGTGAAAATGCTTTAGCGGATGGTGTTTTTCTTTACGCGGAGCTGTTTGATTTTCAAATGTAATGTAGAAGGAGGAATTCCGAGCTTGGCCGCAGCTCCACTTGGCCCAGCAATCTTTCCGTTAGTTTCCGCGAGAGCCGCTTCGATCATTCCCTTCTCATAGTTCTGGACTTGCTGAGTGAGAGGGCCTGCCTCCGTACGAAGTGGTTGCCGGGTTGAGAGCCAAGCCTCATCGACCGACAAGGTATCCCCAGTACAGAGGATTACGGATCTCTCGACGATATTTTGCAGTTCACGAATATTGCCTGGCCAAGAATAAGATTGACATAGCTTGAGCGTGTTCTTGTCGATCCTGCGGATCTGCTTTCGCGTCTTCTCCGCATAGCGCTTCACGAAGTACTCGACCAGCATCGGAATGTCTTCTCTTCGGTCTCGGAGAGATGGAACGCGGATTGGGAAGACATTCAGCCGGTAGAAGAGGTCTGAGCGAAATGTTCCTGAAGCAATCGCAGTCTCCAAATCGCGGTTGGTAGCCGCGATGATTCGAACATCAGTGGAAATGACTTTGCTGCTTCCCACTCTTTCAAACTGGCGTTCCTGGAGCACTCGAAGCAATGCAATCTGAGTTTCCGCTGGAAGCTCGCCGATTTCATCGAGAAAAATCGTGCCTCCGTGCGCTAACTCAAAGCGACCCTCTCGGCGCTGCAGGGCACCGGTAAACGCACCTTTCTCGTGGCCAAACAATTCCGAGGCGATTAGCGAAGAAGGAATCGAGGCGCAATTTACGCTGATGAAAGCCTTGTTAGCGCGTTGCGAACCTTTATGTATGGCACGAGCAACCAGTTCCTTCCCGGTCCCTGTTTCGCCCGTAATCAGCACCGTCGAGTCGGTGGGAGCGACTTTCAGGATGCCAGAAAGCACGGTTTTCAAAGCGGGCGAGGAACCTACGATCTCCTCCAACATGAAGACTTGGTCGATTTGCTCTCGCAGCACGAAGTTCTCTTGCTGCGCTCTTTCTTCCGCCTGTTTGCGATCGTCGATGTCGGTACCGGTCGCATACCAGCGGAGGATCTCTCCCTGTTCGTCCCGCAGCGGGTTGTATTGGACCAAGAACCAACGATACTGACTATCCTTGCTGCGGCGCACTCGTAGTTCGTACTCGAATGGAATGCCTCGAGAGAGCGCCGCAGCGGGTTCATCGCGCAGTCTCTCCACATCCTCGGGATAAAAAACCTGACGAAAGTTTCCCGAATTCATTTCTTCTTTCGTCAGGCCGGTGTACTCCAGAACAGCCCGATTTGCCGACAGAAAGTTTCCATCAGTCCCAATAGCGACGATAAGCTGAGGTATGGCGTCGATGATGGTTCGAAGCTCAGCTTCGGATTTGGCTTTTTCT
>DASYBJ010000551.1:0-25419 GCA_036500845.1 Acidobacteriaceae bacterium
GCCCGAGCAGAAACGAAAAGAAACACTTGTCACGTTTGCCAAGCAAGCCGGATTCACACCCGAACAGATTGACTCCGCAATACGCGCACTCGCGGACGTGAACGATCCCTATCAGCGACACGCAGTGGGCTTGTATTTAGACGAATATCCCACGGCCCCGAAAACGTACTAGCGCCTGTTAACACTATTAGGGTGAATTGCGAAGCGAGCCTGGGAAGGGCGAGCGGAGCAAGAGGGCGAGAGCGGCAGTACCGCGCAGCCCTGGAAGATTGGGGTGAATTGTGAAGCGAGCCTGGGAAGGGCGAGCTGGAGCAAGAGGGCGAGAGCGGCAGTACCGCGCAGCCCTGGAATATTAGGACGACAGCGACGGGAGCCAATTTTCGCGGGATCTAGCTAGAAGCGAGGAGCGACGAATATCGGGTATCTTCGAGCGACGAGCGACAACGAGGCCGGGGAAATTGGCCCCGTCCCCCTAGCTTCGCGGCGAAAGACGAAGCCTTAAGGCGAACAACCAAGCCATTCTTCTTATCAGCCTAGACCTAGTAGCCACCAAAGCCTTCGCCCCCGCCTCGCCGGGCTTGGTTTTCGCTCGCAACGCTGTTCGCCCTGAGGCCCTAGCAGTGCAAGTCCGTTTCGCTATCCATGTCTGAGCGCCGATAGCTGGCTGGCGCATTCCGCGCATCTCTCTCAAGCGCTCTGCTGCATTGGGCGTTCGTTGAGGATCATCCACGAAGTACCGAAGCGGTCGCGAAGCATGCTGAAGCGATGGGCGAAGAAGGTCTCCTGCATCGGCATGAAGATCTCGCCACCTTCGGAAAGCAGCGCGTGAATGCGTTCGGCCTCTTCGATGCTATCGACAATCAGGGAAAGATACGCACTACGCATAGGCTGGAACTGCTCCGGCGGAACATCACTGGCGAGCAGATCCGTTCCACCGATATTGAGCCGGGCATGCAGGATAGCCTTCTCCCAACCGGGGGGTACATTGCTTGCACCAGGCATCTGGCCGTGGGTCATGATGAACGTAATCTTTGCGCCGAGATGCTGCTCGTAGAAGCGAAAAGCTTGCTCGCAGTTCCCGCCATAATTGAGATATGTAAGCATTTTCATCATGTATGCTCCCTTCATTTTTCCTTCGAGGTCGACGCTTTCGGTAGTATCTCAGCTATTCCGCTCTTAGGATCCGCATGGGTTCTACCGACGCGGCGCGCTGTGCCGGGAAGTAACAGGCAATGAGAGCTGCCAATAAAAGAATGAGTCCCACGACCCCAAACGTCGAGACATCCATCGCACCGACACCAAACAACACGCTTCGCATCAAGCGGCCTATCAGATAGGCGCCGCCCAGTCCCAGGCCTAATCCGATGCACGCGAGGACCAGGCCCTCCTTCACCATCAAGGTCACTACGCGGAATCGGTTAGCACCGAGCGCCATGCGTATCGCGATCTCATGCGACCGTTGGGCAACAGAAAATGCCATCACACCATAGATGCCGACCGAGGCTAGAGACAGGGCGATGACTGCGAAACTGGCAAAGAGGACTACAGTGAAGCGATCGTTGGCCAGCATCTCGTCTCGCACCTGATCGAAGCTGCGCGGCGTGGCCAGGGCGATCTGCGGGTCAACTGCATGAATGGCGGCGGCGATGCTCTTCGTCATCGATGCCGGATCCTCTGCCGTGCGAACGCCCATGCCGGCATTCGGCCACGGTGTCTGCCAGAAGGGAATCTCGATCTCCGGATAGTCCTGCCGGAACCCGCGGTATCGCACATTATGAAAAACTCCGACGATTTGCCACTCAACTGGAGGGCCGAGCTTTGTGACGCCGGGAATCAGCTGCTCCACAACAATCCGCTGTTGCAGCGGATCGGTCCCTTGGAGGAACTTCCTCACGAACTCCTCGTTGACAACGGCAACCTTGACGGAGGAAGCATTGTCTTGTTCAGTAAAAGCGCGCCCTCGAACGAACCGAATCCCATAGGTTTGAAAGTAGTCCGGAGTCGCCAAGCCGAAATTAGCATTCGGGCGCTGCGACGGATCAGCGTATGCTGGCTTGCCGGCGAGTACGAAAGGCATTCCAAAACCCGTTCCTTGAAGCGGCATTCCAGAGGAGGCTGAGACATGCGACACACCAGGAACGGATTGCATGCTGGCGAGAATCTGATGATAGTAGGCGACAATCCGCTCAGGCTCCTTCGACCGCGAGTCCGGAACCGCAAGATAAAAGGTGAGAACGTGGTCTGTGCGCACGCCCAGGTCCACGCGCTGGAGATTCAGGAAGCTGTGGATCGCGAGTCCTGCTCCGGCAAGCAAAGCCAGCGCCAAAGTGAACTCACCGACAACGAGCATGCGCCGCAGACGATGGCGGTTGACGCCAATTCCTGTGCGGCCGCCCTCCTTGAGCGCTTCGCCGGGATCGACACGCGATCCAAACCACGCAGGTCCGCAGCCAAACAACAAACCTGCCAAAGTCGTTGCGGCTAACGTAAAAAACAGGACGGGAAAATTCAATCGCAAATCCGCCTCGCTCGGTAGCGTGAACGGCGGCATTGCTGCGATCAGCGCCCGTAGCATCACATAGCCGGCTCCGATGCCGAGAATGCCGCCGAGCGAGGCCAGCAACAGGCTTTCCGTCAGAAGCTGTGTGAAGATCGCCGTGGGCGTAGCGCCGAGCGAGCTGCGAACCGCCATTTCCTTCTGGCGCGTCATGCTTTTGGCCAACAGCAGGTTCGCTACGTTCACGCAAGCGATCAGCAGCACGAAACCTACAGCGCCTAACAGGAGCCAGAGAGTCAGCTTTCGCTCGCTGGGCAGGAAGTCATTTTTGAGCGGCTCGACAAAAGATCCCCAGCCCTTGTCACTCCTCGGATAGATTTGGGCGATGTGTGCCGTGACGGCATCCATGTCGGCCTGAGCCTGCTTGATGCTGACCCCGGGCTTCAGCCGGCCCGCGGCCAGAAGCCAATGAAAGTCGTGATTGATCTGCTCGGGTTTGAACACGAGCGGCACTGTGAGCTGAGCTCGATCGCGGTCAGCGATTCCAGCCGCAAGCACTCCGACGACGGTATAGGGCTCGCCATCGAGATGAATCGTCGTGGAGAGAATGTTGGGATTTGCCCCGAGCTTTTGCCACAGCTTGTGCGTGAGGATGACTACATGATCCTTGCCTGCCTGACCCTCCTCCGGAAGGAAGTCGCGCCCGAGATAGAAGGGGTTTCCCATCATCCGGTAAAAGCCGACAGTGGTACGCGTGCCATCGATGTTTTCCGGCTGATCACGGGTAGCGATGTTGAAGCCGGCGCCGGTAAAGGCATTCAAGTCCTGGAACGAGGTGCTTTGTTGCTTCCAGTCAAGGAAGTCTCCCGCCGAGATCCCGTTGCGAAAATTCTGAATTTTCGACCAGACGATCACGAGTTGGTCAGGATTTGGATAAGACAACGGAGCTAGGAGCGTGGCGTAATCTATCGTGAAAATTGCGGTATTCGCGCCGATACCCAGCGCGAGCGTGAGCAGTACTGTGAGGGTCAGTCCCAGGTTCTTATACAACATGCGCAGACTGTAGCGGAGGTTCTGGAGCAAGCTCTGCATAAGTTCCTCGTCCGTACGCCGAATTGTTGCGAAATCCAAACCGCCGGGAGGACGTGTTGGAGGTCTCGACCATCATAGATGCGGGACAAACAACATCTCGCAAGATAGGCGTTGTGAAGAACAGCCCCTGTGTTTCCCAGGTGAACCGCCGGGGGTTGGTGAGTGGTTTTGATGCTTGACAGGGGTCAGAGAACGTCCGTATCTTTCTCTCCGTTTAAACAATGGAGCGTTGGCTGCGCGTTGGTCTTGCCTGCAGTGGTGTAGCTCCAGCTCTAATTTAAACGTTACGACTTCCGCCTACGAGGTACATGTCATGGGAAGACCTGGGGTCGTACTCCGTCTCTGCGGCTTATGGATAATTGCAATTTGTTCCCTGGCAGCGTGGGCTCAATCGGGAAGGGGCATCATCTTCGGCACTGTGACCGACTCTCAAGGTGCGCTCGTCACCAACGCCGATATCGCAATAACCAATCAAGCGACCGGCTTCACACAGAAGGGCAAGTCGGATCAGGCGGGTAACTACATCATTACTGACTTGCCTGCCGCAACTTACGGTGTCACATGTGAGGCGGCCGGCTTTCGAACCATAGAACGCACCGGCATCCTGCTGCAGATCGACCAGCGTGCCCGGGTCGATCTCGTTGTGCAGGTCGGTCAGGCAACCCAAGTTGTCTCCGTCGAGGGAAATGTTACCAACCTTGATACCTTCAGCTCTACCGTCAAAGATGTTGTCGATTCCACCCGGATGGTGGAACTTCCACTGAATGGCCGCAATGCGCTCAGCCTCCAAGCGCTCCTGCCTGGAGCTGTGCCGATGGGCACCAACTCGGCTGCAAGTGGCATCGCCTTGAACACGAACCTGGTATTCAGCGTCAACGGCGCTCGTCCGAATCAGTCGGCCTACACGCTAGACGGCGGCCTGAACATGGACATGTATAACAACCTGCCGGCTGCCTTCCCGAACCCCGACATGCTGCAGGAGTTTTCAATCCTGCAGAACAGCTACAGCGCCGTCTATGGACGGGACGCAGGCGCGGTGATCAATATGATCACCAAATCTGGGACAAATCAGCTCCATGGCACCGCGTACGATTTTCTTCGCAATAATTATGCAGATGCCAGGGACTACTTCGCCACCGTAGTCCCTCCGCTCAAAAGAAATCAGTTTGGAGGCACCATCGGCGGACCGGTCAGGCTCCCTTTCTACAATGGTAAGGACAAGACGTTCTTTTTCGTGGGCGCCGAACTTACCCGGCAGACCCTAGGCAGCACGGTGTCTTCCACCATCGTGCCCACGGCGCTCGAGCGCACCGGCAACTTCTCGCAGACACTAATTAGCGGCAAACCCATCACTGTGGCGCCTCCCAGCACCGTCACAGCGGCGAATCCGAAAGGTATCCCGTTCCCGGGGAATATCATTCCCGCCCCATTCCTTGATCCCGTAGCCCAGGCATTCACAAATCACTTCTTTCCGCTCCCGAACCGTCCGGGAAATATCTACGCTTTCAACCTGGCCCTGCCGACCAGAGACAATCAGGTCATCGCGAAGCTGGACCAATCCTTCTCTACGACAGACAAGGTGAGCTTTCGTTACTTCTTTGATGACAGCTTCAACGCCCAGAGCGCCGGATTGCCCGCGTTCAACTCGAACAACGATTGGCCCACGCACAACGGCTCCATCAACGAAACCCATATCTTCACTTCTGCGTTGCTCAATCTGGCCACGTTCATGGTCGCTCGCAACACTTTCATCCGATCGCCTCAAATCACTAACCCGGCCACCTGGGCCGGCCTTGGCTGCTTATCCTGTATCCCGCTTGCGCCGCCAAGTATCCCGACGGATTGGGCGATTACCATGGCCAACGGTCTCTCGCTGAGGGTACCGACGAACTTTCGCAGCTACATGATGAATTATCAATTTATCGATACCGTAAGTTGGTCCAAGAGAAACCATTTGCTGCAATTCGGTGGCGAATATTCGTACGAACGCCGGTACGGAAGAGAGTACTTCCAATTCGCTCCACAGTACGCGTTCAGCGGAACGCTCTCCGGTCCCTACGGCGACGGATATGCCGACTTTTATCTCGGCGCGGCAAACAGCGTCTTTCAGAACACCCCCCTCTTTTCCGAGCAATACAAATACACGCCTTTTCTTTACTTCCAGGATGACTGGCGAGTCTCAAACAGGTTGACCCTGAATCTTGGGCTTCGCTGGGAGCCATATATCACAACTCGTGACAGGTTCAACCATGACGGCGCTTTCCGGCCCGGCCAACAATCCGTCATCTATCCACTCGCTCCTCCAGGTGCGCTCTTCCCTGGCGATCCAGGAGTCGGACCGGGAGTCAGTCCGAACCGCTATAAAAAGTTTTCTCCACGAATTGGCTTTGCCTATGATCCATCCGGCGACGGGAAGACAAGCATTCGCGCCGCCTATGGCATCTTCTCCGATACTCTGCGGCCGGTTGCGGTGAACACGAATCAACTTAACCAACCCTTTTCTTACGGACAGACTACTTTCAATGTCCCCTTGTCCAATCCCTACGTCAACAACATGCAGACGCAACAGCTTTTGCTGAACTATGTTCCACCCAAAACCGCAGCGGACAGGCAGAACAGGGTCTTCTACCTGCCAATGACGGAGAATTCGATCGATCCAAACTTTACGACCGGCTACATCCAGCAGTGGAACCTCACCGTGCAACGGCAGATATGGAAGCAAATCGTCCTAACGTTTGCTTACCTGGGCGGCAAAGGCACGCACCTTCTTCTTCTGGAGGAGCAGAACCCAGCAATCTATATTCCGAACCAATCGACCACCACAAACGTCAACTCGCGGCGGCCCTATAAAAACTTCCAGACAATCACCGAAGATATCGCCCTTGGCCCATCTTCGTATAACGCGCTTCAGATTAGCTGGAACCGGAGACTTTCCCAGGGCTTCACTCTGCTTGGGTCCTACGTCTACTCGAAATCTTTGGATATCGCTTCAAACGACGGGAACAGTGGCCTTGGGAACCAGGCGCGCAATCCATTTAACTGGAACCTGGATTATGGTCCGTCGGACTTCGATGTTAAGCACCGCCTCGTGAATTCATTCCTGTATCAGATCCCGGCGTTCACATCCGGTAACGGATTCGTGAGAGCGCTCACGGGCGGTTGGCAGGTCGACGGAATTCTTACCCTACAAACTGGCCTGCCGTTCAGTGTGCTCGCCGGTGTCGATCGCAGTCTGGCCGGCGTCAATATCGATCACGCGGATGTTCACGGAGCTGTTGCTGTCTACAACGGCCAGTCCAGGAAAAGTAAGATCGCCAAATACTTCGATACCAGCGCTTTCTCCCTGCCTGCCCTTGGCACCTTTGGCACCAGTGGCCGCAATACAATCTATGGGCCGGGACTTGCCAACCTCGATGCCGGACTTTTCAAAGCAATCCCACTTCATGAACAGATGCATCTCGAGCTTCGATGGGAGACGTTTAACACGCTCAACCGTCCCAATTTCAGCAATCCGAACAACTCCTTTTCAAGCACCGCATTTGGCCGCATTACCCAATCGAATAGGGGTCGAGTAATGCAAATCGCGGCGAAATTCGTCTTCTGAGGTCAGTTCCTACGGCGTAGTCTCCGCGCATTCATTCAAACTGTGCTTTGGCGCGCCGAGGAGGTGGAGTCATGAAACAGCGCATCACAAGAAGATCGGCGCTCTCAGGGATGGCAATCACGGCGTTCCTTCCTTCCATTCCGGCATTCGCCGGAAGCAAGGCAACCGCCTTTGCATTGATCGGGGATCGATACCACAATAGTGACTACATCCGCACAGCATTAGGAAAGACCCTGGGAGAGGACCTCAAGCTTTCCATCGACTTTCGCGATGACGTCAAACTGCTCAATGCGGAAGAGCTTCAAGGCTACAAGCTTCTGATCGTCCTTCGGGATGGCATGCTCTGGCCCGGTGGTTACCTGCAGACACAGCCGCAGGGACCCGGATCCGCAGCGGCTCCTCCGATCGTCAGCGAGCCGCCTCTACCGGAAATCGACGCCAAACCGTTCTTCTGGATTACACCGGAACAAGGCACAGCCGTAAAAGAATTCGTATCCCGCGGCGGAGGAGCTCTCTTCTATCACAATGTCACCTACATAAGCCCGCACAATGACGACTTCCGCGACGTGCTCGGAGCTGTAACGGAAGAGCATCCGCCTCTTCGTCCATTTAAAGTAAAGATCGTCAATCGAGAGCACCCGATCACACGCGGGGTCAATGACTTTGTGGTGACGGATGAGCAGCACTACATGACCTACCAGAAGGATCCGAAATATCTGCTTCTGCAAAGCGTCAATGAAAATGGACTCACGTTTAAGAATCTAGGCAGCTCATCGGCCGCGGGCTGGGCATACGACTACGGAAAAGGCCGTGTATGCTATCTAGCGCCGGGTCACGTCATCACCTCGTTGTGGAATCCTGAGTACGAAAAGCTGCAAAAGAATGCTGTTCGCTGGTTGTTGAGACAATCATAGTGGAACATTGCACAATGCTGACTAGCTTGTGCTCGTTGGCTAGCTTGCGCCCGTTGGGGAGGATAAATGCGCTTTGAAAGATCGCTTGGTCGCACGACAGGTCCTGTATTCGCTTTGGCTGGTTTGCTCTTTGCGGTTCTGGCTGGGCTCGTTCCATACAGGCTGAGTGTCTTCGCGAATACGGCACCTGTAAAGAGCGACTACTTCGTCTATGTCGGAACCTATACTGGTCCGGCCAGCAAAGGCATCTATGGCTACCGTTTCGATGCCAAGACCGGACATCTGACGCCACTCGGGGTTGCAGCCGAGGTAGTGAATCCTTCGTGGGTTGTTACGGACCCTCATCATCGGTTCGTTTACGTTGTCACGGAAATGAGCGGTGATCACGGACCAAATCCACACCAAGCAAATGGATTTATTAGCAGCTTTGCGATCGATCCCAAGACCGGCGCACTCAGATTCCTGAATAAGATCTCTTCCGCAGGAGGCGGTCCGTGCCATCTCGTGGTCGACAAGACCGGGAAGATTCTGTTCGTGGCGAATTACGGAAGTGGAAACGTCGCGTCATTCTCCATCAAACCGGACGGGAGTATCGGTGAAATGACGGGACTCGACCAGCACAGCGGTTCGAGCGTCGATGCCCTTCGTCAACGAGGTCCGCACGCGCATGCTGTTGTGCTTTCGCCTGACAATCGTTTCCTCTTTGTGCCGGATCTTGGGCTCGATCAGATCTTCATCTATCGGGTAGATACCGCCAAAGGTACGTTTACCGCCAACAATCCCTCTTCTGTTTCTGTAAAGGCAGGGTTAGGGCCGCGCCATTTTACGTTTGGCGTTGGAGCCAAATTTGCCTATGCCGTGTGTGAGATGGGGTCAAGCGTTGTGGTCTTTTCCTATGATCCCTTGAAGGGATCACTGAATCCCGTGCAGACGATTTCAACTCTGCCCGCTGGTTTTACCGGAGAAGACAACTCCGCAGAGATACAGATAGATCAGGCAGGAAGGTTTCTGTACGCCTCCAATCGCGGGAACAATAGCATTACGGTGTTCGCGATTAGCCCCCAGAACGGCACCCTGACGAAAGTTCAAGTGGTCCCGACACAGGGAAATATCCCGCGCAATTTCGTAATCGAGCCGACGGGCAAATACTTAATAGCAGCGAACCAGAACTCGAACAACATGGTCGTCTTTAGCATTGACCCAAAGAACGGTCAGCTGACGCCGACGAGCCAGGTTCTGGAGATTCCAGCGCCGGTTTCTATTCTGTTCGTTCCCATGTAACAAGGTATATCCTGCTACCCCCGGTGTTGAATGGACGGAGAGTGTGACCAAGCTTGAAACGCTCAACGGATGGATTCAAGAGGGCTTTCGAACGTGCAGCGATTCCTTAAGAATTTTAAATGTCCTCGGAGAGGTCCGAAGTAGAGCTCATGCCTTCTGAGCGGGGGGCCCTCTTTTATCAACTAAGGAGCGCGGATTTAGCGGGAGCCTATGAAACCCTTCAATGCAAGTCTTTCAAGACGAACTCTTGTACAGACGGCCGGTCTTGTAGCGGGCGCTGGCCTGCTAGGTCTTGGTTCCAGCGAGATCGTTCACTCTCAACCGTCCCAAGCGGCCAAGAATACGGGTGGGCCGCGTGCCTTGGCTCTCATCGGCGACCGCTACCACAACGCGGATTACATTCGAGTATCGCTGGACAAGACTTTCAAAGAGTTAAACATTCCCGTTGACTACACGATCCAATGCGAACTGATCTCGGCCAGTCTGCTCAAGAACTATCAAGTGTTTCTGATCTTGCGGGACGGGATGATCTGGCCCAATGGCTACCTGGGACCGGATGCATACACTGACTACGAAAGAAACCTCGAGAATCTACCCAGCCGGTCGTCCGACCCGAAGCCGGAAATGTGGATGACGGAAGAGCAGGGAACGGCGGTCAAAGAGTTCGTGAGCGCAGGAAATGGCTTTTACGCTCTTCATAACTGCAGTCACATCTCGCTCACCTCGAAGAATTACCGCCAAGTCATGGGCGGAGCGTATATCGGTCATCCGCCGCTTCGGCCCTTTCGTGTTCGAGCTTCGCAAAATCCGCACCCCATCACCCAGGGCATCGGGGACTTCATGGTGAACGACGAGCAACATTACGTCGACTACGATAAGGACAAGAAGAACATCATTCTCGAGGCCGAGAACATCGACGGGCTAACCTATGAGAATCTGGGAGCGAAATCGATCTCCGGTTGGGCTTATGACTTTGGCAGCGGTCGCGTTGTATTCACCGCGGTAGGTCACACCATACATGCCATGTGGGCGCCTGAGTACGTCGAGATACAGAAAAGGTCCATACGTTGGCTGCTCAAGCAGATATAAAATCGGGGTTGATTAAAATTTGAGTTTCTACCCGGCGCTTTTCCGCTGCAGCGTCGCTCTCTCAAGCGTCACAACTCCCTCTTCTATTCCGGAGTAAAAGCGTGCGCTGCTCCATTCCCAGTCAGTGGCATGCTCCACCAGACCCTCCTTCACCGGTTGAAGGTGCATAAAGTTCAGTCGTTCCTCTATCTTTTCCGGCTGGAAGATGTGGGCGTCGGCATAGGGTATCTCCCACGCTGGCTCCTCCCCTCGCACTGAGCTGTTGTACCGGCGCTGATACCGCTGCAGCAACATTTCGATCGCGTTCGCAGCAGTATCGATCGTCGGCTCGACCATCAGCAGGTGAAAATGGTCGAGCATCACCACATAACCCACGACTCCGAACCGGAACTTGGTCCGGATCTCCTCAAGAAGCTGCACAAACAGATTGCGGTGCTTCTCTTCGGCCAGCTTCTGCTGCCGGAGATAGCAAAAGCACGTGAGGAAATGCAGCTGTCCCTTGCCGTACACCCGCTTTGGACCCTTTGGCATGCCTTGCAGTGTAAGCTACTCGGCGGTCCGGGGGCGCGGTCCACGGGGCATAGACAAGCTCCTGCAGGCATCGGGAAGAGGACCATTCCGCTCTCCGAATGCATCCGTCACCCGTTTCGCCGTATTATCTAGGAGCCATGGCTACACTCTCACCGCCGCCTGTCCAGGATCGCCGCCGTTTCCGGCCGGTCCGTTGGTTGGTCGCCCTGCTCTGCAGCTTCATCATCGGTGCGGCCGCGCTGGTCTTGTTTCTACGGCAGGCGACTGAGGGCATGTGGAACGACGTGGCTACCACACTAACAGGCCGTACCGTGCGCATCGACACCTCGCAACCGACCGTGGTTTCCCGAATCCAGCGGCTGCAACGGCTCGAAACCGTCACCTACACGATGGACAAAATCGTCGAAGGCGAGCGCGAAGGGAGAGTGATGCCCCCGATTCTCACCGGGGACAAACTTCTGCTGGTGGCCCATGGGCAAGCTATCGCCGGTGTGGATCTCAGTCAGCTCGCGAATCGCGATGTTCAGGTCAACGGCCGCAGCGTCCACCTGCAACTTCCCAAGGCGCAAATCTTCACTGTTGCTTTGGACAACGAGAAGAGTCGCGTCTACTCTCGCGAAACCGGCCTCTTCGTTCCGGTTGATCCCAATCTCGAGAGTGAAGTTCGCGCCAAAGCCGAAGAGGATCTGCGCCACTCCGCACTGACCGCCGGCATCCTCAACACAGCCCATCAGAACGCCTGCGGTACCCTACGCACCCTGTTCCTGAACCTCGGCTTTGAACAGGTACAGTGCGAGTGACAGCGCTGCTCTAACCTTCTGTCTTGAACTTCCGGTCCGAGCGAGATAGCTTTGGAGCGTCCCCGGGATGGGATCAGGCAGGGGTCATAAGTGGATCGCAGAAAATTTCTCACCTCTACAGGCAGCGCGGGAGCCCTTCTCGCCAGTGGCTTTCCATCTCTTTCCGCGCAGGCCGATCATCCGGCAGCTCAGCCTGTGCGCTTCAAGCTGGGCTGTCAGAGCGCTCCCACGAACGAGACTCACCTGAAATATCTGGCTCGCTATGGGGTGCGTAACATCTGCGGTTATCCGGAGATCGCAGATGGCCGGCTCTATGCCACTGTGGAGGAGCTCAACCGGATGGTCGATCTTGCCCACGACAACGGCATCTCGATCGAGTGCGCCGCGCCGCCTTTTCTGGAATCCAGCTACATCGACCGCGAGAAGCACCCCGCGATCATGCTGGCGCAGAGCCCCGAACGGGACCGTGACATCGAAGCCCTGCAAACCTTCATTCGAAATTGTGCGCAGGCAGGTATCCCGTCGATCAAATACAACATGAGCATTCTAGGTGTGCTGCGGATTGGGCGCTCACCGGGCCGGGGAGACGCGACCTATAGCACCTGGAATCTCGCCGAGGCGCATCCTGCAACCCCGCTTACCAGGGCTGGCAAGGTCACCGCCGATATGGCTTGGGAGCGCATAACCTACTTTCTCGATCGCGTCGTTCCCGTGGCCAACGAATACAAGGTTCGCATAGCCTGCCATCCCCACGATCCCGGTGTGCCCACGGAGGGATATCAGGGCGTTGTTCGTGTGCTCGGTACCGTGGATGGTCTAAAGAAGCTGGTCTCCATCCGCGAGAGCGACTATCACGGCCTTAATTTCTGTCAGGGAACTGTCTCCGAGATGCTCTCGGATCCCGGAACTCAGATATACGATGTCATCCGCTACTTCGGCTTACGGAAGAAGATCTTCAATGTTCACTTCCGGAATATTCGCGGCCATCGGAATGACTTTGTGGAGGTCTACCCTGATGAGGGGGACGTCGATATGGTGAAGGCCATTCGGGTCTATAAGGAGGTTGGTTATCCTTATCTGCTGATGCCTGACCATGTCCCGGTCGCACCGAATGATCCGAACGGCTTGCAGTCGTTCGCATTTTGCTATGGCTATATTCGCGGGCTTATCCAGTCGGTCAGCGAGACTGCGTAAGTACCGGTTTCACCTGAGATCAAAGAGCCTGCCGGGAGACTAGAAGCAGCGGCAACTCCGGAGCTGCCGCGATAGTTTGGCCTTCACTCGCCCCGGTCTACACTGCGCGTCCCAGTAGACGCGCAGCGCGGCCACCCAGCCCGTCGATTCCGGGTGAGCCGCTTACTGCTTTCGCTACTGCGCGGTGATAAGGACAGCAGACCGGCGCCAGGAGGGATCGTCCGGCAGAAATTCCTAGAAGACATGTAGAAGCAACAGAATCACGAGGATAGCCAAGATCACACCGATACCGCCGCTAGGATACGGCCCCCAGCTGCGACTATACGGCCACGCCGGAAGCGCACCGATCAAAAGAAGTACCAGAAGGATAACCAGAATTGTCATTTAAAGTAACTCCTGCCTTTCGAGGTGCTTGTAGGCGCCAACTGAACGCCCTATCTCAATTGCGCCTGCCCAAAGCTCTTTCTATTGAGAATCGGATGCCGAATAGGTCGAGAAGGACGCCCGGAAGGAGCGCAATTTCCAACGACTTTGCGACACCTCGATGATTTCAGAAGACCTTGCTCCGGCCGGCCCAGGCAACCGTCTCGATTTACTAGTTCTCCTATTGGCTATCCGGGGAATCTCCTAGTCGAGGTATTTCCTACGATCAATGCTTAACAAAGAAGGGCGAGATGCTATGAGTGTCGAAACGATGCAACAGCTGTTCTTCGAGGAGTTGAAGGACCTATATTCCGCAGAAAAGCAGATCACAAAAGCGCTACCCAAATTGGCAAAGGCGGCCAAGTCGGAAGAGTTACGCTCCGCATTTGAGAATCATCTTCGTGAAACTCAACAACAGGTCGAGCGCCTCGAGAGGATTGGTGAAATGGCAGGGAAGAACCTCAGCGGCAAGACCTGCAACGGGATGAAGGGCTTGCTCGAGGAAGGCTCCGAGATGGTGGAAGAAATGGAGAAAGGCGAGTTGCGCGACGCCGCGCTCATCTCGGCAGCTCAACGGGTAGAGCACTATGAGATGGCGGGCTATGGTACTGTTCGTGAGTACGCCAGGCTACTGGAGATGCCTCAGGCCGCCACTCTGTTAGATGAGACGCTCAAGGAAGAAGAATCGGCTGACCAGAAGTTAACCAGCATCTCCAAGCGGGTAAATGCTGAAGCGAAGAGGATCACCAATGGTGCTCACACGAAGAAAGCCAAAATAGCCTGAGCGACGCTAGCTACCGCCAGATACTCGGGGAAATGGATGAGCTAGCCCGCATTTCTCAAGAGAGCTGAGAGCTAGCTGAAAATTTGGTTTTTGGCAGGGCGTGCAGCGCCGCGGAAAGAGGTGCTCTGTTGTTCGGGCTGCGCTTTTCAGCCCGGAGGGGCGGAGACTACCACGGCCTGTACTGTCTTTGCTCAACCCTGGTGAAGATGGACTCTAAGGCGGCTGCTATGGCAGCCGCCTTCTCTATTTGTGTTGATCTGGCCTCGGTTGCCACACGCCCGGAGTTGTTCAGAAGAAACTGCCCCTGGTACAACAAACTCAGGGGAACAGATGAGATTTGCCGGCAAGGTAGCGATTGTGAGCGGCGGTACTGGTGGTCTCGGGCGATCGGTGAGTTTGGCCCTGCTTTCAGAGGGCGCAAAGGTCGTAGTGACCTTTCGCCAGCAAGAGCAGTTCGAGCAATTGAAAAAGATGGCGGGTGTAGGTCGATCGCTCGAAGGATATACCGCGGACGTCACAGATCCGGCGCAAGTCAGCCGCTTGGTCGATCAAGTTGTAAGCGCCTCAGGTCGCTTGGATGCTCTCGTGAATACAGTGGGCGCCTATGCCGGAGGTGTTCCACTGTGGGATGTTGATCCGGATCTCTTCGACAGTATGCTGGCGCTCAATTTGAAGTCGGGTTACATCCTCGCGCGTGCGGTTGTACCCGTGATGCTGCAAAAGAAGAGCGGCGCGATTGTCGATGTAGTGGCCAAAGCCGCGGTGGATCACGCCGCCGGTGCGTCCGCTTACGCTGCTTCAAAGGCAGGAGCATTGGCAATGATGGATTCGCTTGCGGCGGACGTAAAAGGAACTGGAGTGCGCGTGAACTCGGTTCTTCCCAGCATCATCGACACCGAAGTCAACCGGCGTGCCATGCCCAACGCGGATTTCACCAAGTGGCCAAAGCCGGAAGAGATTGCGAAGGTAATCCTGTTTTTGCTAAGCGACGACGCAAAGGTGATCCACGGGGCCGCAGTGCCAGTCTACGGAGACAGCTGAGTTCGGCTCAGTCGTTTCCACCCTCACAACGTTTTCTGCGACAGCGACGCCTGACCGCGGAAGAGTCCTGGTCATTCTTCTGAAGTTCGGGGAGAAATGCAGGCAGGCGCCCGTCTCGCTGCACCGGCACCTGGCATGCACAGGTATACTTCCTCCCGATGAGACGACTCGTGCTCGCCCTCCTTTTTGCCGCCACCATCCTGCGCGCTCAGGATTATCCGCTGGGTCCTGACTCCCAACCGCAAAACGAAGTCGCCAAGGGAACGGTTACGCAATATACGCTTGCGCCGGGCAAGTTCTACCCGGGCACGCCGCACACCTATTCGGTTTATTTACCCGCTCAATATGACGCTCACAAACCTGCGCCTTTGATGATCTTTCTCGATGGCAGTGGGTTTCTCCGCAGCAGCGAACGCGCGCCAGTGGTTCTGGATAATCTGATCGCTAAGCATGACCTCCCGCCGCTCATTGGCATCTTTGTCGATCCGGGAATTTTGCCCACGGTCTCCGATCAGGCGCAGAACCGCTACGAGCGCATCTTCGAATATGACTCGATGAGTGACCGCTATTCCCGTTTTCTGCTCGAGGAACTGATCCCCGAAGTAGGGAAGAAGTACAGCCTCTCGAATGACCCAAATGACCGCGCTCTCTGCGGCGTGAGCACCGGAGCGGTTGGCGCCTTCATGGCTGCCTGGAACCGTCCCGACCAGTTTCATCGCGTGCTCAGCTTCATCGGTACTTATGTGTCGATGAAAGGTGCCGATACCTTACCCGCACTTGTCCGCAAGACCGAGCCAAAGCCGATCCGCGTCTTCATGCAGGATGGTACCCAGGACCACATCGTACCCGCGGAACCTTATGGAATCTCTTATGCGGGAAGTTGGCCTATCAACAATCAGGTAATGTTCCAGGCGCTCCAGTCCTCCGGATATGACGTAAAGCTGGTGATGGGGCAAGGAGGCCACAACATGAATCAGGGCGCCGCCATCCTCCCTGACGCACTTCGCTGGCTCTGGCGGGATTATCCAAATCCGATCGTCGTGCACGAGCCTGAAGCGATGAATGAGCCGGGATGGGATCCCATCGGCAAGGTCTACTCCACCGTTTGGGCGAACAAAGGTTGGGAGCAAGTGGGCCAGGCGTACCCATCGATAACAGGGCTGGCCTCGGACAAAGAGGGCAATGTATTCATTGCCGATCCGGCCGAGAATCGCATTTACAAGTCCGATCCGGATGGCAAGGTAACTCTGTTCAAGGACCACTCCGACGGTGCCCAGGCGCTTCGGGTCGGTCCCGATGGGCGGCTTTTCGCCGGGCAGGGGAGTCGCGAGCAAATCGTTTCCTATAGAAGGGATGGAGGCGAACAGGTCGTCGCTCGGGGTGTAAGGGCAACCGAACTAGCCATCACCGCGCGTGGCACGATCTACTTCGTCGACGCGACGGCCAAAAGCATTGGCTATATCGACCGGAGCGGGCGGCCGCGGGTCGTGGATCAAGCGGGAGAAATCGCTCTCCCCACCGGCGTGGGTATCTCTCCCGACCAGGCAATGTTAGTTGTCGCAGATGCGCAATCGAAGTATCAATGGTCTTTTCAGATTGCGCCCGATGGTTCTTTAGTCAATGGCGAGCCGTTCTATCGCATGGAAACGCCGGATACCGGTTGGCGCCTGGAGAAACCTGAGACAGCTTGGATGACTGGCGCCGAAAAGGTCATGGAAGATGCGACCGGCCAAGTCTTCTTCGACACCCCGATTGGCATTCAGATTTGTGAGCAGAACGGCCGCGTCTCTGACATTCTCAACCCGCCGGAGGCCGGGGAAATCTCGAGCATAACCTTCGCAGGCCGGGACTTGAACTGGCTCTATGCTGCCGAGGCAGGAAAGCTATTCCGCCGGCCCGTCAAGGTAAGCGCCGCGCCCGTCGACGCGATTGTAAAACCGCCAAAGCCGCGCCTCTAGGGAATTCATGTTGCCGCCGGTGAGGACGGAGGCAACGCGCACCCTCATCACTTCGGCGAACGCGCGACCGCAGCACCCTCATGAACGTCGTGCACGGCTTCAATCGTAGAGCGATCCCCGCTCGTTACCACAGAGGGAATCGACGCGGCAAGCGCAACCTCGTGCATTTGGATACACAGCAAGCGAGAGCGGACGAAACAAGGAAATCAGATACAGGAACCGTTCCCGGGCGAAGTGGCCACCGAACCAAAAAACGATGAATCGATTCACGCCACTCTAGTTTCTAAAGTAACCAAAACTGTATTACTCCTATCCCGCGACACCGAATAAATCAATGGCTAATTCGGGCTGCATTGGCTACACATAAAGAGGCATTGCAACATTTTACATTCTGGCCTTGGAGGATATCGATATGGATTGGAAAACTCGTTTGGTAACCGTGGCGTCTTTGGGGGCTTACATCGCCGCCATGACCTATATCGCTCAGTCGCTTTTTCAGTCGTAGCGAAGATCGGGGCGGCGCGATAAAGCCACAGCAGTGGCGAATCCTCCCTCCCTCGTCCATCAGTACCTGCTTAGGTTCACTGGAGCTGGAGAACTCACTCCCGTTCCAGGCAAGCCTCCGCGAATTCACGCACGACCTGACCCTGACGGTCACCGGTACGCCGGACTCCAGCACGGTCTGGCAGCTGTTGGTCTGGTTGAAACGACCCGGGTGAAGGCCGTACACTCACTCTCCGGATCCTATGCGCAGGCCCTAAGGACGAACAGGACTGCCGCGATACGATGGAATGAGGTTGGGCGAGCTGTGGTCCTGCTTGCAGTCCTGATCTTATTGGTCCATCTCGCGTGGCTGGTGCTTGTAATCTTTGGAGCCGTCTGGACGCGCGGCCGTCCCGCGTGGAGCGCGCTGCACATTCTGGCGCTGCTCTGGGGGATCGTCGTGGAGGTGGGCCCATGGCCATGTCCTCTCACTGTCGCGGAAGAATACTTTGAATCCAGAGTTGGGAAGCCGTCGTACCAGGGCGGTTTCCTGCTGCATTACCTGGATGCGATCGTGTATCCCAATCTTCCCGTCTGGGCCGTAACCAGCGCGGGTGTGGCGGTGTGCGCTCTCAACCTTGGGATCTATTGCTGGCGATTCCGAAGGTCCAGCGCACTTAAAAGTATCTGACCGAATCGCCACCGGGAGCTGTTCTCGCAAAAAGGGCCCTGTGAGATTAGCCCTAGAACCGCAGAAACAATCCCACAGTCACTTCGGGCGTCTGACGCGTCGCGCCCGTCCTGTACTGCGGTAGTCCGTAATCGGGTGCCTTGTAAATCAGACCGCGGTATTGGACCCGTACCCCCAAACGATTGACGAGGAGGGGATGATTCACGCCAACTTCGTAGAGGAACGGATATCGGTACTGCTGAGTGTTGTGCTGGCCGCCTACCGTCGTAGGAAGAAAAACAAGCAAGCCTGTTCCCGCCGCTCCGAAGACTTGCAATCCGAAAAATTTCGGCCCTTGCACGAGAAAGGCTCCCGTTGCCTCGTGCACATTGTTTTGTACGCGGAAAATCTGGCCTGTGTACGTCTCGCTGAATCTCGTATAGCTGTAGTTCACCTCATAGCCTAGCCACGGCTTGTATGACTGCCGGAAGGTAAACAGCGGCCCCATCGAGCGGGAAGGAGTGTCGGTAATCCCGTTTCCGCTGACCGTCGACGTGAATTGTCCGAAGACGTTGATCGCCACATCTGACTTGCCTAGGCCTTGCGCCATCGCCTGCTTTCCGAAGGGGAGGGAAACCAAAAGGAGGAGAGAAAACAACCTGGCAACAGATTGGATCGACATCGGAATGTGAGACGCTCCTCGAGTGCGGTGGATCGCAATTTGCTGAACTTCCAAAGAGATAGCATACGCTATGGCCCCTCGTTCCGATGCGCCCCGCTCACCCAGATCCCTCACCCATATCCATCGAAGCAGGCACCGTACTTCGCTCGCTGATGTATTTCTCAACGCACTCGCTAAGAACGCCCTTGGCTTCGAGAATGAACTCGATTGCATCGCGGCCGGCTCCGTGCCCTCCGCTGTTCGGTGTGATGTGATGTGCGGCGGCTTTCACCAACGGGCGGGCATTCGCCACCGCAATCGCAAGGCCGCACGCACGCATCACGGGCAGATCGATAATGTCGTCGCCTATATAGGCGATTTCTTCAAGCATGTATCGCCCCTTCTCCATGATCTCGTGCACTGCCTGCATCTTGTGTGCCTGACCCATGTACACATATTCAAGTCGCAGATCGCGGGCGCGAAGAGCCACGGTTTCGGAAATGCGCTTGGTAATCACCCCACATTGGATTCCTGCGATTCGCGCCAGCGAAAAGCCTGTTCCGTCATGAGCATTGAAACCCTTCGCTTCGACCATGCTGTCCGAAGAAATCGCGTATCCCCCCGCGTCTTGCATTCTCGAGGCTCGGTCTGAAATTGAGGAGACAGGAGCGTGTCCAGGGAAAAGCCAGATGCCGCCATCGGTCAGCACACCATCTACGTCGAATAAAATCAGGCGAACCTTTCGGGCGCGTTCGGCGGCAGACAAATTCATGCTCCCATTCTAAAGAAGAGAACATCGCGCTTCGGCTGAGTGGAGAACATCGTCCCAGCGTGATGTGCAGCGTGTCGCAACTGCGCGCGACCGGTAATTGAGAGCGTTACCGCCTGAAATGCGCTCTTTCATCTCGTCTCGCCGCCGTGCTCCATCATCTGATAGGTGTTATAGGTTCTCGGGTAGCCTTCTATCCCTCTCGATGAACTCCGGCAAGGAGGTACGGTGCTTAGTTCGGAGAAGATCATCGCCTTTCTAGCGACTAGCGATCCATCACGCGCTTTGGCTTTTTATGCCGGCAAGCTGGGCTTGCGGCTTATAAAGGAGGAGCGACCGTTCGCCCTCGTCTTCGACTCTGACGGAACCATGCTGCGGCTGCAGATCGTACGGGAAAGAATCATTCCCGCTCCCTACACGGCACTCGGTTGGCAAGTCTGGGATATCGAGGCGCGGGTCCGTGACCTGGAGAGAGCAGGTGTCGTTTTCGAACGCTTTGCGAGCTTCATGCAGCAGGATGAACTCGGCATCTGGGCTGCCCCCAGCGGAGCCAAGGTTGCGTGGTTCAAAGACCCAGATGGTAACCTACTATCGTTAACTCAATTCTCCAAGGAAGCTGCTCGGTGAGTCGTGTTTCGCTTGCAAGTAGCCCAGATTGAGAACGCTTGGCCGCTCTTGTCGCGATACAACTTTCGTGATTCATTTCCGGCTTGCAACTCTCAATTCACGGGTAGCATCATGAAAACTGCTATGAGGTCTGCCAGCCATTTTTCGTTGCGTTTTCTCTTGGCCGGCGCAATGTTCTTCCTGTCGCCCTTGGCCGCATTCTCTGGCACGGCAAATTCGCACTCTAAATTTGTCGGTACCTACCAATCCGATCTTCCCCAAACCGATAAAGAGAAATATCCTCCCTCGATGAGCGTGAGTTTGGGTGCAGACGGTTCTGCAACCATCACTCAAGATCCTGGCGGAAAAGCCGGGACGGAGACGACCGTCTTTGGCCACTGGGTCGACTCGGGAAGCCAGATCACCGTCCGTTTTGACGCGTCCGAAGGCAAGCCTGCTCCCCCGTCCATGGTCTTTCAGCCCGGCCACGACGGGCTTCAGGCAGTCACGTGGGATCACTCCGCGTGGGGCAAGTTGACTCCGCCGCCGATGAAGAAGGGAGCTTCAAACTGGCACAGCGGTCACCACCGTGTTCACATCTTTTAATCCCGCAGGTGGGGGTCCACAGCCCGCAGGGTGGGGTCCATAGTTAAATAGGCCGCGACCGAAATGCCGGAAGGGTGCCCCACGTTCGTGCCCCATGTTCGTCCACCAAGGGCGGGCGTACATGGGGCTAGCAAGATGCCCTTCAACGTTTCTTGCCGAGTGCACGCACAGTATCCGAATACTCAAGCTCCGGGCCGACCTCGCAAGAGACGGCCACCCCCGTCGCCACTCAGCCTTCGGATCACAGTGGGCGATAGTTGCGACGGGGCAGCCGCGAAGCGGGCAGATACCCGCTGAAATACTCTTACTCCGGCACTCGTCCAGAAATTGCTGCGCGATTTCGATTAGAGACCAGATTCGTCCCGCTTCAGCATCCGTAGTGCCGCCCTTCCTCGTTCGTCTCCCACGGATAGATTTGGAGAGGGGCAAAGGTGCGATGGAAAAACGCATCGTTCACGACGTAGCACTCTCCGCCTTCCCCGCGAATAATCCAATCGCCTTTGCAAACGTGACGAAAACCTGTATCCGTGGCCACGGTCTTGGATTCCGTGCATTGTTCCGCATCGACGATCAGGGGCCGAAGAGTTCGAAATGTGCTCATGTATCCTCCGTTGGCCACGGTAATCCTCAGTTGGTGTGAGCGGCGAGCCCGACATGCGGCTCATTGCCACATCACCCTGCGATTGCGTCAAAGCCAACGATCTCTATTCAAGTCTGAGATCCGTAAAGGATGAGTAGACAATCCGTAAGGGGTTTGTAAGGCTTTCTCTCTATCCACGCCGGCTGGCGAAAGACAGAAATGCCATAGAATATGGTGATGTTTCCCACCGCTCCAGACCTCGTTTCCGGCGGCGCCTCTGTGTGCGACGCGCTCGCCTGGGCGCATCCTGTTGTGCGGGAGTGGTTTACAGGGAAGTTCGGTACCCCGACGGAGCCTCAGGAAGAGGGTTGGCCGCATATCGCTGCTGGGAGGCCAACACTGATCTCGGCTCCCACCGGCTCAGGGAAGACTCTGGCCGCGTTCCTGATCTGCATCGACAAGTTGATCCGCAAAGCGATCGAGGGATCACTCGCCGCGGAAACGGAGGTAGTCTACATCTCCCCGCTCAAGGCGTTGAGCAACGACGTCCAAAAGAATCTCGAGCAGCCGCTTCGGGAAATTCAGCAATTGGCGATGGAACGAGGGTACCTCTGCCCCGAAGTTCGGACCGCAGTTCGCACAGGAGATACGCTGCCCGCCGAACGTCGCGCGATGCTCAAGCGTCCTCCGCACATCCTCGTGACCACTCCCGAGTCGCTCTACATCCTGCTCACTGCCGAGAAGAGCCGCAATAACCTGCGCCGCGTTGAGACAGTGATCGTAGACGAAATCCACGCTGTGGCCGATGACAAGCGCGGCGCTCATCTGGCGCTCACACTCGAGCGGCTCGATGCGCTGGTTTGCGGGGAGAATCGGCTGAGTCCAGGGGAATGGATCACGGGACGAGCACAACCTCCCCAGCGCATCGGTCTGTCCGCGACGCAGAATCCGATCGAGCTGGTCGGGGAGTTTCTCGGCGGCCGGCGCGGCCACGAAGTTGCCATTGTGCAGGTCGGGCAGCGCCGCACATTGGACTTGGGTATTGAAGTTCCCAACGACGAGTTGGGTCCGGTCGCGAGCAACGCGATCTGGGATGACATCTACGATCGTTTGGCTGAGTTGGCTGGCCAGCACCGCTCGACCCTGGTCTTCGTGAACACGCGACGCATGGTGGAGCGTATGGCCTTCGCTCTTGGCGAGCGATTGGGGACGGAGAACGTCGCCGCGCATCACGGCAGCCTGTCGCGTAGGTTGCGATTGGAAGCGGAACACAAGCTCAAAAACGGGGAGATTCGCTTACTCGTTGCGACAGCTTCGCTTGAGCTGGGCATTGACATCGGGGCCATCGAGCTGGTCTGCCAGGTGAACTCGCCGCGCGCGATCGCGGCGGCAATGCAGCGGGTGGGGCGTGCCGGTCACTGGCGCGGGGCCATCCCCAAGGGCCGCTTCTTCGTGACCACGCGCGACGATCTCGTGGAGGCTGCTGCACTCGTTCGGGCGATGCGTGCCGGAGTGTTGGATCGATTGGAAATTCCTCCGGCTCCCATCGACGTCCTGATGCAGCAGATTGTCGCAGCATGTGCCGCGGAGCCATGGGAGGAAGACGCGCTCTACGATGTGCTGCGGCGCGCGCAACCCTACGCCAAGCTGACGCGGGAAGAATATGAGGAAGTCCTCACACTTTTGACGGAGGGCATTGCGGCGAATCGTGGCCGCTATGGAGCCTACCTGCTCCGCGATCGTGTGAACGGCCGCATCCAGGCAAGGCGAGGGGCGCGAACCATTGCCGTTTCGAATGGTGGAACAATCCCCGACACAGCGCTCTATTCGGTCATTGTGCAACCCGAGGGAGTACAGATCGCGACGCTGGATGAGGATTTCGCGGTCGAGTCCTCCGCTGGTGACATCATCCTGCTGGGAAACACCAGCTGGCGGATCCAGAGGGTGGAGAGCGCAGGCCGCGTGCTGGTCGAGGATGCGCACGGGCAGCCTCCTACTGTACCTTTCTGGCGCGGTGAGGCCCCGCAAAGAACCTTGGAGCTCTGCCATTTTGTTTCCGATCTCCGGCAGCAGATCGGCGCACGCACTTCTGATGTGCTTCCCGGCTATATCAGCCAGAGCAATCCCCAAATTGCGGAGACCGTCGCGTGGCTTAAGGAAGAGTGCGCAGTCGACGATGCTGGTGCCGAGCAACTCGTCGGCTACATCGTCGCCGGACGAGCCGTGCTGGGAGCTGTTCCCACCCTCGATACGCTCATCGCCGAGCGCTTTTTCGATGAGGGCGGTGGCATGCAGCTGGTTTTGCATGCGCCATTTGGCGGCCGGATCAACAAGGGTTGGGGACTCGCCCTCAGGAAACGCTTCTGCCGCGGTTTCAACTTCGAGCTGCAGGCCGCGGCGACCGACAACGGCCTGAACATCTCTTTGTCTGAGCAACACAGCTTTCCTTTGAGCGACGTTTTTGCGTTCCTCACCGAGCAAACCGTGACAGAGCTGTTGGAACAGGCATCACTGGACTCCCCGATCTTCCGCGCGCGCTGGCGTTGGGACGCGGGACGAAGCCTGCAACTGTTACGGTTTCAAAAAGGCAAGCGTATAGCGCCTCAAATACAGCGCACCCGTTCCGACGACCTGCTGGCGAGCGTCTTTCCTCAAGTGGCTGCCTGCCAGGAGAACATCGAAGGCGATATCCAGATACCCGACCATCCCCTCATCCGCGAGGTCATGAAGGACGTTTTGGGTGAAGCGATGGACCTCAATGGCCTGATCGAGCTGCTCAAAGGAATCCGCACCGGCTCGATCCGCTGCCTCGCCGTCGATACGACAACTCCATCGGCCTTCGCGCAAGAGATACTCAACGCCAACCCCTATGCCTTTTTGGATGACGCCCCGCTCGAAGAGCGCAGGGCACGCGCAGTGCAAATGCGGGGGACAGTTCCGGAGAAACTCTTGGGAGAGGCGGGCAGGCTCGATCCGGCTGCGATAGGCGAGACGCGCGAAGAGTGCTGGCCCGATCTGCGCGACGAGCACGAACTGCACGATCTGCTGTGTTCGCTTGTCATTGCTCCAGTCGAAGGCTTCCAGAATGAAGGGGCGTGGCCGCTGTTCTTCTCTCGCTTGGAAGCTCATGGCCGTGCAACCGTGGCCGAACACGGCATTGCCAAATACTGGGTCGCGGCCGAACGCATTCCTTGGCTGCGTACTTTATGGCCCGAGGTTCAGTTCGAGCGGGAACTGCCGTGCCTGGCCGGAACCAAAGAAGTGCTTCGCGAGGATGTCGCGCGCAAGGCAGTGCAGGGTTGGATGGGCCTCCTGGGGCCTTCGAGTTCTCGTGCGTTGGCCGATCGCCTGGGTCTCGATTCCGCGCTCATCTGGCAAAAGATGCTGGAGCTCGAGATGCAGGGCACTCACTTGCGCGGCATCTTCGAGCGTTCCGGGGAAGCCAAGGTGGATGAGGACGTGGAGTGGTGCGACCGCCGCCTGCTGCAGCGCATCCACAAGAAGACGCTGGCCGGATTGCGGCGCCAGGTCGAACCCGTTTCCCCGGCGGTCTACATGCAATGGCTGCTTCGCTGGCAGCGTCTGGCTCCGCAACGCCAGTTTGTTGGAGAGCAGGGCGTACTCGATGCATTGCGCCTTTTAGAAGGGTTTGAGGCTCCCGCGATTGAGTGGGAACGGTCCCTCTTGCCTCAACGCGTCGCCGGGTACGATCCGCGATGGCTCGATAGTCTGTGTCTTCAGGGCGTCGTTGGATGGGGAAGGATTTCGCCGCATCCCGCCTTCTCTTCGCAGACCGCAGAGTGGAATAGCCCAAGGCGCGTGGTCCCTACCAGCGT
>DASYBJ010000552.1:0-7582 GCA_036500845.1 Acidobacteriaceae bacterium
TCAGCACTCATCCAGGCAAGTTTCCCTGGCCTCACCACGGGTTCCGGACGGGGCCCGGCGAATTTGCACCACCCTCAGTCAGCTGGATGACGGTTTCACCATTGATCGATCAGCTCCTTTCCGGGACTACAGGCGCAGGGGAAACCCCGGCGCCGGAAAATGGCCTCGTAGAAGCACAGCAGCGGCTTCGCCGGATGGTTCTTGACTCCGTACCCCCTCCGAATTCCCGCCGAAACTACGCCAAGGCCCTCGATGACCTGTTCGCTCTCTCGGCCGGGCGGCCACTCACCCGCGCCCTTTTCATGGAGTATCGAGCCTCGATGGAGGCCCTGGCGCCCTCCACGGTCAATGTCCGACTCTCAGCCGTCCGGAAACTCGTCTCGGAAGCGCGGCGAAACGGCCTGATCGCGGTCGAAGATGCGGCGAGCCTTTCGGAGGTCCCGAACATCCGCCAGAAGGGAACCCGGCTGGGGAATTGGCTGAACCGGGAGCAGGCGAAGGAACTGCTCACGGTTCCCGATCGGTCAACCTTGAAGGGAAAGCGGGATTACGTGATCCTGGCGCTGCTGGTCGGCTGCGCTCTTCGCCGGCAGGAGTTGGCTGCCCTCGACCCGCTGCGACAAGAGCGGTGATGTGCAGACGATCGCCATCTTGCGAGAAGATCGGATGCGTTGCAGCAGCGGGTGGAGGAACTTGAGGCTAAGATAGCGCTCCGGAAGCGTCCAAAGAGGACTGCGTAATCAAGTTTCCCTGACGACTTTGCGTGGGTCTATATCATCGCGTAAGCCGACGAACTTTGGAGATGATCCGCTCCTGTCCATTCCAGGAATTCAATTTGCGCAACGAAATCCGGCTTGATCCCAAAATGCCGAATGTCGGACTATGGCGCATAGGGTGTTGTGAGCCTGCGTCATTTTGCGTTCCGTTCTGATTCATTCGGCATAACCCCTGGATGCGATTTGCTGATGAACACACGAGAAATCCAATGAGCAGACGTGCTGCAAAGATTCTTATGTTCTGGGTAATGTCGATCCTGATTTCGTGCTTGTTGCCCGTGCTGGGCTATCAGATCGGCGAGGCCGGTGATTGTTAGCCCGGCCAAATAGATCGCCTGCGGCTTGAGCACATTTGTTTGGATCCTTCCCGGGGCCATCGCGGCTTTAGTGATCGCGGTCTGCAGCACAACCTATTCGATCATTGCTTCTTCAGGCATCGCAAAGCTACTGTTGCCGCAAGATACGTTCTCTGACTCCCGCGACCTTCCGGTCGCCGCGGAGTTGGTCAGAATCTTCGATCAAGCTCTGTTGATCGAAGATGCACAAAAGTGCCCAGAAATCCGCACCGAGCACCTTCTCCTGTCGATGAGCGAAGAACCTTGCCACGCTGCCCAGCTACTTGCAGGTCGCGGAGTGTCAAAGGAGCTGCTCCTTGCCTTGAGGGAAACTGTGGATTGCGCGGTGCCGCAATTGGGAACCGATGCCTCAAGGAAAGCACCGAACGCGATGTTGCACGCCGCGCCCACGGACAAGTGATGCGCTACTGTTCGAGTAGTTGACGGGCTAGACGTGGGGCATCGGTTCTTACTTAGGAACGTCGATTTGGTAGTACCCTTCCAGCAATTCCTTCGCGCGTCGAGCCACAACCGGATCAGAATCATCTACAGCCTCTTGCAAAATGGGGAGAGCCTGGTCCTTCGGAACACTGATAACTGCTGCGAGAGCAGCGGTTCGGACGGAGTTCGGACTGTCAGGTTTTAGAGCTCTCGTCAGGGGAGGTATAACATCAACTCCACCAATTTCACTCAGCAATCTGATTGCTAGGATTCGCTGAAAAGGACGGTTGTAAGGAGGATCCAAGGTTCTGTTCAGAGGTGCTATGGCATCGTGCCCGATCTCTCGTAGACGGCGAACATCTTCCTGCGAGGGCGGTACCCAGGTGTATGACCTCACATCTGGCCGGCCTTCCGCGTGTCCTTCACCACGTCTAAGGACGTCATCCATAATTGCCGCAACTTTCGCATCTGCATCGGTTATCGATTGTGCGGGCGTGGCCTGAGCTAAGGCTAGGGTCTGCAGACAGATGCTCGCTGACATAGTCATCAGTCTTAAAGTGCGGACTAAGCAGCCATAGCGAATCACTTTTTCTGTTCCCTTAGTTGACTTCGGACCGGGCATTCGCCCCGATTGCAATCGCCAGGGTGAGTGTCTCGTTTTCGCTTCTCGAATTCATTTCTCGTCGCTATGAGAATTGGCCTGCTTATCAAGGCCCGGAAAGACTACCTCCTCAGTAGACGTAGAAGTGGTTCCAAAGCTTGGGTTGATGTAGTGCTGAAGGAAAGCAAACTGCTTTTGCCAGGCGTCTAGGCGATGCGCGGGCTGGGAAAATCCGTGTAGCTCATTGGGGTAGGTGAAATAGAAGACCGTCTTGTGGTGCGCGCGAAGTGCCTTGACGAACTCGGCAGAATCGGCGGGAGGCACCTGCGGATCATCCTCGCCGTGCATGACCAGCACAGGGGTCCTGACCTTTTCGATCTGCAGGAGCACATTGGCTCGCTTGTACACTTCAGGCTTCTCGGTGGGAGTGCCTCCCATCTTCATCATCCAGCGAATGGAGGAGTCGGGATTGGTGCGCTGAACGAATAGATCACGGTCGACAACGCCGTACAACTCTATAGCCGCCGCGAACAGATCCGGATAGTGGACCACCATATAGGCGGTCATTGTCCCGCCGTGACTGCCGCCCCCGATCGCCAATCGCGCCGGGTCGGCGAGCCCCTGAGCAACCAGGTGCTGCGCTCCGGTCGCGACATCATCGACCTCGCCACCGTTCGAGTCTTCAATATTCAGGTTGCGGAACGCTTCGCCATAGCCGCTGCTTCCGCGATAGTTTGGTTCGAGCACCAGATATCCGGACTGCGCTAGGAACTGCGCCCATGCATCTGCGCGGTAGACATCCTGCCCTTCCGGGCCGCCATGCACCCAGACGACAAGCGGCAGCTTTGTCCCCGTCTTGCTTGACTTCGGCTTGTAAAGCAGACCGACAATTTCCTTTCCGTCCTTTGATTGCCAGGTGATCCGCTCAGGAATCTGTGCCGATGCTTCGTAATTTGTGGATGTGGTTCGGGTCAGCTGTCGTGGAGGCGCGCTGGTGCCCAACTCTGCCACGAACAGGTCTGCTGTCTCGACGGGTGACTGGCGGCTGAAGAAAAGGTGTTTCGAGTCTGGATTCCACTGCGGATTCGAGACCACACCGGGCACATCGAACTTCGCAACTTGATGCGCCTCTCCGCCATGCGCCGGGATGCTCCAAAGGTTGGTGGCTTCAAGAATGCCGCGGTTGGATGAGAAGACGATCGTCCTACCGTCCGGCGAGAAATGCGGATCTTCATCGTCGAATGCGCCGTCGGTGATCTGTTTCGGGTCACCGCCCTTCGTCGAGAGCAGGTAAAGGTGGTTCCACCCGGAGTGCTGCAACACCGTGACAATCTCCTGCCCGTCAGGCGACCACTGTGTGCCGCGAATGGACCAGCCGCCACCTCGGTCCACGGGAGAAGTGTAGAGAGTTGTGGGTTCTCCCACACGCAGGCCGGCGTTCGGGTTGAAATGAAGCAGATTCAACCGGCCACTAAAAAACTCCTTCGAGCGCGATACATACACAATCGCGTCGCCGTTCGGAGACCAGCGCCCCTCGCTGGCCTCGTCGTGTGGGCCGGTAAGGAAGTTGGTGGATTCGCCATCGGAAGAGACCACGAGCAGGCTGCTGATGCCCCGTCTTCCGCTCTGGAACAGAATCCAGCATCCCTTCGGTGACCACACGGGCGCGCGGTCTGCAGCCTGGCGGGGATCGCCCGGCCCCGGAGGTGTGTTGGTCAGCCGGCGCGGTGCCCCGCCTGAGGCCGGAACAACCCAGATGCTGCCCTGGCTTACGAAGGCCAACTCCTTACCGTCTGGTGACCACGACACGTCCGATTTGTTTCCCTGCGTGCTGGTAAGAGTTACCGGCCAGCCACCGTCAGCGGGTAGGAGGTCGATCTGCCCGCCGCGCGTGAGGGCAATGGTCTTGCCGTCCGGGGAGAGCGCGGTCTCGCCAATGCCTTCCGGCTGCACGATGTCCTGCAATGTAAGCCGGACATCGCGCTGCGCAAAGGACAGAATGGCCGGCAGTGCCACAATGACCAGTGCGCGCAAGGTCAGCGAATGAAGCAACGAGCGGAGCAAATGCATGAGTGTTTCCTCGAGTTCTGAGCTTGCTGTGCGATCGATCCATGAACGGGTTCGGCGAACCGCGCCTCGTGGGCTATCTTCCACGACTGGACCTGCAAAGGAGGACGACCGAACAGCCTTCATTCGTCGCCCCTCTCCGTCGTCACACTTAGAAGTGGTAGCGCAATCCAATCTGAGCGGAGCGCGGTAACTGCACGTTCTGCAGTTCGCCGAAGGTAGCCGACGCCGCGTTGTTTCCGTTTACGAACTGTTGGGCGGCACCGTTGTTGGTGAGGTTGTACACATTCAGATCCACCTCAATAGTTTGCCTGTCGGATATGCGAAACTCCCGGCCGACAAGCGCGTTCCACTGAACCAGCCACGGGCACCAGATCTGCCCCGTGCCGCGGTCCTTGTATTTGAACCGATACGTGGTGGCCAGAGGATTGGAAACTGTGCGTCCGTTGATTTTCAAGGTGGCCGGGCCGTATTGGCCGGCGTAAGGCGTGCCCAGGGCCGCGAGTGTGGTAATGACCGGACCGCCTGGAGTCCCCGATTGGGCGGTGATGGTGCTGGACAAACGAAGTTTGTATGGCGCGCGCCAGGTCACGCCCGTGCGCGAGTCGTTGCGCTGCCACATACGGTTCCGAGTGTCGCCGGTCCAGTCGTTCGTGACGTAGCCGCGCACGGAACCAATACCCGCGTCGTTGGCAAACTTAGTGGGTTCGATAATGGCTGTTGGATCGTTCGGTTGAAACGTGCCGGCGATGTGGTCTGGTGAATAGGTGTACGTACTGAACAACTGAACCGCGTTGGTCTGTTTGCTGACACTGACTTCGAATCCCTGATAAACGAACCAGTTCCATTTGTTACTCGTGACGTAATACGTGTTGTTCAAGGTTGGATTGACGAGGCCGGCCCAGACCGTCTGGCCCTTCGTCGTCGTGTAAATTTGGTTGGTGTCGTACTCGGCGGGGCGGTCCCGGTACTCGCGATCGATGTAGCTGACGTCGACGGTAACTTCACCCTTGAGCTGGGTACGGTAGCCGACGAGCCACTCGCGCACATAACCCTGGTGGCGATTGGGATCGAACGTCTTGCCAAGGAAGCTGGAGGTACTGCCGGGAGTCGTAATCGGTGTCCCGAAGACTGAACCGTCCCGGTTGTAGTAAGTGTCGGTTGTGGTGACTGTACTGTTCGCGGCGGTCCCGAGATAGCTGGCATTGGTGATGTCGGTAATTTTTGTCCAGCTGGCACGAACTACATTCCGTTGGTTTCTGGTCAGGACATAGGCTCCACCGATACGAGGAGCCCAGTTCCAGGAGTGCTGGGTCGTTACCTTGAACTGCGCGTCGCGTCCGGAGATCCAGTCGGGGCGAAGGCCGGCGGTGATCGAAAGGCGGGAGAACGGATGCCAGCGGTCCTGAATGTACCAGGCGTAATCATTTGCGCCGATGTAGCTCGACAGAAAACTCGCGGTGCCGTTCACAGAACGCGTGTGGAACACGGTGTAGCCCTGCGTGGGATCGTTCGGGTTGTTCAACGCAGCATCTTCCTGAACAATCCCGCCGTTGTTCGCATAGTAGGTGGTCACCTTGCTCAGTTCATGGGGCTGAAGATAAAAGCCGGCGGCGAGCTCATGTGTTCCGAAGGCTTTGGGGATGTAGTATGTGACGTCACCGGTGATCGATTCTTTTTGTGCGGGATTCACCGTGACGGACGCCAGGTTGTTCAATGTGGCCAGCGATGAACCCTGTCCCACAAGTGTCCCTGCCGACTGCGTGTAGGTGAGATAAACATCCTCTTCCGGCTTGTTGCCCACGCCGCCGATCGCCGAAAGGCTGCTGTTGGCTCCCTTGTTGTTGTATGAGACCAGGAAACGTGTGGTAAGACGCGGCGTCCACTGCGAGATCAAGCGCAGACCGTAGGCGCCTCCGCCGTACTGATTCCTCGCGATGTCCTGTGTGTACCACTGATAGTTCGCGTCCTGTTTGCGGCTGTCGTTCTGCGCGATTCCCATGAGGCGGTGACGTGTGCCCAGTTGCACAGAGCTGTTGCCGAGAAAGACAAAGCCACGCGATTGATTGGCGAAAGTACCAAAGGCAGGATCGATCTGCTTCAGATAGACTGTCTGGCTGGCTGTCTGGCTGATGCCGTCGTCGCGGTGAATATAGCGTCCGGAAAAGAAGAACCAGGCATGTTGCTTCTTGATCGGGCCCCCAACCGCGAAATCGGGCTGCTCAGATGCCGATGCCGCTGCATTACCGTGAGGAACGTTGTTGCCATTGAGTGAAGCAGGGCCGATCAGATAGTAGATCGAACCATGGTACTGATCGGCACCCACTGGGCTCGCGAGATTAATGACCATGCCCATGGCCGCTGGGGATGATGCATCGTTCGCTCCGGTCTTGATCTGGATATCCCCCAGCGACTCGTTCGCAATGGAGATCGTATTGGATGGCCAGTTCTGCTCGAAGCTGCCGATATCCATGCCGTCGAGCAGCGTGGCATGGTTCTCGTTTTCCGACCCGCGCAGGAAATAGGTCTGGCCTCCCTGGGCATCGCTCGAAGCCGACGTGATCCCTGGTGTGATCTGGAGCGAGTCCGACCAGTCATGCCGGCCGGTCACCGGAAGGTTGCGCAACAGTTCGCCGCTCAAATTCGTCGCCTGTTCGGCGCTTTGTGTGTCAATGAGCGGCGCCTCACCTGAAACCAGGACAGTCTCGGCAGTGGTGCCAATCTTCAGGACAATGTCGACGGTTACATTCAGACCTGCTCGTACGATCAGCCCGGTGCGGTGAATGGTGTCATAACCGGCTGAGCCAGCCTGCACATCGTAGTCGGTCCCGGGCGGCAATTCAGTGAGGCGGTAGTTACCGTTCGAGTCACTGACTGCATTGAACGTGCCGCCGACCGTGGGGCTGTGTGCAACGATGTTGACGTTGGGCAGAACGGCGCCCGAGCCGTCGGTCACTTGGCCGTGAATCGTGCCGTCGGCTGTCGTTTGCGCAAAAGCGAACTTCGAGAGGAGTGCATTGCCTCCAAGCAGTAACGCGAGTACTACCAGGATCTGATTCCGTCGGACGTTGGGGATAAAAAACTGTCGTAGAATTTTGGCGTGACGCATGCTGGCTCCGATCCTTTCGTCTTTAGTTGAGCTGGACCATAGATACGAAGGCGCAGAAAGCCCCTGCCCAGCCGTTCCGGCTGGGTGAGCGCGACCCTCGATTTCAGGAGGAAGCTAGGAGTGGAGACAACAACCAATAAAAATGACGGAATCGAAGTTCATTCTTCTCCTCCTCTGCGTTCGGTAACTGACAGAACGGACTGGGCCGTTGAGTTCCCGAGTGCCGTAGGCTTGGAACTGGAATACAGAAGTG
>DASYBJ010000553.1:0-4779 GCA_036500845.1 Acidobacteriaceae bacterium
AAGCTGGGTCAACGCAGTTATGAGGTGTACCTAACTCATGTGTTCGTCGTCTTAGGTCTCTTCAATCTCTTTGTAGCGGCCAATAAGCCGATGAGAGCTGTGCCGGCGCTTTTCATCACCGTCGTCCTAATTGCAGGTGTGCTGGGTGAACTCGTGGCACGAGGCTATTCAGAGCCAATGAATCGTTGGCTCCGCAAACACTGCGGAGACGCACGAAAGAGCCTCGGCTCGGTCATAGAACCCGACGAAACGATTGATATCGAGCGAGTGCCGCATCTCGATGTGACGATCTGACACAAGAGCTAATGTTGTCTGAGCAGATGTGCAAGCATTTGGCGGCCCGGAAGTATTATAGGTCAGGAGTAGAGAGCTGTGACCACGCGTCAACACAAGGTTCACACGGAACTCGGTCGAGCCGCAGTCCAGATCTTTGCCGCGAATGATCGCATGAACCAGATTCTTATCGAACATCTTGACCCTACCGCCTGGAGAGCCAAACCGCCCGGTAAGGCTCGCAACATTGCAGCGATCTTCACGCACATGCACAATGTCCGCTCGAAGTGGGTCAGGCTCACAGCTCCGCACCTGAAGGTTCCACCACAGCTCAACCGCGCGCACTGCACGGCGCAGCAAGCCCGCGTGCGATTGGCTGAGAGCGCCGCTCGCTGCGGGGAGATGCTCGCTGAAGCGCTCGGCGGTTGTGGGGGCCGCGTCGAGAAGTTTCGCAGAGACGGCTGGGCTACGCCTTGGCCGGTTGGCGTGGAAATGCTGTGCTACATGCTTTCTCACGAAGCCCACCATCGCGGTCAGGTGTGTATGCTCGCGCATCAACTCGGATTCCCGTTGCCGAATGAGGTGGCATCCGGGATCTGGAATTGGGAAAAGCTGTGGAAAGAATGCGGCTCGCCTGGCGGCCCTGGCTACGATTCTTAAGGAGCCGGTCGTCCTTCTGCGGATCAACACCACTTCCTCAGTGGCTTGGTTCCGCTAGCCGTGTGAAACCATCGGGACTCCATTCCTCACTGCCCACTCCGTGGTGGACGAAGAACAGACCGTCCGGATCATACTTCGCTTTTACCGCACGCAGTCTCGGGTAATTCGAGCCCCAGTAAGATTGTTGCCAGTAGCGTTCGAAGAAGTTGCTTTCCGACACATAGGATCCGCCGTTCGGCACCAGCCTCCGCAGTTCGTCCATTGATTTCGCGACGGCAGCGGCCTCCTTGCGGGCTGCTGCAAGATTGGGCTCATACCCACGAAGCCCCGGGTACGCGTGCCCCTCCCCCGAAGCAATAATGGCCAGGGCAAAGGCGTCGAGCACGGCAGGATTCGTTGCCGTATCGCGTGCGGAGGCTATTGCATCGGCGGGAGCACCAGCGAGACCTTTGTTAAAGTGCAGCTCGACCCCCCAATGACGCGAACTGGCGAACAGTGCATTGACGATACGCTCCTGCGAATCCTCCTCAAGCAATGACGCAGGCAGCCAGAGCGACTCAAAGCCATAAAGAAACTGCCCGACTTGACCGGCGTCGCCCGTCCACCACACATCACCTGGACGCGCATCCGGACGCGTGTCCGAGACGAAAACCGTTTGCTGATGCCGTTCCCTCCACTGGGCATCCCACCATTTTTGTGGCGGTAAGCTCCCGATAATTGGCGGAGCTTTCAGCGTATAGACACTCGGCGAACGCGTCACCCAGTCCAGGAATGGCTGCCAGATCTCCTTGGCCTGCGCCCCATCCACTCCGTAAGAGACCATCGAAATCGTAAGAGAATTGTCACGGTTTATGTGAGCCTGCTCGCCCCAACGATCGTTGAAGAGGCTGGTGCGGTACAGGTCAAAGAATTGATGGAGAAGGCGACGAAATCCATCATCGGACGCGGCCTTGATCGTGAAGATGGCCCCGCCGAAGAACTCGGGAAGCTCGCGTACTCGCAGAGTCACCTTGCTGACGACTCCAAAGCTCCCACCTCCTCCGCCTTTCAGTGCCCAGAAAAGATCCGGATTCGTGCATGCGTTCGCAACGTGAATTTTGCCATCAGCAGTTACAACTTCGGCCTCCAGTAAACCCGCCGCAGCAAGACCGTAATGCTTGGAGAAGCTTCCGAAGCCGCCGCTCTGGATGAGGCCCGCGACTCCGACCGTCGTGCAGCCGCCACCTTGAACATAATGGTCGCCCCTGGTCGTCACGGCGTCGTATGCATGGATCCAGATCGCTCCAGCACCCAGCGTCACTGCGCGCTGCGGCTCTTGTTTGCCCTCACATCCCTGCGGGACGAATGCATCGTACATCGTGATGTCATTCATGTGCCGAGTCCAAATCAGCAGCGAATCGGGCGCATTCGAAGTGCCCTGATAGCTGTGTCCGCCACCTTTGACGACGAGACGCAAACGGTTTTCGCGAGCAAAGCTCACGGCTGCGGCGATGTGGTCCGCACTTCTTGCCGCCACGGCGTAGACACTGGGCTCCGTAGTCCACGCATTCGCCCAACCCAAAGTTTGCGTGAGACCAGGCTGGTCACCGATGGAATAGGGGTTGTCTAACCTCTCGAAGACATCCTGACACGAGGCGCTCTCGAATGCGCGTTGGCAAGCAGTCAGAGGAAACTCTACTGGGATGAGGTTTCCACCGACCTGTTGTTTCAGCTGCTCCCACTTTGCGGCGCTTGGCCAGGAGGGATCCCCGGGACGAACTCGGTGGAATCCGGACTTCGCGGGCAGCGAGGTCTGCTCGGCATTGGACAGATATGGCAAAAGAGTCGGCAGCAGGGGTACTGCCGCTAAGCGCTTGAGCAACGTTCGTCGATCCATGAGGCACACATACAAAATGGAACAGGTTTGTGAAGTAGACCCAGTTCAGGCTCCGGCAATCATAACCCCTTCCCCACAAGCCTGAAAGGAAGACATCGCATGAACCATGAAAAAGAACAACCCAAAGGCCCAGCGGGAAGGTACTGAAAAGTTTGCGGTCAGGGGCAACTCTGACGTTATCGACCAGATTGCCACTTTTCTGTTTGCCAACACTCTGGCAGTGAGTTAGCGAGTAGGAAAGAGACTTCAACAGAACCAAAAGATGCCAAGCTCTCTCATCTCGATCCCTCTGTTCGCAAGCAGCCTTAACGGCCGGCCTATGATGGTATGCAACGCCGATCGATGGCTGACCAGGGCCGCCAGACCTTTTGCTAGCGATAGCATCTATGACGAACTCTAAATCACGACACCATGATTAGACCTGAGTTGTCATCGTACCCGGTTGGTTCAGCCCCGCCTGTCAAAACGGAGCCGACAATCGTGGCGTGCCTTGGATCCAGCAGTACGGCCGGCAAAGGGCAAGCGTTCAATTGGATCGGTGAACTCGAGCGAAGGCCTCGCAACGATCGCTTTTGTTTTCACAATTTCGGAGTTGGTGGCGATCTTGCGTATAACGCGCTCCAGCGTCTGCCTGGCGTGCTCGCTTGCCGTCCGGAAAAGGTTGTGGTCTTTGTCGGCGGCAACGATGTCCTTGCGTTGGTTTCAAGGAAGATCAGGCATTTCTTTCGAATCTCGAAGCATCTCCCACAGCATCCATCGCCTGAATGGTTCCGTGAAAACCTTCGGGCAATCGTGCGCCGCGTGAAGGCTGAGACCGCGGCCGCTGTCGCGCTCTGCTCGTTGCCACCAATGGGAGAAGAGCCGTCGTCTGCAAACCCATTCCAGAGCGAACTGAACCGGCGCATTGAGGAGTACAGCGAAATCATCAGAGAGATCGCACGCGAAGAGATTGCTGGCTATATTCCCGTCCATGAAGCGATGCTTGCGCAAATCGTGGAATCGCCCGGTCGCGCTTTCACGTGCTTCCGATTTCTTGCGTTCTATCGTGACGCTCTCCGCGTTCTCGTGCTGCATAAGAGTCCTGATGAGGTCGCCCAGATGAATGGCTGGTGCTTTCACACCGACGGTGTTCATCTGAACAGCCGAGGCGGAATAATCGTGGCCGATCTTGTTCAGGAATTCATCGACAGATGAGAGCGAACGCTGCCGACGAGATCGGCGATACCAGTTAACATGCACCGATGATCTAGCAGACGCCTAGGCCAGCGTTCCTCCCAAGCGACGGACAACTCTGACGTTATCGGATTGGGTAGTGTTAAGGCATCGAAATCATCAGCGGCGACGTGGCAATGCGCGCTAGGAATGATGGAGGAGCAACAATGCAGAAACGGAAACTCGGAAACAGCAATTTGGAAGTCTCTGCCATCGGCCTCGGCTGCATGGGAATGAGCTTTTCTCACGGCCCACCCAAAGACAAGCAGGAGATGACAAAACTGCTCCATGCCGCAGTGGACCGCGGCATCACGTTCTTTGACACGGCCGAAGTGTACGGCCCCTTCTCGAACGAGGAGTTGGTCGGAGAAGCCCTCGCTCCTTTCCGCGGGAAAGTGGTGATCGCCACCAAGTTTGGGTTCGATCTGAGTGGCAGCGACAATCGGCCGGGAGCGGCAGGTGTGAATAGTCGGCCCGAGCACATCAAGCAGGCCGCCGAAGGGTCGCTCAAACGGTTGAAGACCAACGTGATCGACCTGTACTACCAGCACCGAGTCGATCCGAACGTGCCCATCGAAGATGTCTCCGGCACGGTGAAGGAATTGATCCAAGCCGGCAAGGTCAAGCACTTCGGACTTTCCGAGGCAGGCGTAAAGACCATTCGCCGCGCGCACGCCGTCCAGCCGCTCACCGCAGTTCAGAGCGAATATTCGTTGTGGTGGAGGAAGCCCGAGCAGGAAGTGATACCCACTCTCGAG
>DASYBJ010000554.1:0-11176 GCA_036500845.1 Acidobacteriaceae bacterium
GACCGCTTCAAAGTGGGTGCGATTTTAACGTATAATTTGCGCCCGGGATACCCAGAATAGAAATGCTGGGTGAATGGCACATGAGGTCTTGCTGCGTGGTCGCCAAGGCATGCTGGTTCAAGCCGGCGCTTTTCCGTTGGCCTCCCACCCTGGCGATATGCAGCGTCCTACTGGCGACGGCGGTGGGTTGCAAAGCCAGGCATTCCGGTCCCGTGTCTCCGCAACCAAGAGCCCATCTCGACTTCAACCAGGATGTGCAGCCGATTCTTGCGAGCAACTGTTTCAGCTGTCATGGACCCGATCCGGAAACGCGAAAGGCTGACCTGAGGCTAGACCTCGAAGAGTCCGCATTCAAAAAACGTCCAGGAAAGCCGGACGCCATCGTGCCGGGGCATCCCGAATTGAGCGCATTGGTCAAGCGGATAGAATCAAAAAATCCTCATTACCTGATGCCGCAGTCGGCACAGGGCGAAGCAAAGCCAATGAAACCCCAGGAAATTGTCATCCTTAAGCAATGGGTGGCAGAGGGTGCGCACTATAGGCCCCATTGGGCGTTTGAAAAGCCAGTGCGTCCTGCCGTGCCTGACGTGCAACAAACGGGATGGGTTAAAACTCCGATCGACGCCTTTGTTCTCGCGCGGCTAGAGAAGGTGGGTTTACGCCCCGCTCCTGAGGCTGATAAACACACGCTTATCCGTCGTGTATCGCTGGACCTGATCGGGTTGCTCCCTACCCCGGAAGAGGTGAATGCCTTTGTCCGGGATACTTCTCCTCAGGCTTACGAGCATCTAGTGGATCGGCTCCTCGCCAGTCCCAGGTTTGGGGAACAGCGAGCACGTTACTGGCTGGACTACGCAAGATACGCCGACACCTACGGATTGCACATCGACAATAATCGACATATCTGGCCGTACCGCGACTATCTAATCAAAGCGTTCAATACCAACAAGCCATTTGATCAGTTTGCCAAGGAGCAAATTGCGGGTGACCTCCTGCCTGCCAGCAACCTCGATCAGATCATCGCCACCGGGTACGTCCGCTCGGGAGTCAGCAGCAATGAAGGCGGAGCGATTCCTGAAGAGATGCGGGTAAACATAGCCAGGGAAAGGACAGAGGCCTATGGAGCCACATTCATGGGCCTCACCGTTGGATGCGCGGTCTGCCACGACCACAAGTTTGATCCCACCACACAGAAAGACTTCTATCAACTAAGCGCCTTCTTCAACAATATCGATGAACTGCCCTTCAACGGCGATAAACCGAATTGGGCTCCGGTCGTCCGCATTCCCAAGCCGGAGAATACGGAAGCTTACAATCGGTTGTTGGCGAAGCGGGCAGAACTTCTCGAACAGCTGGCTGACTTGCAGATGCATGAGCCCGCTTTGATTCGGCATTGGCTGGATTCGAAACAGAATCCGCCGCAAGCAGTTTCGACCGACAAGCTCCAGCTTCGCTTGCGGTTGGATGAAGGTGGCGGCGATGTGCTGAGGAACAGTGCCCCCAATGCGAATCCCCAGACCTTTGCGATTGGACAATTTAAACCGGCATGGGGTGAAACCACTTGGCTGTGGCCGGATTTTCGCATGGAGACTAGCAATCGAGTGATGCTGGGACAGATGGGAAACTTTGAATGGAGCCAGCCTTTTGCCTGTGGCGGCTGGTTTACGTTGCGCACCGCACCGAACTTTACCTCAGCGAAAGTATTTGGTGCCCTGATTTCCAAGATGGATTCGACCCAGCACTATCGAGGCTGGGATCTGGCAACGAGCAAGAACATCATTAGCGTCGAGCTGTTCAACCAGGCGCCGAGGGAAGATCCGCCCAAGTACCCTCCGAAAAAGAGTGCGCCCAAAGTGCCGAAGCCGAAGGTGGTGATGCCTCCGGACCGCACGCCGATGCGGGGAATCAAGGTCTCGATGGTTACGCCTCTGCCGACCGATGCTCACTGGGATTATCTGTTTTTTACCTATGACGGATCGGGCAGAGCTGCGGGGGTTAAGCTCTACGTAAACGGAGTGCCTGTCCCCACCAAAGTCGTTTCTGACAATCTTGCCCACAGCACGATACGCACCTCAGTGCCCCTGCAACTTGGGCAGAGATATCCGAATGAGGCGCCGGCCCGTGAGACCCGTTATCAGGATCTCCGGCTCTACGCGAGAGTATTAACCGCAGACGAAGCCAGAAGACTCCCCTTTGAGGACTATGTGGCCGAGATCACCCGCAAGCCGGCGAGCCAGTGGAATGCGGATCAATGGCACGCGGTGAGCGAGTTCTATTTTGACAACATTGATGAATCCTCCAAGGAGTTATGGAGCCAGGTTCAACAGATCGATGCCCAACTCGACAAGCTCTCAGCCGGGGGCGATATTTCGCTGGTGGCCGAGGAAAAGCCGTCTCTAGCGTACGCAGATGTTCTGACCCGAGGAGTCTACACAGCGCGCAAGGAGAGAGTAGAGGCCGATACTCCCCATTTTCTTCCTCCGCTGCCCGCAGGCCTGCCGCACAATCGTCTCGCCCTCGCGCAATGGACGGTCAGTTCCGAGAATCCCTTAACCGCGCGAGTCACAGTGAATCGTATGTGGAATGAGCTCTTCGGCGCCGGCTTGGTGGAGACGACAGAGGATTTCGGGATCATGGGCCAGATTCCGTCTCACCCCGAGCTGCTTGACTGGTTGGCGGTAGAGTTCCGCGAGAGCGGCTGGGACATGAAGCATATCTACAAGCTCATGGTAATGTCCGCCGCCTATCGTCAGAGTTCCAGATCAACCCCGGAGCAGTTGGCGCTGGATCCGAAAAATATTCTCCTGGCTCACGGCCCGCGCTTCCGCATGGATGCCGAAATGCTTCGTGACATCGCTCTACAATCCAGCGGATTGCTGATAAACAAAATTGGGGGACCTAGCGTCAAGCCCTATCAGCCAGACAAGGTCTGGGAGTCCGTCGGGTATCCCACCAGCGACACGACAAAATACCAGCAAGACCACGGCGAATCGCTCTATCGGCGAAGCCTCTATACCTACTGGAAACGCATGGCTATGCCGCCGGATATGGAAGCGTTTGACGCCCCCGCGCGCGATACTGCTTGTACCCGGCGCCAACGCACCGACACCCCGCTTCAGGCATTGGTAACCATGAATGGTCCTCAATGGGTGGAAGCGTCGCGCGCACTTGCCGAACGCCTGATCAAGGACGGCGGGAAGCAGCCGGAGCAACGCATCAAGTATCTCAGCGAGCTGGTGCTTTCCCATGACCCCTCCCCGCAAATGGAAGCGGTGCTTGAGCGATCTCTTGAGCAGATACAGCAACACTACGCAGCCGATCCCGATGCGGCCCACGAACTGGTCGCCATTGGGGAAAAGCCAAGTGATCGCGCAATTCCGTCGCCTGAACTCGCCGCGTGGACAATGGTGGTGAGTGAGGTATTGAATCTTGATGAGACGTTGAACAAATAAGCATTTGCCCCGAATCGGTAAGGAGGAAAGACGCCGTGAAGCAACATCCGCTTTGCACCGATCCCGATCGCGGCCCCACCATCATGGACCTTCCCATCCCGGAGGGTCTGAAGAAGGAATGGGCTGTGCTCGAGACCCGCCGGCACTTCTTGGGAAGAGCAGGAAAGGTGCTTGGCTGGGCGGCGTTAGCGAGCCTGCTCGGCGACCGTTTTCTTCATGAAGGCGCGCAAGCCGCAGATGCAGTTGGCCCTTCCGCGGCGCAAAATCTTAAACTGCCTCACTTTGCTCCGAAAGCCAAACGAGCGATCTACCTGTTTATGTCCGGCGGTCCGCCGCAAATGGACCTACTCGATTACAAACCAAACCTCATCCATCTCTACGACAAGGACATTCCCGACTCAGTCCGCGGGGCGCAGCAGCTGACGGGAATGACTGCTAGCCAGGCCCGCTTTCCCATTGCGCCTTCTCACTGGGCATTCAAGCGATACGGCAAGTCAGGCGCATGGGTGAGCGATCTGCTGCCTTATACGGCCCGAATGGTAGATGACCTTACCATCATCAAATCGACCAACACCGATGCCATCAATCACGAACCCGCGATCATGCTCATGAACACAGGAAACATGAACGCTGGAAAGCCGTGTCTCGGATCGTGGATTGCTTACGGCTTGGGAAGCATGAATGATAACTTGCCGACCTTCATGGTGCTGCTCAGCAAGTTGAATACAAAAGAAAATAATCAGCCGGTCTCCTCGCGTTTATGGAGCAGTGGTTTCTTATCTTCTGAGTACGCAGGAGTCGGATTGCGTTCGTCGGGAGATCCTGTTTTATACCTGAGCGACCCCCAGGGAGTTGATCGCGAGGTGCGTCGCAATATGCTCGATACGGTAAACGAAATCAATCGCCAGACTTACCAGGAGCTGGGTGATCCTGAAGCCAATTCCCGCATTTCTCAGTATGAAATGGCATACCGCATGCAGGCGTCCGTGCCTGAGCTTACAGACATGAGCCGCGAGCCTCAGTCCACCTGGGACCTCTACGGCCCTGATGCCAAAGAGCCAGGAACGTTTGCCTACAATTGCCTCATGGCACGCCGCATGGCGGAGCGCGGCGTCCGCTTTACGCAGATATATAAGCGCGGATGGGATGTCCACACGAATGTCACCGGCTTGTTGCCCATGCTGTGTCAGGAAACCGACCGCGCATGCTACGCACTCGTCACCGATCTCAAGCAGAGGGGTCTGCTGGACGATACGTTGGTCATCTGGGGAGGTGAATTTGGGCGCACCGTCTACAGTCAGGGTGGGCTGTCGCCGGATAACTATGGACGTGATCACCATCCTCGCTGCTTTACCACCTGGATGGCAGGTGGCGGGGTAAGGACAGGAATCACCTTTGGCGAGACCGACGAGTACAGCTACAACATTGTGAAAGACCCCGTGCCCGTCCGCGATTTCAATGCGACCCTCCTACACTGCATGGGGATCGACCATAACAAGCTTACTTATAAGTTTCAGGGATTGGATCAGAAGTTGACCGGCACCACTCCTGCAAGCGTGGTCACCGGGTTGCTCGCATAAGGGTTTCGTCGAAGGGCTTGGGAGTGGGACTTACCAAAATTCTTTCAAACTGCCGGAAGCTCAAGCCGATCTGGGTTGCAGCGCTGGGGGCGAGTGTGACGTTGCTGTTCCTCCCTTCCGTTTTCAATCTGGACGGGACGTCCCACGCGGACTGGCAGCAATTTCTGGGACGATTTCATCCCCTTGTTGTTCACCTTCCTATCGGACTAATCCTGCTTCTTCCCCTGCTGGAAATTGCAGGAAGAATTCGCCCTGCATTGCTGGAGGCTGCAATCTTCGTCTTGCCCTTGAGCGTATTCAGCTGCCTGGCCGCATTGATCCTGGGCTATTTGCTTGCGTACGGAAGCGGCGATGCCGGCTCTGGGGTTGTGCGTCACATGTGGGGCGGCATCGCTCTTACGATCGGCGTTCTTTTATGCGCTGTGGCTCGTCCCTTGTGGGCATCCGGACAGTTGCGTGCCGTCTATCCGTGCCTGCTCGCTTGCGTTTTGCTCCTGCTCGCATGGACGGCTCACCAGGGCGGCTCGCTCGTCCACGGTAGCAACTATCTAATCGAGTATCTTCCCGGACCGCTGAAACGCTTGACTCACGTCGGAACGGTGCAGGCGAAAGCAGTTGCTTATCCCGATTCGTTTTATGCCAGGCATATCTATCCGATATTGGATACTCATTGCGTTGCCTGCCATGGAGACGAAAAGGTCAAGGGTGGGCTTCGCGTCGACTCCTACGACCGGTTGATGAGGGGAGGAAAGGACGGTGCCGTCATCATTCCAGGCAAGCCGGAGAGGAGTATCTTGCTCCAGCGCGTCACACTTCCGGCAGACCATAAGAACTTCATGCCGTCCGAAGGCAAACCGCCTTTAAAGCTGGAACAAATCGCTTGGATCAGAGCATGGATCCTGCAGGGAGCGTCTCCCCAGGTCAAGTCCCTCGTTGGCATCGTCGTGCCCGAAGAATTCAAGGAGACACCCCTGCCGCAAGTAGGAGATTACAGTGGAATCATGCCTGAGATCTTGCGAGCAGCGAAGTCGAACGGCGTTACACTTGTGCCGGTGTCAAAGAACCTGGGAGATGGTCTCATTTTGAATACAGTCGACGCCGGGCCAAAATTTGGCGATGCTCAACTCGCAAATTTCGAGCGATTTGCGCCTTATATCGTTGAAGCCGACTTGGGACGAACCTCTGTCACTGATGCCTGCTTTGCGACCCTGGGAAAGTTTCGTCATCTCCGGGCTCTCCATCTTGAGGAAACGGCGATCAAAGGAACAGGCTTGGCGAAACTGACTCAACTATCTCAGCTAACTTACATGAACTTGAGTGGGACACGGGTGACGGAGGCGGCGATCGGCCCGCTCACCTCAATGAAAAACCTGCGTCACCTCTATCTCTACAACACGCCGGCTCAACCTATATCGACTGCGCCTGGTGGACACTCCACAACCAACGAAGCCCCATGAAGAGATATAGCGATCGTCCGCGTTCCGGCGCGATCTTTGACCGTCGTCGTTTTTGTGCGATAACAGGAGTTGCCGCATTAGGAACCCTTCTGGATCACAAATCACAAGCGGATACGAGCGCAGAGGAGCATTCTTTGCAAGCGACCCAACTTCAGACGGGCAATGGTGAATGGACGTACCAGGTGGTGCCGCATTGGGGACAGTTGCCGGAAGGAAAGGAGTTCGGCGGGACCCATGGCGGCATCGCCTCTGACAATGCCGGAAATCTCTATGTCAGCACCCAGAGCGTCACGGGTGTGCTTGTCTATAGCCCGGACGGCAGGCTGCTGAAGACCATCGCGAATGATTATCCTGAAATCCATTCCATCACTTACTCGGATGAGAATGGTGAAGAGTATCTCTACGTTACGGTTCAGAAAGGAACGCCGAAAGAGAATTGGCTTTTCGTCAAGATGAAGACGGACGGGACCATCGTCCAGAAAATCACCGCTCCCGTCGAGGCAGGATTTCATGCGCCCAACGAATGGCGCCTGACCGCCGCCGTGAAGGGGCCAGACGGTTCAATCTATATTGCCAATGGCTATGGAGATTCACGCATCTTCAGGTTCGATAAGAGCGGCAATTATCTGGCGAGCTTTTCAGGTAAAGGAACAGCAGATGGTCAATGCAACTGCAGTCATGGGATGACCGTGGACACGCGCTACGACCAGCCGCTTCTGCTAGTGTGCGACCGCGAAAACCGGCGCCTCAGTCATTATGACTTCGATGGCAAGTTTGTAGAGAATGTAACGCTCCATCTACGTCGTCCTTGCCAGGTCAATTTCTGGGGTGACTTCGCTGTAGTCTCTGAGCTGGAGGGGAGGGTCACAATTCTCGACAAGAACAATGCGCCCGTGGCCTTCATTGGTGACAATCCACATAAGGACCAATGGGCAAATTATAAGTTGCCGCCGGCCGAGATAGCTCCCGCATGTTTTAGTGCCGCTCACGGATGTTACATAGATCAGGATGCCAACATCTATGTGTCGGACTGGAATCAATCTGGACGCGTAACTAAGTTGGCGAGAGTTCGAGCGTGACCTTGCTTCCCATAGAACTTCCACGGGATTCTCTCGAAAGCTCATTCCGCACGAAGCACTTGCAGGGGGTCGACATTTGCCGCCCGCCAAGCAGGATTCCAGCTCGCGAAGAGTGCTGTCACCATCAATGTGGCAGAAGCGGTTACAAACATTGCCGTATTCTCTGGACGAACTCCATAAAGCAATCCAGCCAAAGCGCGCATGGCAATCGCTGATCCGATAACGCCTAGTACAATTCCAACGCCTGCCAAAGCAAAGGCTTTTCGGAAGACGCTTCCTAACACATCTCCACGGCTTGCGCCTACAGCCATGCGGATAGCAATCTCTCGCGTACGCTGTACGACCATTTGCGCCTGTATGCCGTAGAGGCCCACTACAGCCAGCACCAAAGCCAATCCTGCAAAGCTGCCAAATAGGACTGCACGGAAGCGAGGTTGGGACAGCACAGCAGATTGCCTGTCCTGCATTGTTCCGATGTCACCCAATACGAGGTCGTGATCCATCGACGCAAGCTGTTCTTCCATTCCACTGACCGGACCTAGAGGGCCTTCTCTCGTTACAACCATCAGAGCAAGCGACGCCGGGGAGTCTTGCGCGAGTGGACGATAGACCGTGGGCTGTTCTACGTAGCCCATTTCCTGAAAGACGGTCGTTGTTTTGATGTTAGCCACAACGCCGATAATCGCGAGCCACGGCTGCGATGGATCGTCGGCACGGCTTAGCTTGACGGCATGTCCGATTGGATTGCTATGCGGGAAATACTTATTTGCCAGAGCCTCGTTGACAATGGCAACCTGCTCGGTGTCTTTTCGATCCTGCGTACCAAAGACTCTGCCTCGAAATAATGGAATCTGCATGGTTTCAAAAAAGTTCGCGCTGACGCTCTGGGTTGCAATGCCGCCAGTCGAAAATTTGGAGGGATCTCCCTCAATGGATAATGGGCTTTCTCCGATTGGAGCGAAATTCGACGCTCCCGTAACTGCCTCAACGCCGGACAACGCAGACACCATCCTTGCGAAATTTCCAGCAAACCTTGATCTTGCATCGCCGTCAGCATAGCGTTCCTTCGGAAGGTTGATCTTCGCGGTCAGTACATGATCTGTGCGATAGCCCAACTGGGTCGATGCCATCCGCCTCAGGCTTGTCGCGAGCAGTCCCGCGCCAACAAAGAGCATTAACGAAAACGCAATCTGCATCACTACTAATACCTGGGACGTGCGCTGCGCGGAAGCGCTCGCACCGATGCCGCGCTCGCTGTTCTTGAGGACGGAGTTCAGGTTGACCCGTGATGCCTGCCACGCCGGAAACAGCCCAAAGACAATAGCCGAGCCGACGCCCAACAGTGCTGTGAAGAGAAGAACTCGCCAGTCTAGGAAAACGACACTGCCCGGTGGCAACTCGACCGGGTTAGCAGCACGGAGCCAATCAAGCATCACAATTGCCAGGAGTATGCCCGCACCTGTTCCGCAAAATGCCATGACCAGCGACTCTGTCAACATCTGCCGGATGAGCCGCGCACGGCCAGAACCTAATGCGGTACGAATGGCCATCTCGCGTGAGTGCTCCATCGCGCGGCCAAGCAGGAGGTTACCCACGTTCAAGCACGCCATTAATAAGATAAGGCTCACCGCACCTAACAGTACCCAGAGCCCGGTACGCAGATTCCTTCCGGCTAACCATGTGAAATTGTCCTGTAGGTTCAGCACGACAGGCATAGCCGAGGAGAGCAAAGACAGTGACGCGGGAGCGTCGGGCAAGATTCCCTTTTCGATCGCATTGAGTTCGGCTTCGGCCTGAGCACGCGTCACCCCTGTTTTCAACAATCCAAAAACTCCTGTCATCGAATTCCATGGCTTTTGCACGAATGCACTCACGGGGGTAATCAAAGACCATGCATTCGCTTCTTTCGGGTAGAAAGCAAAATCCTTTGGCATCACGCCAACGACAACACAGGGAGAGTGATCCACTGTCAGACTCCGGCCAACGATGTCGTTGGGTGCCCCCAGCTTTTGCTGCCAGAAGGGATAGGCGAGGACCAAAGTGCAAGGGTTGTTCAAGTCTGTCTCGTTGAACGTCCTGCCAATTTGAGCTTCAACGCCAAGCATCGAGAAAAAGTCGGTGCTAGCCGGGAGAGCCAAGAGCCCAATGGGTTTATCGCGCCATACTAGTGTCTTGCCCGTGGTTGCCCAACTCATTGCAGCCAACTTCTCGAAGCTGCGACTGCCATGTTGCCATTCTTCAAATTCGCGGTAAGGTTCAAACCATGCGCCCGTACCGCGATGGGCAGCATCTGTTTGCCACACCACGACAAGACGATTGGCATTCTTGTACGGCAGCGGTCGTAGCAGTACGGCATCCACAATACTGAAAATGGCCGTATTGGCTCCGATGCCGAGTGCCAGAGTCGCGATCACCGTGACGGCAAACCCAGACGATTTGCATAATTTCCTGACGGCATAGTGAACGTCTCCGAAGAAACTATCAAGGCTCAACACGAACAGGCCCGACACGACATCCACATGAGCGACTTTTTCCCTCGTTGCCGTGGGATTGCCAAACTTCAGGAGTGCGTCACGCCGAGCCTCTTCTGGTGACATGCCTTGCGCGACGTTGGCCTCAATCCGCATTTCGATATGAGATTGAAGTTCAGCATCGATCTCCCGCGCTACTGTGGAACGGGAAAATAGATTCGAGATGCGCCGAAAGACTGACATGGCATTACCTCACGCGTACCGTATGATGGCACGGACGCCTTTTACAAGCTGTTCAAAGCTCTTCTCCGCTTCCTGCAACTCCTTCTTCCCGGAAGTGGTCAGCTTGTAATACTTCGCTCTTCGGTTCGTTTCCGTCAGGGCCCACTCCGCGCTAATCCAACCACTCTGTTCCGTGCGGTGCAAAGCCGGGTATAGCGATCCCTCTTCTACGTTCAACAGTTCATTGGAAGCTGTCTGAATGTGCGAAACAATACCGTACCCATGCACTTCGCCAATTTGACTGAACGTTTTGAGGACCGGTAGGTCAAGTGAGCCCTGAAGATCGTTTCTTGCCATATCGAGCGACTCCTAACGGCTACGGTACAACCATAGAAGTATCGGGGTCCTCATGCATTGCTGACAAGCGACAGTTTCAGACTGTGCAATTGAACGATTAGGCTAAAGAATTTCGCAGGGAAGATGAGGTCGCCAATTGATCCAGGAATGACTCCCCTCTCACAGGGCAACATAGAAACTCAGGCTCAGTTCGTGATAACAGCGCGCCGTGAAAAGGCGCTGGTCCACAGGGGGAGACAGACCCACCCGGGATGTCACGGTCCACGTGCGAAATGTGCCGAACTAGCAGCCGGTTCAATGGCCAGCTGCCAACAACCCAACGTTTTCGTCCTCGGGCGCCGATTGTTTTGGCTTAACACGGAACCAGATCGAATACAGTGCAGGAAGGAAAACAAGCGTAAGCAAGGTGCCACCTGCCGTCCCACCGATAAGTGTGTAGGCCAGCGATCCCCAGAACACCGAAAATGTTAGTGGAATAAATGCGAGTACTGCAGCCAGTGCTGTCAGAACGACAGGACGTGATCTCTGAACTGTCGCCTCTACAACTGCATGGAAATC
>DASYBJ010000555.1:0-2362 GCA_036500845.1 Acidobacteriaceae bacterium
ACTGCAACAGAACCTGATCGGCCACCAACGCTGCTACGCCGTAGTGTCGGCAACGGCTGGTTCTCTAGGTGGGCAGCCGCATTTTATGAAGAAGCTGGCTGTATCTGGAGTCGCGACGGAGATTTTTCAACAACGGATCGGTCTTGATTGAGGGCAAGCCGGGGTCTCGCTGGTTATAGGCCCGATCCAGCCATTCAAACGATTTGCCGGACTCACCGCGAAACGCATACACCTGCGCGATCTGATAGGCCGCCTCGGTGTAATGCTTCGCGATGAGCTTGGCTAGGGCAGTATCAGAATCCTGTTTACGGCCGAGTGCGTGATCAACCAATACTTCGCCCGTGAGTTTCCCCCACTCGCTTGGTTCCTTCTCAATTTCCGCGAGCGCCTGCTGCAGCTTTCCCTTTGCGATGAGAATTTTAGCCAGATTGAGATGGACATAGGTAGTCTGCGGATTCAGGTCCAGAGCTTTTTGCAGCGCGGCCTGGGCTTCATCGTATCGGGCCGCCGCGTACAGTAACTGCCCCAGGATCAAATAAGAATGGGCACGAAGGGGGTCGAGCGCGACCGCCTGTTCGTAAAGCTTGATGGCCTGGTCGAGATTGCCCATTACGAAGCATAGATGCGAATGGATGCTGAAGACTTCGGCGCTACCAGGTTCTAAGGCCGCTGCTTTCGTAAGGCAGGTGTTAGCTGTGTCCCAATCCCAGTCGTAGCCGATTTGCGTCCTCGCCAGCGCCAGATAGGCCGAGGCCAGGGTAGGATCGAGTGCAATCGCCCGCTCCGCGTCGTCACGGGCCTTTCGATAGCCTTCCGTGACATCGGTCTGGCCGACCTCCGCCATCGTGTTTTGCACCGACGCTCGCAGAGCCCAGGCTGATGCATATTCCTTATCCAGCTTGATCGCAGTGTCGGTATAGGCGAGCGCCTTGTCGAGGTTTTCCTTGTTCTGTCCGCGCCCACTGAAGTATTCCGCCTGCAGGTATGCCTGATATGCCTCCGGATTTGTGCTGCGCAAGCTCGAAACAACCGGCTGCCCGTTGCCTCTCAGCAATTTCAGTTGCAACGCCGCGGTCGTTGCCAGGGCGATTTCATCCTGTACCGCGAAGATGTCACTGATCTCCTGATCGTAGGTCTGCGACCAAAGCTGAAATCCATCATCCGCCTTGATCAGTTCCGCGGTGATGCGTACGTGATTTCCTTCTCGGCGAACACTTCCCTCGAGAACGTTGGCCACGCCGAGCTTTCGTCCCACATCGCGTGCGTCCTCATTCCTACCTTTGAACTGAAAGGCCGAGGACCGTCCGACCACCTTTAGGCCTGACACTTTGGCGAGGTCATTAATCAGTTGTTCGGCGAGTCCATCTGAAAAATACTCCTGATCTTTGGCCGGACTCATGTCCGCAAAGGGCAACACGGCGATGGAAGTATCCTTCGAAGGAGCATTTGCCGTATTTCGTGCGACCAGAAAGTGCCGTCCGGCTACAACTGCCGCCACAATGATCGCCAGCACTGGCAGGATCGCAAGTTTCCACAGACGGTGTTTCCCAGAAGAACCTCCCTGTTCTGTTGTGGGTGCAACTGTCTCTTCTGGTGCAGACTCTTCTATCTCCGGTGACGTGGGCAGGTTTGGCGGCTCGACCGTGCTCTCCTCCCTGCTCCCGTCGATGACGGGAGCGATGAACCGGTAACCCCGCTTGGGCAGTGTTTCAATGAACTCCGGGTTGTCAGGCCGGTCACCCAACGCCTTCCTGATTTCAAGGATGTACTTTCTCAAGACCTCCGGGTTGACGTAGGTCTCTGACCACAACTCCTCAAGAATTTCGTCTGGCGTCACTAGCTGTCCCGCGCGCTCGACCAGGTAAGCTAACACGTCAAAGGCCCTAGGAGTTATGGGGACACGACCTCCATCTCGCCACAGGAGGTGGTTTGCCGTATCCAGACGGAACGCCTTGAATGACTTCATCGACTACTGCAGCCCTTACAACTGCTCGCCCGAGCCGCAACCGATAAACCAATGTTATCTGTTAGTTACGGCGTAATTTCGAGTTGACAGGGCCCGTCGTCACACGCGTGACCTTTGTCCGTCACAAAAACTCAACAGGAACCCCACTGAGACTTCACAACTGAAGATCGCTCAGTTTCATACTCTGGCGGAGTAAGGCAAACAACGAATGCCAGTGGTTCTGAAAACCGCAGCGCCTTCCACGAATGATTCTACCAAAGCCAAAGTCCTCGATTAAAGGGGGAAACACTATGTCTTGGAACCACAACGGAGCGGGCCAAGGCGCCGCGATTGACCTCGAATATGGCATTGAATATATCGACGGGTTGTACCGCTACGCAATGGTCTTGACCCACA
>DASYBJ010000556.1:0-5448 GCA_036500845.1 Acidobacteriaceae bacterium
TGGCCGCTTCGGCACGGCTGTTGAACCCGCAAAAATACACCGATGTCACCCTGCTAAGTATCGGAAGAGAAGACACGCGCATACTTTATTAGATGCATGCAAACTGACCACGTTTAAAAACACGCCGCCATCGATAATTGCATATGTTGTCATTGAGCAATATTCCCGATGGTGAGGAATTCCACGCGAAGTGAAAATTCTTTACGCCGGACAAAACCGCAGATCCCTCGACTGCGCTCAGGATGACTAAAGTAAGGATTCGCGCAGCTGGGATGACAATGAGGCGTTGTGAACAGATTCCAGGCGCCGTAGGCTAAATTATGCGCAATTACTTATGACGCTGTGTTGAGTGCGCCATGGAACCATCGTTTGCTAGTACTTGCTATAAATCCTGCAAACGATTGCGCCGTAAAGTACTGGAGCCTGCGACGGGAGCAGTCAGGAACTCATTCCTCGTTCCTGAGAACCGAGGACTGGCACTAAGGGACTAGTAGGGTTGAGACTAAGAACTCTTCCCTGACGACTGAACCCTGTTTCCCTTGGTGTTATGCTGAACACAATTCCTGCTGATCTTCAGCTATGGGTTCGCGAACGCGGGGCTGTTCTCAGCGGAGCTTTCCCAGAGAGACAGTTTGCCCGCAAGGGCTAACAGCAGGATGGTCGCAAATCGTTCTCGCAGGCCACGCCATGTCCAATCCGAATCATCCAAATTCCCTGCTCCCTTCCGAAGGCAGTTCTGATAACGACGAGTCGTTTAGTGTCCTTCTCTCCCAATATGAACAGAGTCATGCGCGAGTCGGCGGAGAGGGCGCGAGACAAGTAGAAGGCACTGTAATCGCGGTTACGGGCGAGCAGGTTTTTGTCGACATCGGGTACAAGACTGAAGGCGTGCTTCCACTTACAGCCTTTTCAGGCGAGGTTGCAGCTGTAAAGCCTGGGGATTCGTTTCTGGTGACGGTGAAAGGCAGGAACGAGGAAGGTTACTACGAGCTTTCCCGTCTTAAGATCGCGCAGCCGAAAGATTGGGCTTCCCTGGAGCGCGCGTTCGCCGATAAGGAAACCATCTCGGGCACAGTAACGGGGGTGACCAAGGGGGGCCTAAGCGTTGATGTAGGAGTGCGGGCCTTTCTTCCCGCTTCGCGCAGCGGGACTCGAGATGCAGCGGAGATGGAAAAGCTCGTCGGCCAGGAGATTCGCTGCCGGATTCTTAAGCTGGAGGTTCAAGACGAAGACGTCGTAGTCGACCGCCGTGCTGTCCTCGAAGAAGAGGAACGCTCTACCAAGGAGCGGCGCTATTCCGAGGTGAAAGAGGGCGAGACGGTTGAAGGAGTGGTCCGCAGCCTCGCCGATTACGGAGCGTTCGTCGACATAGGCGGAGTCGATGGTCTGCTGCATGTCGGGGACATTGCCTGGGGCCGGATCAACAAACCAGAGGATGTGCTTTCAACAGGTCAAAAGATTGAGGTGAAGGTTCTCAAGATCGATCCGGAGAAGCGCCGTATTTCTCTCGGACTCAAACAGCTGCAGCCGCATCCATGGGAGGCTGTCCCAGGCAAGTACCGTGCGGGCGACCGCGTTCGCGGCGTTGTGACGCGGGTTGCAGACTTCGGAGCCTTTGTCGAGTTGGAGCCGGGAGTGGAAGGCCTGATTCACCTTTCGGAGATGTCCTGGATCAAAAGAGTGCGCAAGGCCGGCGATGTTGTTAAGCCAGGAGAGACCGTCGAGGCGGTGATCCTGGGCGTAGGTCTGGAAGAACGGCGGATCTCGCTGGGACTCAAGCAGACCTTGGGCGACCCTTGGGCTGAAGTACCGCAGAAATATCCGGCCGGCACCGTGATTGAAGGGGCGGTGACGAGCTTTACCAAGTTCGGCGCCTTCGTACAGGTCTCCGAGGGCGTTGAAGGCATGATTCATATCAGCGAAATCACTGGCGAGAAGCGCATTCACCACCCTCAGGACGCGCTCAAATTGGGCCAACAGATCAGGGCCCAAGTGCTCGAGGTGGATCCTGCGAAGCGGCAGTTGCGGCTCAGCATCAAGAAGCTGGTACCGGTGAGCATCGATGAATACTTAGCCGAGCACACGCAAGGGGATGTTGTTACCGGCCGTTTGATCGAGGTTTCGGACAATACTGCGCGGGTTGAGTTGGGCGAAGGTATCGAGGCAAGCAGCCGGGTGCCGGCAGAGACGACTGCGGCCGCCGAACCGCAGGCCGGGGGCAAACCGGACCTCTCGTCGCTGACTTCGATGTTGCAAGCGCGATGGAAGGGAGCTGCATCGAGCGGCGTGAGCACCCCGACTGCGAAGCCGGAACCTGCACGTGCCGGCCAGATTCGTAGCTTCCGCATCGCAAAGCTCGATCTCGCAGGGAAGAAGATCGAGTTGGACCTGCTCTGACGAGACCTTTTGGTGCGTCCGTAAATATCACCGCATTGAAGTGCGGCGTCAGGTCAGATTCGCTTTTGCTCAGAGGTAGACGAAACGAAAGCAATCGACTCCTTCATCAGAGCCAGGTTTTTCTTATCTTCGCTCGTGCCCTTGCGCTCGATCAAAGCCCATTCCTGGATCGTGCGCTTACCCATCACGAGAAATGAGGCGCGTTCTTCTGTAACGAGCCTTTCAATGCGCTCTTTCGGTAGCTTCAGAACAAAGGCATGTGGCCGGCTGAAACCGAACACCTTGTTTCCTATCAGGAAAGAGGCATGGGTTGCGGACTTCTTCAAGCTGACTCCAGGCAGGCCCTCAAGCAAATCAAGAAGTGAGACGAGCAGGTCGCGAGCTTCCGGGGAAGCTTCGGAGAGCCGTGCTTTGCGCTTCTTGCCTCGTTGAGGGCGTGCCTTGATCGTCATCCGCTTCGGTGTTACGACTGTGCCTGGATGAACTTCTCCAGGTTATCGAGGCAGCCGTCCCATCCGTGCTGGTGCTTGGCTGCGGACTCCGCGGAAGTGAAGTGCTCGTGCGTCAGGGTGAGCTCTGTTCCCCCCTCCACATCTTTGAATTCAACCGTAACCAGGGTTTCGGTGCTCGAATCGCAGAGCGCGCCCCAGGTAAACGAGAGAATTTCGTTGGGGACGATCTTTTTGTAGACTCCAGCGGCGATGTGAACGAAACCATCAACGCCATGCATCTCGACCCGGTACTCGCCTCCTACGCGCAGATCGGCGCTTGCGTTCGCTACGGTCATCTCGCCGGGCGCAAACCATCGCTGCATCAATTCCGGTTTTGTCCACGAGTCGAAAACACGTGGACGTCTCGCTTTGATCGTTCTGGTGACTTGGAGTTTTAGATCTTCGCTCTGCGCTTTCTCTTGCAATGCTACGGATTCACTCATGTTCTTCTCCCTTTCGAGGATGTTCTGGAGAGCATCGAGTCGCTGGTTCCAGAATTTTTCGTAGTACGCCAGCCATTGCTCCGCCGGTTTAAGAGGTTCGGGATTGAGCCGCACAATTTGAAAACTGCCTCGCCGTTCCCGCGCAATCAACTCCGCCGATTCGAGCACTTTGAGGTGCTTGGATACAGCAGCCAAGGTCATTCGATAGGGCTTCGCGATCTCTCCCACGGTTTTCTCCTGAGAGGAAATGTCCCGCAAGATCGACCTTCGCGTGGAGTCGGAGAGAGCATGAAAAATCGAATCCAACCGCGCGGCGTTAGACTTAACCATATGGTTGAATCATAGATCTATAACGCGAGAGTGTCAACCGTTCGGTTAAATGATTCGACGAGCTCCTTAGGTGTGTTCAGCGAGATTCAGTACCCTTTCTGATGGGACGCCCGGGTCCTAAAGGCCAGTTGCGTCTTGGCTTAGAGCTCAACACGGAGGGCGATTTGCAAGGTCTATTCCCCTTGCTCCTGGCCCACTTTGCCGATCGTCTTATCTGGGGCGTATACTCGGTGACGGTTCTGAAACGGGCAGCATCCCGGCATGGGAGTTGCACTGGAGTCTTATGAGCGTTACGCATTTCCGCACGATCGATTCGTCTGTGCCAGCAATTCTTCCGGCAAAGATAACACTACAAACTCTGCAAGAAAAAAAGGTCAACGCGAAGCCCATTGTTGCGCTGACTGCCTACGACTATTCCACAGCTCGGCTGGTGGATGAAGCCGGGGTCGACATGATCCTGGTTGGCGATTCGCTGGCGATGGTTGTGCTTGGCTACGAAAGTACGTTGCCCGTAACTGTGGACGAGATGCTGCACCACACGCGGGCAGTGCGCCGGGCTGTGAAGCGGGCCCTACTGGTGGCTGACATGCCGTTCGGCTCCTACCACACAAGCATCGAGGACGGAATCAGGAATGCCGCGCGCTTTCTCAAGGAAGCAGGGGCAGAGGCCGTGAAGATCGAAGGAGGAGCCAGCCGGATCCAGCTGGTCGAGTCCCTGGTCGACGCCGAGATTCCTGTGGTGGCACATGTTGGCTTGACGCCGCAGTCGGTCCACAAGATGAGCGGCTATCGCGTCCAGGCGAAGTCGATGACAACGATTCGCCGCTTGATTCAGGATGCGCGAGCTCTTGAGGCTGCGGGCGCGTTCGCCCTCGTGCTCGAAGGAGTGCCGCGCGAAGTCGCCCAGCGGGTCACGGCCGCGCTCAAGATTCCCGTGATCGGTATCGGAGCAGGTCCTGATTGCGATGGACAGATCCTCGTATTGCACGATCTGGTGAACCTGACGTTCTCGTCAGCGCCGAAATTTGTACGGCGCTACGGCGATGCGGCGTCCGTGATCCGTAGCGCCGTTGAGGAATATCGCAAGGATGTCGACGAGCGCCAATTCCCGAGTGAGGACGAGAGCTATCACCTTCCTAAAGACACGCTGGCCGTACTCGAAGCGGAAGAAGCGCGCCTGCACCGCAAGGCATAGACGGCGTGCGGGTTTTAACAACGATCGCTGAGGCGCGAAGCGCGAGTCGTGCTGTTCGCGCCTCGGGTAAGACTCTCGGGCTGGTTCCAACGATGGGAGCTCTGCACGCGGGGCATCTCTCCCTGGTGCGCGCCGCGCGCCGGAGCTGCGATGCGGTTACTGTCTCGATCTTCGTCAACCCGACGCAGTTCGGCCCAAATGAGGATTTTGCCCGTTATCCCAAAACATTCGCTGAAGACTGCGGATTGCTCGAGCAGGCTGGGGTGGACTTTGTTTTCGCTCCCTCGGTGAGCGAGATGTATCCCCCAGGCGCCACTACATTTGTGGAGGTCGGCGGTTTGGGCGACCGGCTCGACGGCGCGTCGCGGCCAGGCCACTTTCGGGGCGTTGCCACCGTCGTAGCGAAACTGTTCAACATCGTCACTCCGGACCTCGCATTCTTCGGGCAAAAAGATGCTGCCCAAGCCGCCGTTCTTCGAAAAATGGTGCGGGACCTCAACTTCAACGTGGAATTGAAGGTATGCCCGATCGTTCGGGAACCGGACGGATTGGCGCTGAGCTCGCGCAATCGCTATTTAAGCGAGACTGAACG
>DASYBJ010000557.1:0-15158 GCA_036500845.1 Acidobacteriaceae bacterium
CCAGACCCCGCGTCTGCGCATAGGTTGCGCAGTTAATTGCATCTTGGACTGCCCAGTCGTGGTGTAGTGCTTGTCGGGATTGCTCGTTCTGTCTCTGTCGCCGAAACGTTGGTTCTTGCAGAGTACGTCGGTGTTTGTGACTCCGAAGTCCTTTGGATCTCACGGTTTTCTAAACTCGTTCAGGAGCTGCCCCCTCATGAAACCGGAAGCGGATGTAATAAGTATCTGTGGGAAGTACAGAATTTATTGCGAGCGCTATTGGCGAGATGGAGCCACTAAGACTGCGATCATGGTGAATGGCGCCCTGGCGACTACGATATCTTTCACCCAGACAATCCGGAACTTAAGCCCACACGTAAATGTTGTTCTGTTCGATCTTCCTTTTGCAGGTGAGTCACGGAAGCATAATACTGGCAGCGGAATCCTTAGAAATGAGGATGAACTGTTTCAGCTGAACCTTGCGTCGCCTTCCTGGGGAGGCGTATCAGTGCCGCTCTCCTTGGTTAGACGCCCGGCCACTATGGAAAAGGCGCCATTCGCTCTTTTCCCCCTGTCATCAATGCTGCGATGTTAACTGCATGACAAATTGAATCACGAGGAACGGCCTCAGCAAAGGCCGACAGGATAGCAGCGCCTTATTAAGGGAAGGATGTGTGATGAGTTATTACGGGCATAATTCGTATCCATTGACCGTCGCACAACGTGGTCTGTGGGTCGGCCAGAAAATGGCGCCGGGCGCCATTATGAGCATCGCCGAGGCGGTTGAGATCTGTGGTCCTATCCGGCCGGAGATCTTTCAACGAGCACTTCACCGACTCGTTGCCGAGGCGGAAGGACTGCGCGTGAATGTAGTGGAGCAGGATGGTAAACCACGGCAGATCTTACGGCCTATTTACAAGGGCGAGTTTCCGTACATCGATATGAGCGACCTAGTCGATCCGCGAGCTGCAATCGAACGGCGGATGGCGGATGATCTGAAACGACCAATTGATCTCGCCAATGACCCCTTGTGGGTATCCACTCTTTTTAAAGCCTCAGACGATTGCTATTTCTTCTATCACCGCGCCCATCACATCGCTCTGGACGGCTACGGCGGCGGTATGGTCGCCCGACGTCTGGCGGCTTTATATACAGCCCATGCCCAGGGCAATGATCCAGCAGCGGGTGATTTCTGTACGGTGGAAGCGACGGTGGAAGCCGAATCGAGTTATCGCAGCTCGGATCGTTTCCAGCGCGATCGCGACTATTGGCGCCAACAGTTGAAGAGGTTGCCCGAGCCGGTGACACTTTCACGCAGCCGTCATCGGCATGGCAAGAGTAACAGTCTGAGGCGCAGTAGTGGTCATCTTCCCGCTGATGTTACCTTGCAGCTTGCAGAGCTCGGCAAAGCCGCCGGGGCCAGCTTGCCGCAGGTATTGATCACTCTTATTGCGGCCTATTATCAGCGCGCTACTGGCGTTAGTGACTTGATCTTTGGTATGCCCGTGTCCGGGCGCATCAATGCGGTGCTGCGTAGTTCTGTCGCCGTGTGTGCCAATATGGTACCGATTCGTGTGTCGTTCACGCCGGAGATGACGGCCGCTGAATTGTTTGCACAAGTTTCGCGTGTTGTGCGGCAAGCGTTGCGCCATCAACAATACCGGTACGAGGATATGCGTCGCGATTGTGGCGTGGTCGGTCAGGATCAGAACATCGCATGGCTCGGCGTAAATATCGAACCTTTCGACTATCGACTGAATTTCGATGGTGCAGAGACAATCTCGCACAATCTGTCGAACAGTGCAGCCGAAGATTTGACGGTATTCGTGTACGACCGTGGCACCAATGCCGACCTGCGTTTTGACTTCGACGCCAATCCGTCGCTGTATTGCGTAGCGGACTTGGACGAGCACCGGCGCAGAGTGACACGCCTGATCGAGCAGATTGTGGCTCATCCAGGCACGCCGCTGCGACAGCTCGACATTCTTGGCGATGAGGAGCGCCGGCGCCTGTTGTTTCACTGGAACGAAACGGCGGCGGAGCTGCCCTGCGCCAGCGTGCCGGCGTCCGTCGCACGGTGGGCGGGAGAGACCCCAGACGCGCCGGCTGTCATATTCGAGGGCATCACAGTAAGCTATCGCCAGCTGCATGACCGCAGCGTGCGGCAGGCTCGTCAGTTAATCGCCAATGGTGTTAAGCCGGGCGACATTGTCGCCGTAGCCCTGCCACGCAGCGAGCAATTGCTGATTGCCCTGTTGGCGATCATGCGCGCTGGCGCGGCCTATTTGCCGATTGATCTGGACAGCCCAATTGAGCGCCAGATGCTGGTGCTGGAGGACGCTTCGCCCGTCGCGCTGATCGCCCAGCCACAGTTGCATGCGTGCTTCGCTCGCCGAGGATTCATGCTGTTGCAGCCTGAAGATCCGGATGCGTCACTGAGCGACGTCGCACCGGAGCCGGATCTGAGCACACCGGAGGGCACCGCATATGTGCTTTACACCTCCGGGTCGACCGGACGGCCTAAGGGCGTTGAGATTACACACAGCAACCTCAGCAACTTCCTGCAGGGCATGCAGCGTCAGTTGATGCCGACTGCGAGGGATCGTTTTCTGGCAGTAACCACGGTCATTTTCGATATCGCCGCGCTCGAATTGTATCTGCCGTTGACAGTAGGAGCGCGCGTGGTGATGGCCAGCAGCGAGGCGGTACACAACCCCCCTTCACTGGCGAGGTTGATCCAGCACAGCGGGGTAAGCCATGTGCAGGCCACGCCATCGCTCTGGCGCATCCTTCTGGCCAGTTCCGAAACCAGGCTCAATGATGTGCATGTGCTGGTCGGCGGTGAGGCGCTGAGCGCGGAACTGGCCGCACGCCTGAAAAATATGGCCGATCGAGTTACGCAATTCTATGGCCCGACGGAGACCACGGTGTGGTCAACCGCCTTCGAAATTGATGAAATCACCGACTGCGCGCCACCGATCGGTCGCCCGATCCGCAACACCCAGCTTTATGTGCTCGACGAAGATCGTCAGCCGGTGCTGACCGGCGCAGCCGGAGAGCTGTACATCGGCGGTGCAGGTGTGGCCAAGGGCTACCTGCGCAGACCGAAGCTCACCGTGGAGCGCTTCCTCCCCAACCCGTTCCGCAACGACGGGAGCCGGATGTATCGTACTGGCGATCTGGTGCGTTGGCGCGACGATGGTCTGTTGGAATTCATCAGCCGCGCGGACGATCAGGTGAAGGTCAACGGTCACCGGGTCGAACTGGGCGAGATCGAAAGCCATTTACTGCAACACGTGACCGTCTCTGAGGCGGCGGTAGCCGCACATCGCGATGCAGACGGCTCGATCTCGCTGGCTGGTTACCTGATAGCGCAGGGCAGCGCCTTGATCGATATCGACGCGCTGCGCGGGTTTCTTGCCGGCCGCCTCCCTAGTTACATGATTCCGGCAAGCTTTATGCTGCTGGATTCTATGCCGCTGACCCCAAATGGCAAGCTGGACCGCAAGGCCTTACCTGTTCCGGAGAGGGCCAGCCGGAGCGGTTATGCCGAGCCGGTCACGCCCACCGAGAAAAAGCTGGCCATTTTGTGGCAGCAGATTCTGAAAGTCGAAAGGGTGGGCTTACACGACAACTTCTTCGAACTGGGTGGCGATTCTTTGAGCGCAGCTGAGATGGTCGCGCACTTTCCCGCGCGATTCAACTTGGAGCTACCGCTGGGCAGCCTGTTCCAGGCGCCGACCGTCGCCCATTTGGCGCACCTGGTCGAACACGTCAGCAGAAAGTACATAGACCCGCTGGATGTCGTGCTGCCGCTCCACCAAGTCAGCACGACAACGCTGCGCCCGCTGTTCTGTATTCACCCCATGTCAGGCATCAGCCTGGCCTTCTCCGGCTTGCTTCGCCACTTAGACCCCAATATAGAGGTTTACGGCCTGCAGTCGCGCGGCCTGCGCGGTGGCGCGAGCCTGCCAGCCAGTATCGACGAAATAGCTGCCGATTATTTGGCGCAGATCCGTGGCGTTCAACCCGAGGGTCCATATCGGTTGATTGGCCGGTCACTGGGTGGCTTAATCTGCCACTCCATTGCCGAGCAAATGCTGGCGCAGAACCTGCAAGTGGAGTTGCTGGCGATGATCGATAGCTCTCTGTTCACGCCCGTTGAGCTAGCTCGCCCACTTACCGAGATGGACGAGGTGCGAGCGGCCCTCAGTTTCCTTGATATCCATATCTCGTATCAAGACACGCCACAGTCGCTGAAGGAATTGGGAGAGTTTTTATTGCACCCCGAGAACGCGCGCTCGATTCCACAGCTTCAGGGAATTATGAGACTGGCTAAAGAAGTCATGAAAAGCGATCCAGAGTTCATCAAGCATCTGTCCGCGGTATTGTTCAACAACCTGAACCTGGCGCGCAAGTACGTACCTCGTAAAGTGGACCTCGATCTGCTCTATTTCCACGCCACGTCCATCACGGGTGATGTGGACGGGATCGTCGACCGTAGTCCATTGACGTGGCGTCCGTTTTTTGGTGGCCGGATTGTAGTGCACACACTAGACTGCCATCACGAAGCCGTGCTGGATCCGCTGCCGGCTGCTCAGATCGGAAGGATCCTGCAACAGCGGCTGTCCATCACGCAAAATCATCCGCGCACTCATCAGGATGACCAGCGAATAGTGGAGATTTCGCCGCCTGTCCGCGGGGAAGCCGGAGAAATCACCGCACTCTATGCGTGAGAGGCTGATGAGCGCGAACAAACCAATTGTGATCTTCACCATCGGTACACAAGGCGATGTCCGCCCTTGCGTGGCTCTGGGACAGGGTCTGCATCGTGCTGGTTATCAGGTACGCATTGCTACCAGCGCAAACTTCACTGAGCTCGTCCGCAACGCGGGTCTGGAGTTCTATCCTCTGACCGCTGATTTCCAGGCCATGCTGGAAGCTGACCACTCGATCTCCGACCAAGGTCTGAACGTGCGCGCGATGATTCGAATCTTCCGCGAGCGTTATGCGACATGGGCAACCAACTGGGTGCGGGAGGGACTGGCGGCCTGCGAGGGCGCAGGACTGCTGATCGGAGTCAGTAACAGTATCATGCTGGCCAAGGCGCTGTCTGAAGCGCTGGCGATTCCATTTGCGATCGCCCGGCTACAGCCGCTGACGCTGTCAAGCATCCTGCCGCCGATCATGTTGATCAGTTCGCAACGTAAGATGCCCGGGGTGCTGAGCCGCGGAGCTCATTATCTGATTTTCAAAATGTTATGGAGCGTGATGCGCCCGGCGATCAACGACATCGTGCGACCACAGCTCGGTTTGCCGTTGTATCCGTGGTATGGTCCCTATTTCCGCGATTTGCATCGAGCTAAGGTGCTCAATGGCTTCAGTCAGCATGTGCTGCCAAGACCCGCGGACTGGCCGGAGAGCTCCCAGGTTGCCGGCTATTGGTTCTTCGAGCAGGGGCAATGGAGCCCGTCCGAATCGTTGAGCCAATTCCTAGCAGCAGGACCAAAGCCTGCTTATATCGGCTTCGGCAGCATGGTAAGCAGTAATGCGAGCGTGTTCACACAGACCGTTCTCGACGCGGTGAGAAAGAGCGGGCAGCGCGCTGTGCTGGCGACCGGATGGGGCGCCTTGGACGGTGACGAAGGCCCAAAAGACGAACAGATCTTCTTTCTTCGGCATGCGCCGCACGACAGTCTTTTTCCGCTTATGTCCGCCGCAGTGCACCACGGTGGTGCTGGAACCACTGCTGCTGCCGTGCGGGCGGGGATTCCATCGGTGATCGTGCCATTCTTCGGCGACCAGCCCTTCTGGGCGAACTGTCTTAACCGCCACGGCGTTGCGCCGCCTGCGTTGGAGCGCAAGCGTCTCACCGCCGATGCGCTGGCCTCCGCACTAGCCGCCACGCAGAACCCGGCGATGATCCGGAAAGCAGCGGCACTTGGGAGTGCGGTACGTGCAGAGGATGGAATCGGGGAAGCTCTGCGGTGGCTGCGCGTATGGAATCTACTACCGGCCACCGCGCCAGAAATCGCGCTCGAAGCGGTAGAAAGGACCTCTGCATGAAACTGGTCTGGTCCAGGCTGCGGAGCGGCCTCGGAATTGGGGGGACAGTGTTCGGCATACCAACGTTGGTTCTAAAGCCAACGACGCTCAGCCTATCGGAGCGACTGACGACATTGCCTCGCTCGGACACGCCTCCCCAAATTGAAATGAAGTCGCGGCCGCTGCTGTTATTGGAACGAACGATGTACCGCGAAGGCTGCACGCCGTTCACCAGCGTATTTACGATCAAGCTGCTCGGTAGACTGGATGAGGCACAGCTGCGGCAAGCGTTGGCCCGCGTGCAGACCAAGCACGTGCTCCTGCGCTGTGTGGTCCACGATGCCGCCACCGGACCTCGCTTCACGCTGCAGGATCGGTACGCGCCGATTCCGTTGCGCATTGTGGAACGCAACGGTGACGACCACTGGCAAGCCGAAGTCCGGCGCGAGTGGGTGACACCGTTTGACGCAAGTCGCGAACCGTTGGTGCGCCTCGTGTGGCTGCGCGCCGGCGAGATTAACGAATTGATCCTGGCCGGCCATCACTGCATCTGCGATGGGCAATCTGGCATCAATTTTCTGCGTGAACTCCTGATCGCCTACGATCAGCCGGACCAGGACCTCGGCGTCGATAATGTGATGGGTGCGATTGAGGACCTCGTGCCCCAAGCGTTGCTGCAAGACCAGCGCTTCCGTCGCCGAGTGCACTGGAAGAGACGTCTACTTCGCCTGGCTCTTTTGATGAAGCGGCGTAATGACCGCAGGCCAGCCGGTCCGCGCATAGCTACTGAGCAGATCTACTTCCATCGCTGGCATGTCGGCCATGAGGCCGCGCGAGCACTGGCCGAACGATGCAGGGCGGAGGGCGTCAGCGTACTCGCTGCAGTGAGCCTGGCCTTCATGCAGGCGTTCCGTGATGTGCGCGGGGTACAGGCGCTGAACAGGGCCTACGCTATGGTGAATGCGCGCAGGTTCCTGCTGCAGTTGCGTGCGGATGCGATGTTCGGACTCGCACCAGGCGTTCGGCTTCGCTTAAAGGGCCTGCCGGCGCCAGAGGACCTGTCAGCTAATGGCTTCTGGGCGCGCGCGCGGGCGATCAAGACAGACATGACGCGCCGGATCGATCGTCTCGGCGCCGGCCTTTACGAGTATCTGGTCGGTCTCGAAGGCTTGCATGACATATATACCAGGCTGGTGGCCAACACTGAGGGTGCGCCCGCAGTGCGCCACATCACGCTGTCGAATATGGGACGGATCGATCTGCTACAGCACTACCGAAATTTCCGGCTGGAGTCGGTCTATAGTCCGCTGGTGATGGTATCACCGACTCCTGCAAACTCTGTGATCCTCTCCAGCTTTGCCAATCAGATGGAATTCGCGATCGTCTCCGACAACCACTCTCTGCCCTATGCGCAGGCGCTGGCGATCGAGCAGCGGGCTATGGAAATATTGCGCACCTGTGTGGCCCTCCCCGCGCAGTACGAATTAGGGTTCGTCGACAAGCCGTCAGCAATGCGAGCGGAAACGGCATGAAAAGCTTTGGTCTCATTTTTGTGCTCTATCAGCCTACAGAGGAGTTCCTGGGCAACCTTGCCAAGGCCCGCGCGGCCTGCCCGACCGTGGTTGCTGTCGACAATTCGCCCGAGGCCGACGTGCGCCTGCACGAACACTTGCGCGACCAAGGCATGCAGGTGATATTCAATAGGAACAAGGGCGGGCTCGCTGGCGCCTACAACAGGGGCGCCGAAGTCTTGTTGGCCCAGCATTGCGAAGTCATTTTCCTGCTGGACCAGGATTCTGACATCGACGCGTCGTTCTTCACCGAGATGATGGAAGCCTGCACGGAGTGTGGCACCGACACGTTTCTGGTCGGCCCAAAGATTTATGAGATCAACCTGCAGAAGTGCATGCCGACCTTCCCGCCCGGCAAGCGCATGCCTAAACCTTTCCGCATCGATGACAAAACCGCGGGATTGTATCCAACACTGTGCATCATCTCCTCCGGTTCGGCGATCTCCGCGGCGGCCTACTGTAAGCTCGGCGCATTCCGGGAAGACTATTTTATCGAGTACATCGATATTGAATATGGTCTGCGCGCTTCGAGCCAGAACGTGCCGGTGTATGTGAACGCAGCTGTGACAATGCGGCAGACCACGGGTCAAATCGAGCGCCACGGCAAGCGGTTCACCACCAACCATGCGGCGTGGCGGAGGTACTATGGCGCGCGTAATGCAGTGCACTGTCTGAATCTATACCGGTCACACTGGGGCCTGCACTGGATGAGTGGACCGCTGGCGATTCAGCAGGCGATGTGCGTGCTCCGATTCGAAACGGAAAAACTAAAAAAAATCACCGCCATCATATGTGGCTACCTGGACGGTCTGTTTGGCCGCCTAGGCACGTTCGAGCGCCGGCATCCGTATGTAGCCGCTTTCTGTAAAAAGTCCGCACGCAAGCACATCATCATCAACGGCAGCTCATCTGTGACAGCGACAGGAGGCCGGGCATGAGACGGAAATTAACCAGCCTGGAGCAGTTGATCGACGCCAATATCGTCTACTTCGTCAGGCTGGAAGGGAGCCTCAGTCTGGATCAACTCCGCTCGGCGCTTTCGCGCGTGCAGCACAAGCATCCCGCGTTGCGTACGCTGATTCGTGAGGAACCGGATGGGCTGTACTACGAAGCGGACTGTGCGCCGGAGATTCCCCTGCGGGTCATCCCACGCGCGTCTGAATATGACTACCGCCGTGAGTGCCGGACTGAGCTAACTACAGCCTTTGCAAATGGCCAGCCCCAGCTGCGTGTGGTCTGGCTGAAGTCAAAGCTGGAGGCCGACCTGTTGCTCACGACCGCGCACCGCATCTGCGACGGCATGAGCATGCTCACCGTCGTCAGAGATTTATTGCGGTCGCTTCACACAAACGAGGAACTGATCCCCTACGCACCGATCACCCCGCGGGACATGATAGGCGATTATCAGCCTCCGCACCCGTGGAAGCGCACGCTGGCGGCGCTTCTACTCAATGGGCTGTTGCGGCTAATTCCCAGTTCGCGCCGACCACCGGAAAACAACGAGCACTTTCTGGAATGGGGAGCCGATCGAGCATTGTTGGACGCGCTGAAGCAGCGTTGTAAGGCTGAAGGCGTGTCTATCCATGCCGCCCTTTTTGTAGCGCTGGACCGCGCCCTGTTGTCCGTATTCGGGAAGAAGAAGTTGCCGGGATGGATCGACAACCCGATGGACGCACGACGAGGGCGATTGGCCGCGCTGAAGAGTGACATGGTGTTCTTTGGCGGCGGAAGCTTCAAGCTGCGCGCTGGCCAAGCACCGGATATGGAGTTCTGGGCGAGAGCACGTGCGGTCAACGAAGAGATACGCGGAAACATTGAGCAGGAAATGCTCGATATTCCCAGTCGCTACCATTTCTGTGAAATGCTCCGTCCGGTGCCGCCGGGCAAGATCCAGTCGATCGTGCGACTGGGCGACGCGCTGAAAGTGAACGGCAGCTGGGGCTGCTTCGCGCTGTCCAATTTGGGTAACGTCGTGGTCAGCGACAGCAAGACCCCATTGCAGGTGAAAGACCTACGCCTGTATATGCATTCCTTCAACTTCAGGGTACTCTGCCTCGTTACCTATACGTTCAATGGGGAAATGCGCTTCTACTACGTGGGTGACGAGAAGTGTCTGAGCCTCAACCAGGCGGCCGCGCTCAAGCGCGAGTTCATGGCCGTGTTGCAGCACGAGGTCATACGGGCGGACGACAGTGCCAGGGAGTTTTCGCATATGCTCGCTGCAGTCGCCAAATGAGACCAGTCACAACGAATTCACAGTGGATACAGTCACAGGAGCACATCGTGAGACGAAAACTATCCATCATTGAACATATGGCCGACGTTAATATTGTGTATGTAGTCAGCCTGGTGGGTACCTTCAGCTTGGGCCAGCTGCGCTCGGCTCTCTCACGCGTGCAACGCAAGCACCCTTCGTTGCGAGCGCTGATTCGTAAAGCATCGGACGGACTGTACTACGAAGCGGATTGTGCGCCAGAGATTCCGCTGCGAATTGTCCCACGCGTGAGTGAATATGACTGCCATCGCGAGTGCCAGACTGAACTGACTACTGTCTTTGACGATGGCCTGCCCGAACTGCGCGTAGTCTGGCTCCAGGCGGAACGGAAGAGCGATCTGCTGCTTACGGCCTCGCACCGCATCTGCGACGCCATGAGCATGTTCACCATCGTCAGAGAGGTATTGCGATCGCTCTACACCGATGAAGAACTGATTCCCTACGAACCGATCACCGCGCAAGATATTATCGGCGATTACCAACCTGCGCAACTCTGGAAGACCAAGCTTGCGGCGCGCCTGATGAACGGACTGCTGCGGCTGATCCCGAGCTCACGCCGAGCGCCGGGAAATAACGAACATCATTTGGAATGGAGAGCCGATCGAGCGCTGTTGGATGCACTGAAGCAGCGTTGCAGGGCTGAAGACGTGTCTGTTCATGCCGCTCTCGCTGTGATTCTGGAACGTGCCTTGTTCGTTGTGTTTGGAAAAAAGAAGTTTCCGAAATGGATCATAAATCCGATGGACTTACGGCGAGGGCGCTTCGCCGCGCTGAAGAGTGACATGGTATTCTCCGGCGCCGGAACCTTCAAGATACGCACACAGTCACCGGATGTGGAGTTCTGGACGAGAGCGCGCGTGGTCAACGATGAGATCCACAGAGAAGTCGAGCAAGAAGTACGCGCCATTCCCGGTCGCTTCCATTTTCTCGAAAGGCTTCGCCCGTTATTGAGCGGACAAATCCGGTTGCTCGTGCAGCTGAGCGATGCCTTGAATTTCCACGGCAGCTGGGATCGCTTTGGGCTGTCCAATCTCGGGAACATTGTGATCGATGACAGCGACGCCCCGTTTCAGCTGAAAGACCTGCGTCTGTATATCCACTCCTTCAACTTCAGGCTGATCGGCCTCGTTCCCTATTCAGTCAACGGGGAGATGCACTTCTACTGCGTGAGTGACGAGAAGTGCTTAAGCCGTAGCCAGTTGGATGTGCTCAAGCGCGAGTTCATGGCACTCCTGCAGCACCACGTCAAACAGGCGAATGACGTTGCCCGAGAGGTTCTCCGTGTGCCAGCTGTAGCCATTGAGGGCAGCTCGTCCGTGATGGTGACAGGAGGCAGATCATGAAACAAAGACGGAAACTGTCCACTATTGAGCATGTCCTTGATGGCAATCTTGTCTGCTCCGTCAGGCTGGAGGGTAGCCTCAGCCTGCACCAAGTACGCTCAGCGCTCGCGCGCGTGCAGCACAAACATCCTGTGTTGTGTGCGCTGATTCGTGAGGAAGCGGATGGACTCTACTATGAAGCGGATTGCGCACCGGAGATTCCGCTGCGGTTCATCCTACGCGCGTCGGAAGACGACTATCAGCGCGAATGCCAGACGGAACTGACTACCGACTTTGCCTATGACCAGCCCCAGCTGCGCGCAGTCTGCCTGCAGTCAGAAAGGGAGAGCGATCTGATGCTTACGACCTCGCACCGTATCTGCGACGGCATGAGCGTGCTAATCATTCTCCGAGAGGTATTGCGGTCGCTCCACACCGACGAGGAATTGATCCCCTACAAGCCCATTACCACGCAGGACATTATCGGCGACTACCAGCCTCCGCAACTGTGGGAGCGCAAGCTGAAAGCGTTCCTGTTGAATAGCCTGCTACCGCTGGTTCCGAATTCACGTCGAGCTCCGGAAAACAACGAACACTATCTGGAATGGAAAGCTGACCGGGCACTGACAGACGCTCTGAAGCAGCGCTGCAAGGCTGAAGGCGTCTCTGTTCATGCCGCGCTGATCGTCACCCTGGCACGTGCCTTGTTCGCGGTATTCGGAAGAAAGTCGCCGAAATGGATCGGTAATCAGATAGACCCACGGCGAGGCCGCTTCCCCGCATTGAAGAGTGACATGCTGTTCTTTGGAGGAGGAAGTTTCAAAATAAGCACCGAAGAAGCACCGAAGGTGCAATTCTGGGCGAGAGTACGCGCGATCAACGAACAAATGCCCAGGCTGATCAAGGAGGAGGTACTCACGATTCCCGACCGCTTTCATTTCTTCGAGATGCTCCGTCCCCTTCCGAACGGCAAGATCCGGATGATCTTGCGCTTAACCGATGCCTTAAAAACGAGCAACAGACTGACCGGCTTCGCACTCTCGAACCTCGGGAACATTGCGATCAGCGACAGCGACGCGCTGTTTCGGGTGAAGGACCTACGCCTGTTCGTGCATTCCTTCAAAACCAAGGCACTCGGCCTGATTACCTATACGCTCAACGGTGAGATGTGCTTCAACTGCGTGGCGGACGAGAAGTGCATGAGCCGCGCCCAGACGGACGCGCTCAAGCGCGAGTTCATGGCTCTGTTACAACGCGAGGCCGTGCAGGCGGAAGACGGCGCCGGCATGACTCCTCACATGCTTGCTGCGGTTGCTGAATAAATCTCAGTCACAAATCGAGACCCTATGAAATCCATGATTCGCGTCGACAATCTGACGAAGACCTTCGATTCTTTTACCGCGGTCAAAGGTATTTCCTTCGATGTAGCCGAGGGAGAGATCTTCGCCTTCCTCGGGCCGAACGGCGCCGGAAAAACGACCACCATCAAGATGCTGACAACGATATTGCGTCCGAGCAGCGGCGTAATCGAGTTGGACGGACTGAACCCTGTGCACCATCGGATCGCAGCACGGATGAAGTTCGGAATCGTCTTTCAGGACCCCAGCCTTGATGTTGAACAAACCGCATACGAAAACATGGAATTGCACGGGATTCTTTATCGCATGGCAAAGAAAACGCGTAGGACGCGAATTGAGCAGCTGCTCAAACTTTTCGAGCTCTGGGATCGCCGGAACGATTATGTGCGCCAGTTCTCGGGGGGCATGAAGCGAAGGCTGGAGATTGCTCGCGGCCTGCTGCACAAACCGAAGATTCTCTTCCTCGACGAGCCGACACTGGGACTCGATCCGCAAAGCCGAAATCAGCTCTGGACCTTGGTGAAGCACTTGAATGAAACCGAGAATACAACCGTCTTTCTGACCACACACTACATGGACGAAGCCGAACGCGTCGCCGATCGGATCGCCATCATGGATCACGGACTGTTAGTCGCGCAGGACACATCAGCCGCCTTGACCGCGCAGACGGATACTGACTCTCTCGAAGACGCATTCCTGGTCCTAACCGGGTCTTCCCTGCGCGACGAAAGCGCCAACTCAACTGACAAGTTACGGCAATTTTCCGGAATGTGGAGAAGTTAGCAAATGAGCGCGATTTATGTTTTATGGCTGCGAGAACTCAAACGCTACCTGCGTTCGCCGGTACAGATCTTCGTCTCCCTTGCACTGCCGGCATTTTTCCTCTTGGCTTTTGGCTTTGGCTTCGGCCCTGTTTTCGAGAAGGCTGGCCAAGGAAACTATTTGCAGTTCATGGCTCCAGGCATTATCACCATGACTGTTGTCATCAGTTCTGTCCTCACAGGCATTACCATACTCTGGGACCGGCAATTCGGATTTCTGAAGGAGACTCTGGTTGCACCCGTTCCGCGTCTCTTGATCATGATAGGACGCACACTGGGCGGAGCAACCGTGGGCATGATTCAGGGAGTATTGATGCTGGTGGTATGCATCATCGTCGGCTTTCGGCTCCAGCACTGGCTTGCAATTCCATCGGCGTTGAGCGTCGTAGCTATGGTGTCTATTTCCTTCGCCGCCTTTGGAGTAACGATGGGCTCGATCATCAAAGACATGCAGGGCTTTCATCTCATTTCGAATCTAATCGTGATGCCTATGTTCTTTCTATCGGGCGCTCTCTACCCCCTGGGCGAGTTGCCCAGGGTCTTGAGCCTGATTACGACGATTAATCCGCTATCATTCGGAGTAGACGGGCTGCGAGGTGCGCTGATCGGACTGTGGCACTTCAGCTACTTCGTGGATAGCCTTTCGCTATGCTGCATGGCGGCTGTTTTCCTCATGGCCGGTGCCTATCTCTTTTGCAAGATCGAGATCTGAGTAATAGGATCGGTTGCATCAACTGGCGCAGGTCGCATTCAGGCCTGGCCTTCCACGCTCTGGTACCGTCCTCACCAGATATCTAGCTTTTGAAAGAAGGCACATATGAATCCACGTCGGAGTATCAAAGTATTTTTTAAATCCTTGATTGTCCCGGCATGGTGGCTGATTGCTCTCTTTGGCAGTGCCGGACAGCTCACATGGAATCGCGGCTGGATCTGTACTGTCCTCTATCTTGGCGCCATGAATGCAAGTAGAGCAGTGCTCAAGAAACTCAATCCAGGTTTACTAAAAGAGCGTGAAATAGGGGTACGTAAGGACACGAAACCATTCGACAAACTTTTGTTGCATCTCCTCTTATCTCTCACGATCGTACTACCAGTCATTGCGGGGCTGGACGCGGGGAGATTCAACTGGGCTCCCATGCCGTTTTGGACGATATATCCAGGAATCGCCCTCTTCGCTGTCTCTGCGACCCTGGTCACTTGGGTGCTGGTAAAAAATCCTCATGCCGAGAGTAGCGTGCGAATTCAAGAAGATCGGGACCATACTGTCGTCGCCTCGGGGCCGTATCGTTTCGTACGTCACCCGATGTATGTGGGGTTGATCCTGCTGTATGCATCTATGGCACTCATTCTGGGTTCGATGTGGACTCTAGCTGTTGCCGCACTGATTACAATCCTGCTCCTATGGCGCACTGCTCTAGAGGAGCGAGCACTTCGTCAGGAATTGCCTGGATACGAGGAATACACGGCGGTTACTCGCTATCGCCTGATGCCGGGAATCTGGTGAACCCTAATTTCTTTGATCTTCATGCGTCAGGTGCCCTTCAGCTTGCCTTCATTCAGGAACCCGGTCGAGGGCCAATGGCATCTCAGTGATCGCCGCGAGCGTCTCACGGCTAGCTCTCTTGTACTCGGCACCCGTGTGCCCTCGTCAATTCGGCAACGTATTTCGCTGCTGATAGAAACGGAGACGAGAGTCGGATTGAGTCTCGTCCACGACACAGGCACGCCGTTTGCTATCGAGATTGCACGAGCACTCTCTACTTAGCCAGCAGATTAGTGAATCGTCG
>DASYBJ010000558.1:0-7577 GCA_036500845.1 Acidobacteriaceae bacterium
AAGCGCCATTCCACCAAACCAGTCTCGACCATATGCCCCAACAAATGCGACCGCACAACCGGCCCGCGCTGCCGCGACTGCACAATTGGCTCCGCGGCCTCCACCGTAAATCTGCATCGGACCGCCAACTAGGCTTTTTCCAGCAACAAGCGGTGTTTCGCATCGAATCAAGAGGTCGGCATTGTACCCACCGACAACGACCACTCGAGGCTTGGAACGACCGTTTGTCTTCAGTTTATCTCGAGGCGACATAATTTCACTTCGATGAAAAGCTTTCGCTGGCATTGACCTTGCCGGCGCCTGCTCCGCTCGCGCCTTTCTTTTCTACAATACTTTGATTAAAAATCTTTTGCATGCCGTTTCAGGGTAAGCCAATGCAGAATCCCATTGTTTTCTTAGTCATTTTGGGAGAAAAGACTTTCTCCCCATCGAGCCCAAAGCGTCTCTCCTTCCTCATTCTCCTAGGCGCACCCGGGTTCGCCTAAAACCACTCCTGTAAAGTGTCTGGCTTCGCCAGATTGGTTCCCACCCGCGGAGGCCTCCAAGCGCAAGAGTACCGTCTGCGGCTTAAACGGCTGCCTTCCCCGTCTCGTAAACCTCGCGGGGTAGAGTCGAGATCTGGCGCGGTGACTGATGGTCCCGTTTCCAGATCCCGCTCATCAAACCGGACGTGCGGATCTCCCGCATCTTATGTGCTCCAGCACATAAGATGCGAAATGTGGTCTTCCCACTTATGTGGTGTTGGGCTCGTAAGCCATTGGCGTATATGCCCATTGGATGCACTCTACGCCACATAACAAAAGCGCTATAGTGAGCGCAGGAATTCCATCAGTTGAGGGTCCTGCCGCCAGCGCCTTGGGGCTCGTGGGTCTTGAGTAAGCCGGCACTTTTCCAGAGCTTTTGTCTTCATCTCGAGATCGATCTCCGCGTAGACATTGGTCGTGTTGAGAGAGACATGTCCAAGCCATGCCCGGATTGTGTTGATGTCCACACCAGCACGAAGAAGGTGGGTGGCTGTCGTGTGGCGAATCGTGTGCGGACTTACTCGTTTGGCTGCCAGAGAGGGCATCGTGATTTCGATCTTACTGACGTAGCGCTCGACCAGCGCGTGGATACCGAAGCGCGTAATGGGGCGAGCGCAGCGATTTAAGAAGACGCGATCCGATGAAGGACGGTTGGCGACGAGGGGAGTGAGTTTTTGAACGGTCAGCGACCATAGTGGGCATTGACGCTCTTTTCCGCCTTTACCAATGACTCTCACATACGAAGAGCCGAGGTGAAGATCGCGAATGATCAACTGGGCCGCTTCGTCGGCGCGAGCTCCGGAGTTGTAAAGGAACAACAACAGAGCATGGTCGCGACGGCCCTGGGCAGTTTGGCAATTGGGTGCGGCCAATAGGGCATCGATCTCTGGCTTATCGAGATAGGCAATGACTGTGCTGGTAGTCTTCTTGAATGGGATCGCACGGAGTTGAGCACACCAGACTATATGCTCCGGACTGTGCTCGCCCACAAAACGGGCCAGTGCGTGGATCGCAGCAAGTCGCTGATTGCGGGTTGCAATCACGCACTGACGAGACTCTTCCAAATCGGTGAGAAAGAGACGCACAAGGTCGGCCGACAGATCGATCACTGTAAGTTGGTCAACGACTTTAGCCGACTTCTTTGCAACAAAAGGAATGAGCAAAGCTAATGTATCGCGGTAACTTCGTTGGGTATTCCGTGCCAGATTACGCTCGCCTACTAGATGTTCCAATAGGAAGCGTCTAACCCAGCTGCCCAGCAGGGTGGCGTTAATCATTTGATCCCTCCCGGGCATAGTGTTCGAACCGCTTGTTGGCCTCCTGCAGGAGCTCCGGCGTCATGGTTAGATAACGCTGGGTAGCCGCGATATGAACGTGTCCGAGGTAGGTGGCTAATTGCGGTAATAGGCGCTGCACGTCAGCTCCTTGGCGATACCAAGCAACCAGACGATGAACACTGAAAGCGTGCCTGAGATCGTGAAGACGCGGCTGATAACGAGACCCATCGTGGCGCAATACACCGGCTCGGAGACGCAATCGACTAAATGTGTGCTCTGCGGAGCGGCGTGTTAGCCGATATCCGGTGCGAGAAACAAAAAAAGGGGCCTGCGGGTAGCTCCGATGCTGTATCTCTCGCTTCGTTGCGTAGGTGCTCAGTACGCGGGTTAACTCAGGGCTGAGTGGCACGAGTCGTGTCCTGTAGAATTTGCTCTCCTGAATGTGAAGGATACCGGCCGAAAGATTTACATCGGCCAGTGTGAGCGCGAGCGCCTCGCTGATCCGCAAACCGGCACCATACAGTAGGAGAATAAGAGTGCGGCAGGTATCTGACTCGATGTTGCTATGCGAGTTGTTGTCGCAAAAAGTGGTGGCTTCGAGCAAGCGCCGCAGCTCGTCGTGCGAGTAGATGTGAGGTACAAAGGCCCGAGGCAGTTTAGGCACAATCGTGGGCAGCGGAGAGATGGTGACATAACCGCGCGCGATGGCGAAACGATAGAAGCCAAGGAGCACAACGTGCTTACGGTGCCAGAACCGTGTCACCGGTCCGGTGCCAGCGATATAAGCATGCACTCGATCGGCCTGGACCTCTGTAATTGCCATATCGCCCATCGATCGACAAAACGACTTCAGGGTGCGTTCTTCTGTGCAGAAGCGCATGCCCATCGACTGCTTGTGCGCGACATACTTGGCGGCAAGCTCAGACAGCTTCATAAGAGGCCTCCGAGTTCGAAGTTTGCTACCTCTCGCAATCCAGCCAAATCCACCTTGGCATAGATCCGGGTTGCATATGCACTACGGTGTCCGAGGTGATCACCAATCTCTTTGAGTGAGAGCCCCTCAGCCACCAGATGTCCGGCGCAGGCATGCCGGAGCGAATGTGGTCCGCGCCGTGGGATCTTTATGCTCAGTTCGGACAAACGGCTGCTGACCAAGTGGTACAAGGCGCCTGCGGAAAGTGGGCGGAACGGCGCTTTCAAGGTCAGAAAGATCTCTCGGCGGGCGCAGCGTGGTCGTACCTGTTGAAGATAACGGACAATTGCTTCGCCCATGCTCTTGACCAGCGGATATTCCTGCGCCCGCCGTTGCTTGGGACGCGCAACGACAATGATCTCGCGGTCCCAGTTGAGATCTTCCAGTCGTAGAGCAGCAACCTCTCCACTGCGCAAGGCGTAAAGCGCAAATAGCAACAGGATGGCATGGTCGCGGATATCACGAGGCTGATCTCCGCTAGCCGTCAAAATCAGTCGTTCCACATCCGCCCAACTTGGTCCCACAGGAAGTCCTTCCTGCTTAAATACACGCGGGCCATCGATGCCGGATGCCAAGCCGAGAGCACACCAGGAGCGAGCTTCAGCATGGCGAAAGAACGAGCGCAGGGCTTGCGCACTTGTGGCCAAGGAAACTCGGCTCCAGCCCTGGTCAGCTTTTAAGCTCAAAAACGCGTCTACATCGCTGATTGAGATCTCGGCAAAAGAACGGTTCAGTTCGGTCAACCACTCCAGGAACTTCTCGACATGCCAGCATCGATTGCGGATTGTGACCGCAGATAAACCGCGTTGGTCGCGCATATAGACAGCAAAGTCCTCGAGCAGGCCCCCGAAAGGAATAGTCTCATTGTCTGGCTCTTCCAAACGGCCAAGGAAGCGAAGCCAAGCCAGGGCTTGCTGGATGAACAGTTGCCGAGAGCCGTCCAAGGTGAAACCACGAAGCCGGTGGTGCCGCCGTTGATGAGCGCCCCAGCGATCAGCAGCTACTTCAACGTCATGGATGCTGATCACCTCACCGGTGGTTAAATCGATGTGCTTGGCAATTATCAGAACCTCTCGGGCAGTACGTAGTAGGCTCTCACGCGCCAAGCCTAGCTCAGCGCAATGGGTTAGAAATCGTCCCCGGGCATCGGCCACCGGGCCTTCACGGTGGCGCGCCAGGACGCGTGGATACTTGAACAATGTTTCAAACATGCCGGATTTCCTGGCAAGATGTGACCAGGTCCGACAAGTATTTGGAACTTAGTTATGTGGTCTTCAGTTTTGGTCCTCTACCTGATAGCACGGAGGTTACGAGCCCAACACCACATAAGTGGGAAGACCACATTTCGCATCCGGCTTTCGGACAAGGGTATTACTTAGCCTTCGCCCACGGCAAGTTGGCTTGAAAGTGGGTCAGCCGGATTACCCCGAGCTGTTGATAAAGATAGTCGTCGGTAAAGTGCTTCTCGACTCGTACCTTTATCTTGTGCTTTCGTCGCAACCATTGGCGCAGCCGGTTTCGAACGTGGCTATCCACGCTTTCGTAGGCCTTGCTCACCGAACCAAGCCGAAAATAGTTGGCCCACCCCTTTAACATCAGGTTGAGTTCTCCAATCAGTTCTTCGGTATCTCGCCCGCAGGCTTCCCGTTGGGTCTTTTAGCTGATGCTCTCACAGAATTTGAGCACGCGTTTCTTCGAGGGTTTGGTCCCAATATAGGCTTGGCCTGTTTTGACTCGATGACATCGTCCCAGCGTGTACCCCAGGAAGTCGAATGATTCTTCGGGCACATGGCAGATGCGTGTCTTTTGCTGGTTTACTTCCAGTTTCAGCTTCTCCATCATCTTTACCATCTGTGCTTGTGCCCCCGCCGCCTTTCGACGGCACAGGATTACGAAGTCATCAGCGTAGTTGACGATGTGGGCTTGTAACTTTTGTTCCCAGCCTTGCTGCTTCCATCCCAACAGGAAGCGGCGCATGTACAGGTTGGCCAGCAGCGGCGAGACCGGTGCTCCCTGCGGAGTTCCTCTGCCGCTATCCTTATTTACTGTCGTTCGCCGTTTGTTCCCTCTTTTGTCGGTTTCCTCAACGGCCATTTCCAGCCAGGTTTTGACTACTCTCAGCATCGCAGCATCGCTCACGCGCCGCGCGACACTTTTCATCAACTCATGGTGTGGAATGGTATCGAAGTACCCTTTAAGGTCGGCATCGACTACATCGGTGTATCCTCTATTTAGAAACTCGTGCACCTTCCGGACTGCGTCGTGTGCACTTCGTTTCGGTCGATACGCGTACTGTTCGTCTGTCAGATCCGCTTCAAAGATCGCTTCTAACACGATGACCGTTGCCAACTGTGCCACCCGATCTTTGATAGTCGGAATTCCCAGCGGCCGTGTCTTACCCTCCGCTTTAGGAATGTTGACCCTCCGTACCGCTTGCGGTCGGTAGGTTTTGGTTCGCAGTTCTTGCGCTAATTGTTCCAGCCATGCTTCGACGCCTTTGGATTCTATCCCCGCGAAGCTTTGCCCATCGACTCCAGAACTCCCGTCGTTTGCTCGACATCGGCTCCAGGCCTCTTGCAGCACGTCCTTCCGGTAGATTTTATCGTATAGCGTATAGAAGCGATAAGCCGGATTTGCCTTCGCTTTGGCATACAACGCTCTCTGCAGTTTCCGAACGCTTTTGGGAGTTGCTAGATTCACATCAATCTCCGCGCTCTCACCACTTTCTGCATTGCCCTTGAACTAAGGTCCCTTTGCTCCACGATGGTTAGTCGCTTCATCGCTACTACGAACCTTTCCGCCACCCGATCCAGCCCAGCCTGTTCCTCGCGGACCTCTGGTTGGGATCTTGCTTCCCGCTGTATCAGGCTTCCCGTGTTGACTTCCCGATCCTTCGCACTCATACCATCGCCACTACCCCGGTGCTTCCAGTCGGTGCGCGTGTTGCTCACTTCCCAACCAGACGGCGGCCTTCGCCTTGGAGCCAGCGGCTCGGCAGTCACATTAATGTTTTCGAGGCTTTCTCGGCGTTCAGTTTTCATTATGGTCTAAGTGCTTGCTGATCCGGCCTTGCCGGACCTTTTGCGTCGAAGGCTTCGTGCTGGACCGTTACCAGCCCCTCACGCTCCGACTGCTTCCGGGTGGAGCAACTCTTCCCGGGTAGGTTTCTTCCTCCTACTGGATCACGACGCCCTTTCCACGGCGCACGGCTGCCCCCCATTTATTCCGTTTTAAGCTTGAGCTCGTCTCCGCTCCGTGCTGAAGAGGTCACTGTCTTTTGCTTTTGGTCCTTGTTCGCTCGTTCCTCGCTCTCTAAATCAAAAACAAAAGGCGTCCGTCGCTTGCGCAACACTTATTAACAACGCTTTTACTAACTGTCGTTAACATCCCCAATCCGAACAATGTTAGATCGAGCGAGCAATCGCTTTACGAAGGAAGCCGCCCGCGCTACGCAAAGCCAACTTAGCCTCATCGATAGGCATACCGGTAACCGTCATCAGGATCGCGAGCTTGACGTCGTTGTCTGCCCGCTTGAGCGCCTCTTGGGCCTGTTCCGCTGCGCAACCCGTTGCCAGCATGACGTTGCGCGCCGCGCGGGCGATGAGCTTCACGTTGGCCGGATTAAGGTCAACCATCAGGTTCTGGTAGCACTTTCCCAGGCGAATCATGCTCGCGGTCGTAAGCATGTTGAGCACAAGCTTTTGCGCCGTACCCGATTTCAAACGGGTCGAGCCAGCCAGAACCTCGGGCCCGACCACAGGCAAGATCGCAATGTCGGCGATGTGCGCGATGGTGCAGTCTTGATTACAAGATAGGGCGACCGTCGTCGCGCCAAGAGCTTTGGCATAGGTCAGCCCGCCCACCACATACGGCGTTCGGCCGCTGGCGGCAATGCCGACGACAACGTCCTTTTGGGTTAGTCCGATGCCCTTTAGGGCCGCTGCGCCCTCTTCGGCATCGTCCTCGGCGCCTTCTGCTGCTCCCGCAAGAGCGTCCGCGCCGCCCGCAATCAAACCTACTACCATGTCGCCGGGAACGCCGAAGGTCGGGGGACATTCAGCAGCATCTAGAACGCCCAACCGTCCGCTAGTGCCCGCTCCCATATAGATGAGCCGCCCGCCCTTGCCGAAGGCATCAACAATGCGGTCAACGACGCGCGCAATTTCGGTGATCACTTTTCGGACCGCATCCGGCACCGATCGGTCCTCGCGATTAATGGCGCGCAGAACCTCCGCGGTGGGCAGCAGGTCGATCTCCATGGTATTCGGATTTCGTTCCTCGGAGATCAGATGATCGAGCTCTGAGATGAGGGCCCGATGCTCGGCGGGTGATACATCCATCAGGCGGACTCCCTTTTTGGCAGGATGCTAGGCAGCAGGAAGCAGCTCATCAAGTTTTTTCATATCGTTGGCAGGTCTTGAAATAATTTGCCACGACCGCTATTCTTCGCGGTATCGGTAGCCTGCTTGCAGGAGCGAAGGGCGCCTTTACCGCATTCGAATTTGATACACGTTTGTAACGATTCTCTAATGAGGGCTTGCATGGGAATACCGTCGAACATCAAAGCATCGACCGCTGTCTTTCGAGCTTCAATGAGACGCGTTGCGGACATCGGTGGAAGGTCGCGGCGGATATTCGGGCACCCTGGGTGCGTTGATCCTGACCATCGCGAACCGCATTCTCGCCCTGCTCGACACACCCGAGTGGGTTCGCCAGATCCGTGGCCCGTCCGGCGCATTTGAAGACGCTGATTTTTCGAGCATGATCCAAGCTGGGAAAGGCGAACTCTATTTCTGCGTGGAC
>DASYBJ010000559.1:0-12462 GCA_036500845.1 Acidobacteriaceae bacterium
TGGAAGCATGTCATAGATGCCGAACGCTCCGCGGATTGCGGTGTTGCCGTTCTTGTAAGGGCTATACGAGAAACCGACCCGAGGCTCGAAGTTATGAGTCGTCGGATTGGTCTGCCAGAATTGCTTGACAGGCACTACGCATCCCGGAACAGTCGTGGCACTGACCACGGCGGGGCAGGCGAACGGTGAGGCCGCACTTGGAGCAGCTACCGGGTTCAGGATGAGTCCGGCCCTGTCCTTCTTATCGTACGGAATGGTGAGGAACTCATACCGGAAGCCGAGACTTACGGTTAGGTTTCTGCGGACGCGCCAGTCATCCTGGCTGTATCCGGCGAATAGATTATCGACGGCCTCCACCGGATTCGTCGTGGCAGAGGGAAGGTACAGTGCACTCCGCAGGGTACCCGTCAGGAACTGGCTCAATCCGTCAAAGGTAGCGGTCCCGTTCTGGTTTTTTCCTTGCACGTCTGCGTTGATGTGCTCGTATGCGAAACCCGTCTTTAGAGAGTGAACGCCGCGTGTCAGCGACACATCGTCGTTAAACTGGATGGAGTTATAGTGCGCCTGTGCCTGGCGAAGGCTACCTAAGCCTCCTGTGGACGTGAGGCCGGTAACGGAGCTAAACGGCGCAAAGGCATTCGGTGTGTAAGCGAGCGAGTGGTCTGCCGCAGCCGGGTTGAGCGCCGAGACCGGTGTCAGAATATGCCCGAGGCTGCGGTTATAGCCAACGCGCAGTACGTTGACGAGGTTAGGACCGAAGATATGACGTTCCGATATAGCCGCGACATCGCGACCCACGCTGAGTTCGTTCAGTACATTCCCGAGGGCGTCGGGCAGCGTCTCCGGGCCGTTGTCGTAGAGGTAAGTCAACGACAAGCTGTCCTTATCAGAAAAGGTCTGGTCGAAGCGCGTCTGCACGAAGTTCTCCTTCAACTTGAGCAGGGCGGAGCTGTTGTATATCCCGGTGTCTCCGAAGGAGCTCAATGCGCCATTCGGTAACGGATAGAGGGCAAGGTATGGAACGATGTTCGGGCTTACCTTGACTGGCGTGAGGACGCCGTTTGAGTCGTGGATCTGTCCGGTCCGGGCGGTCGCAGAGGGCACGATACTGATGAAAGGCTGGCTCTGCGACTGCCGGATGCCTTCGTAGTTCACAAAGATGAAAGTGTGATCCCTGCGGATGGGGGCTCCCAACGTGCCACCAAACTGAACGCGGTGAAATGGCGGAATCGAGAAGGCGGGATTGTCGAAGAAATTCTTTGCGTCGAAGATCTTGTCTCTGTCGAAGACATACGCGCTACCGTGAATCTGGTTGGTGCCGGATCGTGTGATGGCGTTGATGACAGCTCCGGAGGTTCGTCCGTATTCGGCCGTGTAGGCCGTGGTGACCACGTTGAACTCCTCGATGGCATCGACGCCGAGGTTTGCCCCGATGACGTCGCCCGGAGCTCCGTTCGAGTAGTCGTTTTCATTGATGCCATCGATGCGGTATGTGTTCTCGTACGGGCTGTGGCCGTTGCTTGCCAATTGGTTGCCGAAACCGCGGGCGCCCCGATTGGAGTTGCCGGTGGTTGGCTGCTGGGCCCGAATGCTGATTACGCCTGGCTGCAGCGTCGCAAGCTGGGTCCAGTCTCTGCCATTGAGTGGAAGGTCGACGATGCGCTTCTGCCCAACGGTTGCGCTAACAATCGCCGTGTCGGTCTCAACGTCAGCACTAGCGGCGGTCACTTCAATCTGTTGACTCACACTGCCAGGCACCATGCTGAAGTTCAGCTCTCGCGTCGAGCCCACATCCAGCTTCACACTGTCCTGTACCACCGGTCCGAACCCGCTTGAGGTCACATGAATCAAGTACACACCCGCATCCATACTCAAAACTGTATACAATCCGTCGCTCTCCGAATAGACCCTACGTTCCACTCCAGTAGCTTTATTTTTGAGAAGGACGGTGGCTCTGAGCGTGGCTCCTGAAGCATCTGTGATCCTTCCAGACAGCGTGGCTCCAGTTGATTGTGCTTGAACTTTCGTGCCACATGACAGACATGCTACTGTGAAAACGATCGCCAACGGCCGAAACATCGTATCCGCCTTGAGAAGGTTAGCGGGCATGGTGCACCTCATTGGCCCGAGAGCTGAAAGCACTTTTGATGAGATAAAGTGTAGACACTTTCGAGCACGGCGAACGTAGCCCTCTTCGTGGACCGATGTCAAGGCATAATTGTCGATAGATTGAGAATAGGAAGACTTGGCGCGAGCATCGAGAGTAGGGAAGTTCGGAGAGAGGAATAATCTTGCCCAAAGCAGCGGCAAATTTATCGTTGGTCGATGATCTGGTTGCCAAACTGGAGAAGGCGATCTTCAGCGGCGAGTTTCCTCCCGGAACAAGACTTCGTGAAGCTCGGATTGCCAACTCTTTAGGAGTAGGCCGCGGTCCTCTTCGTGAAGCCGTCCGTCGTCTGGAAGGTAGAAAGCTCGTCGTGCGTCACGCCAACCGCGGTACTTCGGTGGCGGAGTTGACTCGGAAAGAAGTTGCTGAACTCTTCCAGGTAAGGGAGGGTTTGGAGGTTACGGCTTGCCGCCTTGCCGCTCAACACATTACTAAGCAGGAACTTGTCAAATTGCGTGCAACTTTGGATCGCCACAGGGAGGTTCAGTCGAATCCTCGAGCAGAGCTTTACGGCGCATGGCACAACTTCGACTTCCATTTTCAGATTGCACAAGCCAGTCGCAACAGCCGGTTACTCGATATTCTCTACGGCGATGTTTGGTCCCTCCTAAGGCTTTACCGTTTTCCTGGCATTCTCAGTCCAGGACCCAGCCCCACAGGGCAGGAGGAACATGAAGAAATTCTTCGAGCTCTGTCAGAGCATGATGTGGCCGCCTGCGACAACCTCATGCGGCGCCACCTCGCGCATGCGCAGGAGTCCCTGTTGCGCGGGATGTCCCCGCTTGTCAGCCCCAGACATAAGCATAGACGCTGATCGTCACCTTGACGGCGTTGAAATGGGCTGCATGGTTATGTTTGTCTGTCCGGCTTTGGACGAGGTTAATGTCTGCTGACTGAGTCGATTCCCGCTGCACCAGAATCCGAATCTGCGTACCTCGCACACGGCGCTGTGTGCATTCCGATTCTGTCGGTAGGCATGTTGTTCTGACGGCAGATCGGCCTCGAAGATAGGCTCCAAGACCAGCATTGCTGCCATTTGACACACCCTTTCCGCTAGTCGCGGAATGCCTAGCGGTGTCTGTTTACCATCCGGCTTTGGAATGTAGACCGTTCTTACCGCTTGCGGACGATATGTCTCCTCCCTGAGTTGTTGCGCCAGTTCCCCAATCCACCGCTCCTCTCCGTACGCCTCGACACCGTCGAACGTCAACCCGTCTACGCCCGGTGCTCCCTTGTTAGCGCGGCAGCAGGCATAGGCGTGGGTTAGCACATCCATTCGCTGGATCTTGTCATACAGGGCATAAAAGCGAAACTCGGGTTCTTCCTTCGCTTTCGCATGTAACGCGTCCGCAATTTCTGGACACTAGTCGGAGTTACTAGGTTTCCCAATCTCCTGTCCTTTCCCACTTTCAACGTTGGTTCTGAACTAAGGGCCCTTCCCTTCACTGGCGTTACCCAGCTTCCTCAGTACTACGGGGGCCTTTCCGTCACCCCAGTGCGCCCGGTCGATCCGTCACCGGCTACCGGTTGGTCGTTGCGCCGACCACGCACAGGAGCTTCCCGTGTTGCATCGGTCTTCCTCTTGTATGCATGCTGTCGCCAATACCCCGGCGGAACCGCAGAGTGTATATTTCGCTCTTTCACCCCGTGGTGGCAGCCTTCCCCAAATTTTGGGTGGGTCGGCTTCCGCATCGCGTCTTTCGAGGCCTGCTCAGCGTTCACTTTCGTTACGGCCTGCATACTCGCCAAGTCCCATATATGACCCTCTTCACCGGAGGCTTCAGCCGCATCGTTACCTCCGCGACTGCTCCGATTGCTACCGGCTGGAGCGAAAGTTGCCGGGCGGGATTCGCACCCCCTGAAAGACCGCGCCTTCGCACGCCGCACCAATAATCGTACGCTTAGCCTCTGGTCCTTTGGACCAGAGGCTTGTTTACCGTGACGGATCACGACCCACACTGGTTTTGACTAGTGGGTGCCTCAACGTTGAGATGATATTGGGGTATCAGACCTCCGGATGCTCCACGCGGATAGTACTCGATTGTTTTGCTGCCGTTTTCAGTACGAACTGTCAGCTTCACGGGTTTTGATACATCGTTCCAGTAAATGCTCATTTCTGTCACCGGCTGCCCCTCGCGCAGTCCGGCCTGAAAAGCGGCACTCTCAGGTTGCAACCCTGACACGATATGCTGACCTAGTAACGCTTCCCGCTCAAACCCCAACTCGAAAGCAGGAATGTCGTCCCTCTGGAGCGTCACGCACGGGCCCAGGGCAGCAGCGGGAATGGAAATCGTCTTGCCCAGCTCCACATCATCACGGAGCGTCTGTAGCGTGCCCGCGTCGACATATTGACCGACTGCACGAAGTATCCGATCCTCTGTCAGTGGCGGGTTTGTCCCACGGGATGTACGCACCAAATCCAGCATGACAGTATCGAGAGATGCTTTCCCCCGCGTGCGTTCTCGAATTTGCCAGTCCAACCACAGGGCGGTGATCGCGCCACGCGAATAAGGAAGTTCACTGATCGCCGAATCGGTTTGAGAACGACTGACGATCTCCTCATTTGAAATGTTTTTCGCTGGTGACAATAGGTATTTCCGAATCTTCTCGTTCGTCCTATCGACGTACTGCGCGAAGCTCAGCATACCGGCCCGAAGCAACAGAACGTCCTGATAGTAGGTCGTAAACCCTTCGGTGAACCAAGCCAGCGGAACGCTCGGGCTTGGTACCGTACCCATTCGGTAAGGGTTCCACGCGTGAAAGACTTCGTGTGCAAGCAGCGATTGTATGTCGTATCCGAAAGGGGATGCTTTCGGGATGAACAGGGCGAAAGCATTCGTGAATCCACCGCCCCCGGCACCTCCCCCCTCGCGGCCGAAGGTCGAGATGGTGACCAGGTAATACGGAAAGTTGTAATCGTGCCAGAACGTGCGCTCGATTGAGATGAGTTTCTCCACTCGTGAGGCAGCTTCCACATCGGTGAACTTCCATTGTCCTCGGATGGCCACTGTTAGCGGCCGGCCCGCGATCGCCCTCCGCTGAATCCTGAAATCGCCACCAGCGAAGAGTGCATTTCTCATCTCAAACCAGCTGCCGCGGAAAGATTGCCGGCGCGTGCCCGTCCCGAAACTCGTTGCCACAGACCAATTGCGAGGAAGTTTACGCCAGTCGAAATGAGCGACGACGAGGTCTGAAGACTCGAAAGGCGGGTGAATCAACGCGTTTTGGGTATTGAATTCGAAGTACTCCGGTTCGAGAAGCGCACGATGATCCGCACGGGGCGGTGGCATAACCCAATCCTTGACGAGATCGTAGGTGATCCGGACGCGCCCCGCATGATGAACATTCTTAACATTGGTGATCTGTTTTTCGAGGTGAGTCGCCTCCCCCCAGCTGGATGGCAGGACAAGGCTATCTGTTTGGATGGGAGGACCTTTAAATTCCAAGAGAATCTGGATGACCAGCTTGCTGTCTCTGACGATCGGCTCAAAAGAGTAGTTCAAGGCTATGCTGGGTTGAGGCTGCTCGGCGTACAAGCCGGCCCCGCACGCTGTAAGAACCACTAACAAAGAGACACAACGCATGGCCATTCTAAGCATGACGCAATCGTACTAGCCACTGCGCACAACTGCTCAAACGACGTTTCTGCACGGGTCCGCCTTTGGCTGAAAGGCCCCGTATTCTGCGTTGCACAAAGATATTGGGATTGGCTTTGTGATGGCGATAGGGTTTCGCAACGAAGCCTAAACGTGCGATTTTTGCCGTTTGGTGTAGTGACCCCAACTAAGCCTGACACCGTTCCGCGGGTCGGCTTGCTCGCGTCGCAATCCTCATTCGTCACGGTTGTGTGTGACGGAGGAGAACGATCGTCGTGTTTCTAGGAAGGCTAGTGCGGCTCTCGGTTTTCAACAGAGCTTCAAAATATGGAAAGTCGTTGCTCTTGCTTTGCGGCAGGCCAGAACGGATCTCCGATACCGAGTGCTCATCGGAAAGAAAATCCAAGGCCGCGTTCAAAGCGGAGCCTCCCGTTCCCGTGAGAATCAATACTTTGCCGGTGTCGTTCATATTTGGGAGAAGCGATACAGTGGCGTACCCCTGGTGCGGCGCGCTAGCCTCTGCGGTAGCACGGAATTTGTCCTGTTCTGCGGTGGGTGCAGCCGTATTCGTGGGGTAGTAGATTCCTCGTGGCGCATCAAACCTCCAACGCAGCGCGAGACGAGCTTCGAATGGCTGAATCCAAGGGTTGGAGCGGCTATTGCCCAGGAGAATCACGTTTCCGGACTTAACCTCCCGGAAGGAGAAGTCTCTGGCGAAGCGAATGTTGGCGCTCCCTTGCAACGCAGCCGCGGTCTGCATCAGTCTTGAACAGATGCCAAGGTCGGCAAAGCTGGACTGCCGTTTCAAAAGAAACGGTTCCGCGAAATCGCGCTCCGGTTTTGCCGTATTCGCCGTGAGCGAGCGCAGATAGCTGCGGTCGAAATAATCGGAAAGGCTGACTTGCTGCGACGTAAGCTCCTGGTAGAAACCCACAGCGGCATCATCGAGAACTATGTCTGTTGGCCTTTCCGCGTAGAAAATCTGAGACCAAAATTTCCGAACGTTCACCTGATTCGCTGGGATGGAGATGTTCGCATGCGCGACATCGCGAGTCCTCAACAAGAGGAAAAAGGTCGAGCAGGCGAAGATGAGCGCCAGGGCGGAAGGCAACAGCATCTGCCAGTTCCTTCGCGGTGGAGCAGCGGGAGCGAGATCGGCGGGCAAAGGAACCGGAGCGGGAGTTGCTACCGGCTCTGCGGGAACGGGCGCAACAATCGGCTGGGGCACAATTGCGCCGGCAGGACGGGCACGAAATACCGGAGCATAATTTCCGCGCGGAATTTCGATAATGGTGGGTTCGCTTCTGCCCTCGGCGGCGAAGTACTGGTCGATGCGCTTGCGTAACATCGACGCATGGACGCGAACGATATTGTCGGCAGCCGTATCGTAGTCGTCAGGACGTCCGAAGACCTCGCGCCCTACTTCGTGTTCGTGAATATCGTCGGCAGACTGATCAATTACCCGGCCGCAGAGATAGAGAAACATTTCACTGAGCCGGGCTGACTTTTTCAAATAGCTACTGGAGACAACCCGATGTACCAGGAGCCTATGACCCTCTGCAGAGTTGTTTGAACTCTTACGGTCCACTTCGTGCGGGATTCTAATTGATTCAAATCTTTACGGTCAATGCAGGTGTTACCGAGGTCTTTACGTAAAGAGTCGGTTGAAGTAAACCACTGCATCGGAAGGGGTTGCCGGATTCGACTCCAGTAGAGTCCCTTTACCGTGAATTCACTTGCCGATCGATCCGGCAAACCGGTTTAACAACATCGACAAGCCCGGAGCCGTGAATTTCAAAGGCGTTGGGATTTCAAAAGCGTGGATGTCGAGAGGGAACCGGCGCAATGCTCACACAATATAAGTCCATCGCAAGGAACCTTCGGGGCGAACACCAAAGGTGGATGACGAAACTTGATCTGCTACGAATCGCAGTCTTCATCCTGCTTGCAGCAACTTTGTCTTCTGCAGGATGGGGAGCGGGCCAGGCGAAAGAGCCGCGTATTTTGGGGGTCGCTCATATCGCATACTATGTGAGCGATCTGGACAAGGCGCGAGCTTACTATGAGGGCTTTCTAGGCTTTCAAGAAGCTTTTTCGACCAAGGAGATCGACGGCTCCACGCGCGTTGTCTACATCAAGATCAACGATCGCCAGTTTATCGTGCTCTTCGTGGGTTCTCCAGAGAACCATGGATATCTCCATGACGCCGCTTTTGAGACCAATGACGCCAAGGGCATGCGGACGAAATTGGCGAACGCCGGATATAAGGTTTCTGACAAAGTTGCTCCAGACCCAGCTGGAGATTTGAGCTTCGATGTGACCGATCCCTCCGGCTTCACCATCGAAGTTGTCCAGTATCAGCCTAAGAGCCTGACGGGGAGTACCAAAGGCAAGTTCATGCTCGAGAACCGCATTTCTACCCACATAGACCATCTTGGACTGCTCGTTGATGACCAGGAAACGTCGTGGAAATTTTATAGTGATGCATTCGGATTTGAGAAAGAAGGAGACGGCAGCAAGATGAAGATCGGTGATGGTCCCGATCGATTTGAGCTGGGGCATGAGAAGAAGACCCCTACGGCTGCCCGTTATCACGTCAAGAATCACATCTGCCTTTCGGTACCGGATGTTCCAAAGGTCACCACAGAGTTGCGGGCCAAGCCTGAAGTCCAAACCTTTCCTGACGCAATCGCCGATACCCACCAACTCGGAAACGGCAAGAATGTGGTAGAGATCTACGACTTGGACAGGAACCGTGTGGAGCTGATGGAGCCCCCGAAAGGAGATGTAACGAGCGCAAGCATGAAGTGAGGCACAAGCAGGTGGTCGCAACAAAGGAACGGGGAACAGGGGAACAGACAACAAGGGAACAGACAGATCGAGGCTGGCCGTCTTATTGGGCCAACAGCCGGAAAGAAACAGAGACCGGTATGCAAACCGGCATGGCCAGCTCGACCGAGTAAGGAGGACCAATGAGGCCGAAGTCCCGAGTTTTTGCAATGATCATGTTCTGTATCTTCACCGGAGCCGCCATGGCGCAAGGGCCGACGGCGACTCTAGTAGGGCAAATCGTGGATACTTCGAAGGCAGCGATCGCTGGTGCGACGATACGAATCCGCAATGTCAGCACAAGCGAAGTGCGCACCACGACAACCGGTGATCAAGGAACGTATACGGTTTCGAACTTAGCACCGGGTTTCTACGACGTAACGATCAGCATGCCTGGTTTTCGCGAGCTAAACGAGACGAGGCTGGAGCTGACTGTGGACCAGACGGCGCGGCTTGACGCGACGCTCGAAGTGGGGCGGGAAACCCAGACCGTCTCCGTTACAGCCGATGTTGGTCTCTTAAACACGGACACATCGTCCAAGGGAGATCTCATCACTCCGGTAGAGATAGCGAAGATTCCCCTGAACGGACGAAACTTCAATGACCTCGCTTTCACGGTAGCAGGGGTCCAGCCGGCGGAACAGAAAGCAAAGGGTGCACCCTACGTTGCGAACGGCTCACGCGCGGACTCGAGCGGCGTCTTCATCGACGGCATCAATGATGAAAGTCCTCGCGATGCCGGATCGCAGATCAGCCCGCCGCTTGATTCGCTGCAGGAGTTCAAGATGGAGACCTCCGGATATTCGGCGGAATACGGCAGGCTTTCGGGGAGCGTCGTCAATATGGTGACCAAGAGCGGAGGCAACAGCATTCATGGATCGCTCTTTGAGTATGTCCGCAATGACTTGTTCGACGCTCCCCCCTTCAACTTTACGAAAATCGCCGTTCCAAAGACGAAGCTTCGCAGAAACGAGTTTGGCGGCAACCTGTCTGGTCCAGTCACGATACCGCACGTGTACAGCGGCCGGGACCGCACCTTCTTCCTTCTCAGTCTAGAGAGCTACCGCCAGGTGCAGGGAACCAGCGCAACTGGGATCGTGCCGACACCGCTTGAGCGGACAGGAGATTTCAGTCAGTCCGCCGCCGGGAAGCCTTATTATTTTCACAAACCGACTGCCACCACGAAGGTGCTGTGTTCGCCGCCCGCCCAAGTCAGCGGCTGTTTGTACCCTGCGCCTTACTACAAAATTCCAGCGATGGACTCTGTAGCTCTTAAGCTGCTCTCTTACTACCCTCGTCCCAATTTGGTTGCGTCACCTGGCAATCCTAACTACTACTTGAGTACCGATAGCGTTAACAACTGGAACAACGGCCTTGTCAAGATCGATCAGAAGTTGAGAGAAAAGGACCACATCGTGGGTAGTTTTCTCAGACGCTATGAAACATCCACAAACCCTACGTCTGGCTCTGGTCTGGGCACCTTCGGCTCGAACACCGCCTCGCATCAAACTCTTATCAGCGTTGCGGAGACTAGAGTGTTCACACCGAATTTGGTGAACGACTTCCGATACGGTCGTACCCGGACCGTATCGGATGAGGCCGCACATGACGCCGGCACCAATTACGCGCTCCAGTTGGGAATCCATGGAACCACGACTAACCCGGCATTGCTCGCGTTCCCCAGCTTCAAGCCAACCGGCTACGAGAGCATTGGAGACAATGCGTCCGTTCCCATCACCTATGTTGTGAACGACTATGACGGAAATGATGTGGTGAGCTGGAGCAAGCAGAAACACACCTTCAGGATTGGTGGCGATATCCTGCATGTCCAGCTGTGGCAGCCAACGAACACAAATAAGAACGGCGCTTTTACATATACGGGAAGGCTTACCGCCGGGTCCACCACCAACGCCCTTGCTGACCTGCTCGCCGGCTACCCGGCTACCAGCATTTTGATGACCGGGGGAGCCACCAACCACCTCGTCAATACGAACTACGCATGGTTTGTACAAGACGACTACAAAGTGACGTCGAGTCTAACCCTCAATCTCGGACTGCGGTATGAGTTACAGACGTTGCCCTCGGAAGAGAATGGACAACTCACGAACTTCGTGCCCGCTCTGGGCAAGATCGTCTACACGAATGCGTCCGTCGTTCCGAACCTGTCTGCGGTACTAAACCAGGCTGGGCTCGCGAGTTATTATGTTTCGGCCTCCGCCGTGGGGTATCCCACGGCTCTCATCTATGTGAACAAGGGAAGATTCGCTCCGCGTGTCGGGTTCGCGTTGCGGCTATTCAATAGCGATCGAACCGTAATCCGGGGTGGCTATGGCATCTTTTACACCGGCTCCAGGCTAAGTTTTGTCAGGACCAATTTGGCGGGACAGTTTCCCTTTTCCGCAACAACAACTTATCAAGCGGCGTCTCCTACCTCTACCGTTGCGGGGTCGAGCTTCATTACACCGACCAATCCATTTCCCGCTTCAGGCGGATCGCTCTCAGGCGTCCTTACACCGAACGGATATGACTCTTACGCACCCTCGCCCAGCTTGCAAAGCTACAATCTCACGCTGGAACGCGACCTCGGCCATGGCATCGCGCTTGAGGTTGCTTATGCTGGTTCGAAAGGTACTCACCTTGGGCAGGAATTCGATTACAACCAGGAGAGAATCTCAGGTGTAGTGGCTTCGAGACCGTTTCCAGCCTTTTCAGCGATTACGATGGCTTACTTCAATGGGATCTCACACTATGACTCAGGACAAGTCACCGTGCGCAAGAGATTCGACCACGGTTTGTTTTTCCGTGCCAATTACACCTATGCCAAGTCCCTCGACTCGCAATCGGGTGTGAACTATGCAGGGGGCGGCGGTTATTTTGGCAATCAGAACGTTCTGAATCCGACAGCCGAGTATGGACTCTCGGACTTTGATATACGCCATAACTTTACCGCGACTGGTGTATATCAGACGATCTCGACACATTCCTTGCTGCGGGATTGGCAGGCGAGTGGCAGCGTGCTGGCTTACAGCGGGCAACCGTTCACTCCTACGGTACCCGGCACCCAAGATCTAGCCCAGGCGACACGCCCGAACCGGCTCTGTAATGGAACCTTGGCAAACCGTACGATCGCTCAGTGGTTCAACCCGGCATGTTTCGCTGTTCCTAGCTCTGGATTTGGGAATTCGGGCCGGAACATTCTCGAGGGACCAGACAGTGTGACGGTGAATTTGGCCCTGGGGAGAGTCTTTGCCCTTCGAGAATTTGCCCATTTCGAATTTCGCGCGGAGACCTTCAACACATTGAATCACGCCAGCTTCGGTTACCCGTCCTCGGTGATCGGCGGTAGCGCCACTCCAGGCGTCATTAACACCACTACCGGCAATAGCCGCCTCGTGCAGCTCGTTGGACGCTTTGAATTTTAGGTATGCCAGACGAACAGTCGCTTACCGACAAGGAGATATTCCTATGCAAGCTTACAGACGCCGTCATTGCAATCTACCTCGTGCGCATCAAACCTCAAGACTACTGGACATACTGGCACTGATGCTGGTTATCGCTTCGATTCCGTACGCAAGGCCTCTCGCAGCGCAAGATGCTTCGGTGCCTCCAACGCCCGCGCAGTGCGGCATTCCAGGACACCACGCGCTACTGGAACGGATGACCGAGGCATTTGGTCTAACGTGCGATCAGGAGCAGAAGATCGAGCCGCTGCTGCACAGCGAAGAATCTGTGAGCAAGCCGCTCCTCCGCTTCGAGGCGTTTACACCCGAGGAGAAGCAAGCTGTGATGCAAAAGGTGAAACTTGCAGCAAGGCGGCAGATTCGGCCACTCCTCACTCCTGAGCAGCAGAAGAAGATGGATGATGAGATC
>DASYBJ010000560.1:0-4397 GCA_036500845.1 Acidobacteriaceae bacterium
CATGGGTGCGGGTACCGTTTCGAACGTCGCTTGGAGCGGACCTGCCGCGCCCGAGTACCCTACGTTTCCAGTGACCCAGGGGCTCACATCTCGCGCCATCTCTGCTAAAGCCACAGTGAACGTCGACAATGTTGCAGAGGACGCCGACTACCTGACGGCTTTGGCCACGACACGTTCTGAGATCATCGTTCCGGTGATTGCGATGAATGGCAGAGTGATTGGAACATTGGATGTCGAGAGCGAGATCCCAAACGCATTCGATTCAGAGACCCAGAAGAAGCTTGAAAATTGTGCCAATCTGCTCTCGAGATTCTGGGATTAGGCCTGGACCGACTTCTAAGCTCCAACTGTAGTTTAGATCGCAGTGCAGCGCATCCGGGCTTATTATCGACCACCCTAACATTATCTGATGGAGAGAGTTGCCGAGGCACAATAATTGGATCCGTCCGAAGTGATTATCTCCTCGCGAGAAGAGAAGGTTTGTTCCGGCATGTTCATCCCTTCACCATCCCATTGCCAGCTATCCGCGTCGTCGTTGGGCGATGAGGTCGAAGGATTGCGTAGGTAATTCGTGCATTCACTTCACAACAATCTGAGGACGGATCCTGGTGTATTGAGCCTGGGAAAGAATATGTTTGCGGACCAGTTGCGAGCCGTCGTCGTAAGGGCGACCGGCTATGATTGCCTCGGCCTGCTCCGGCGTAATGCCCGGCAACTTTTGCAAGTCTCTCGATGAGGCGCTGTTAATGTTCGTCGGGCCCTTTCTTACCAACCCTTCAAAAATGCCCTTCGCAATGGCGCCTGCGTCACGCTTTGCGGCAGCCGTCGCATCCGCAGTGTGTTCCCGGAGTGCATCCGGGTTGTTGGCAAAACATCCTGGAAGCAGGAGAATGACGACCGATAACGCTAGTGCACCTATCTTCATAGTCAGTGAGATGCGCCGCCGTAGGGAAGCTACAAACCACAGCATTCTTGCGCGCATCGGTCATGGCGGAGGCCTTGAAAATGAGTACTTTAAGTGACATGTAAATGGATTTCGAGAGTCTCGCATCCGAGTCGGCGATGTCGACGGGCAAAGCGGAGTCGTCGAGCGCAGGACGGCGAAGACTGGATTCTCCGCTGGATGGACACGCCAACCGGTATTGATGGGAGCAAAGCCGTGGGCCTAGGCCGGCGAAGGTGCGGATTGCTGGGCTTGCAGGTCCGTGCCGAAGGCATACAGCTTGGCACTGAGCTTGTGCAGATTACGTCCTCGAGACCGTCGCTAACAACGTCGCAGGAGAATCGCTAACGCGTGGGGTCCAAGTTGATGACTGCCTAGCCACCGGTCATATGCAAACAAGCTGCAATAGAAGTCAACACACCTAAAAACGATCGGTCTAGACCTTAGAGTGGCTTCGCTGTCTGCGCGCTGATATCCAGTACGGAAGCCACTCCGCCGTTCACAAAAGTAGCTTTTCCGTCCGGCAGAACCTTAAGTTCCTTTGTCATCCCTTTGAGGTGAGTGAGCTGTTTAATGCCGCTTCCAGTTACGTCACTCATTGAGTAGACGTTGTAATCGTAGTTCCCCCCCGATGTATCTGTTGCAGCAAGGAGTAGAATGTCCATTCCATCATGTATGAAGCGCGCTTCGCCGTACGCTGGCCCCACTGATGATTCACCTGGAACGTGAGGTTGGAATATCTTGTCCCTACCTGAAGCCCCCAAATTAAACTCCTCGAGCAATGCTCCAATCGGGTAACCGGTTGTGCTTACCAAGAGTTTAGTTCCGCCCTGATTGAGCGCATCAGCGACTATATCGAGGGATTGCAGATCATAAAAGGACGTATGTGTAATCTGCGTAGGTGCACTACTTTCAATCGCTGCATTCGATTGAACAGGAATTGAAAACACATCCCAATCATGCCGTGCTGGGCGGGCGATTGGAGAATGATTCCCCGTAAATCTTGACGCAGCGTAAAACACCGTTGAGTCATCAGGAGAAAAGACCGGGTGAAGCGCGTCCTCATCCTTGCCGGTTATAGCGTGAGGATTGCGTCCGTCCGCACCCACCACCCACACCTTCGATTTAGAATCAGGCGAGTTCGCAAACGAATAGACCACGAGCTTGCCGTTATGTGAGAAGGTCGCTTCCGACTCAATCCCGTTCAAGGCTGACGTAAGACGTACGCTCTTTCCATTGGAAAGATCCTTACGATAAAGGAATGAAGAGTCTCCGCTAGTTTGCGAAAACAGAATGGTACCGCCCCCCGGAGAAACGGCCTGCTGGCCTTCGGCGGGCGCAAAATTCTGCTGCTTTCCGCTCCGAGATGTTGCAAAAAAGGTTACGGCGATTGCAGCCCCGGCGATCACTATCAAGCTAGCGAGGCTCACAACCGCAATAGAAAGAATCTTTCCAGCTCGCATTAGTTACTCTGCCCTAGTGAATTGTGAGAATACGGACAAAAATTTAGTTTAGCCTTACCCACTACTTCGAAGTCAGAAAATATTCGCAGGTGTCTCCGATTGATCGCGTTCTATACTACTAGACAATCACAAGTGGATGGTCGGCGAGTCGGAAGCGCGCCATTATCCGGCTCTGCTGGAGGCGCTTGATTCGGGCGGATTCTCCAAAGACCCAGACCGCGCCTTCGATTTTGGTCTCGACTGCATACTCGACGGAATCCGCGCGCGTGTCAGCCAGCGAGGGGCGGAGTCCCCATCGGCGAGAATAGGGTCTCACTGGACGTTTTCAACTGTTGCGTCAGGGCAATGCGCTCAGTAACTGTTGTTGATTCGAGCTCCGGGAGGGTTGTTCATCACCCAACCAGAATCCGGTTCGCGGAACCTTTGCCGAACGGTCAAGCCAATGCGGGCCGTTCAGGTTCACCTACAGATTACTTCTTCTTCGCCCGATTTGCGGGGATAGCGGCTACGGCATCCACTTCGATGAGATAGTCGTTCTGAAAGAGCGATGTGACACCCACGAGAGTGCTGGCGGGCGGTTTTGCTTTATTGACATATTGGTTTCGCACCTCTCGAAGTATGGGGAGATATTCCGGCTTGTACGCTTTAACGTACCAGGTGATTTTGACCACGTCATCGAAGCTTGCTCCGGATGCTGCCAGCGTAGTCTTGATGTTTTCGAAAACCTGTACTGTCTGAGCTCTAAGGTCGTCCTTGCCGACGAGTTGTCCTTGGCGATTGTTTGCCACCTGGCCGGCTAGGAAGACCAGCTTGCCTGGTTGGGCTACCACCGCATGGCTATATCCATTGGCAGGGGCGAGCCCGTCCGGCTTCACAAACTCAGTTTGAGCAGAAAGGTTGAGGAAGCTGAGGAAGAAGAGCGCGGCGACAGCAAGTGTTTTCATAGTTGCGCAGTATATGGGTTGCCCCGAGGTTGATCAAAATAGGCTCCCAGATAGGGCTCCCGGGCCTATGCCTCCTGCCACAGTTCATGCGATACCGTCCCTTGCTTTCTACAAGCGCATTTCTCTTTCGTCGCATTCTGTTGCTGTGCTTTTTGCGTTCGCCCTACGGCAAAACCTCATAGGTAACGTATGCGAAGCGCATGGAGTCGGGAGCCCAGGAGTTGACGTTCATCGTTCCCTGTCCGCCGATGCCCTCGACCAGGGTCTTCGTGGTGGCGGCGACCTTGCCGTGATCCACCGCGACGAGTTTGAGCGCGATATGGACGGTGCGCGGATTGTGGTTGGGCGTACCGGCAGGATAGCCGATGTACACGATCTTCTTACCATCGGGGGAGACATGGGGGAACCAGTCCTCAAGCCCGTCGTTGACAACTATCTCGGCCTTCTCATCGTTGGAACCTGCGCCATCGGCGGGAAAACGCCAGATGGCCTCTTTGCCAGTGCGATCGGAATTGATGTAGATCCACTTGCCGTCCGGCGAATAGTCAGGACCGTCGTCGTGGTGCAAGTTGGAGGTTAGCTGCTTCTCCGCGCCGCCGTCGGCGGGCATGCCGTAGATGTCAAATTGGCCACTGCCGTTGCGCTGGGCCACGAAGGCAAGGGTCTTGTTATCCGGTGACCAACCGTGGAAATAGCTGGGCGACTCGGATGCCATCAGCTTGACGTTGCTGCCGTCGGCGTCTGCGAGAAAGACCTGCGATCCCTTATGAGGAGGGACAGTAGCTGAGAATGCGATCTTCTTGCCATCTGGGGAGATCGCCTTATCGTTATTGCATTGAAAGTCGTCGGGGATGGCTAACTTTTGCGGTTCGGCTTTGCCGTCCTGCCTGAGGACGAACTTGTAGATACCCCCGCTAGAGTTGGCGATGAGGAACTTCCCGTCCGGAGACCAGTTGGGCGCCTCCCAGATCGAGTCCGCGGTATAAACCACGTGCGAGGAGCCGTCGTGCAAGTCGTAGATGAAGAGACGGCTGCGGAGATGCTGCG
>DASYBJ010000561.1:0-3112 GCA_036500845.1 Acidobacteriaceae bacterium
CTTTTCAAGCAAGGCTCGCAGAGCTGGCGAATTCCAGGCTCCTTCCAAATGGTGGATGGCGACTGTCTCCGTATCCTGCTCCGAAAGGCGGAACATCTGATAGAACGCACGGTTCGCCCTTTTGACGCAGAGAGAGCTATCGACGAGGACCAGCGGTTCCTGTACGGTTTCGAGGATTGACGTGACAATTTGTGCCCACAGCGGTTCGCATCTCATGAGTCACCTTGCCCTTAGTATCAGCACTGTTGACAGCCTTCGCTAGGTTAAGGCCATGTAGATTTCCATTGCTTCTCGAAAGTTGGTATTTCACCTCCTCTGCAATGGTCATTGTTCTATTGACGAGCAAGCTAGATCAATGCTTGCCAGGTTCTTTCGCAAGCTATGGAAGATGCTGATCTGCAAACAGTTGCGACTCCTCGACGAGCATCGCAGCCGAATAGCCCCGCTTTCCGCAGCACTCCATACTCCTGTGCAGCGACGGATACCAATTCCGTGCTGCCCACAGGTTCAGAAGAGCGAATCGAGCACACCAAGTCTGTGAAAATCCTGAGAACATCGCTAGTACGATGGTCGTGGTCATAAAATGGCTGTGAGCTTCTGGTCCTTCTCGGCACGCTCAAAGTACTCCTCAACGATGGTTTCGATCGAACGTTTGAGAATCATAGCTACACCTTCGACTACGTGGGAAGAAGAAGGTCCACTTGCCTGAGTCTGCGTCAACAGGGTCAGCGCGCCGAAGCCGACGAATCCGTAACAGGAGTTTCTCTGTGTGCATCTGGCCGGAGGCAACGATGGTAGAGCAATGCTGTCATGGAGAGTCCTGCTTGGAGGGCTTGCGCCACTTTTAGGCTAACCAGCGTTGGTCTGGAGGGGGATTATCGGCATCGATCTTAGAGGAGCACAAAGTGCGATGTCAAATCGAAATGAAGTCGATTCGGGATGGAACCCAGGGCCACGCAACCGTAGAAGTTCCTAGTTTCCATGCTCCCACCTCGGCCACCGAACGAAGCTGTGGCCATTAGGCCCACAAGGAGTATTGCTGCTCTAATTGGGTGCGCATAGATGCTCTATGGTCATTTTTCTGGAAGGCTGAACCCGCATCTTGCCTCAATTTCCTGCCGTTTCGGGAGTCAACAACCTCCACACCGCCGGCGGGCTGTAAGGCCAGTCGCTTTGCAGCGTTTCTCACAGCTTCGAGTAACAGGGTGTCAGACCGCTCATACGCCACCAGTCCTGCCACCGCCAGGAGAATGATTGCTCGCTGGCGATCGTCGAGGAACGTACGATGTCGGGTCATTTGCGAGAATGAATCAGTTGCGAAGGCGTCAAAATAGTTTTGGAACACCTCCAGTCCGATGCCGTCGTGCAATGCGATCTGTACAAGCGGTTCGATAGACCATTTGCTGACATGGCACCTCATGGCGGCCCCATCGAAGCTCAAGCTCTGGCGATTCGAGAATGCGTCCTCGAGGTGACGAGCTACTGTGAAACGGATCGACTTCGAGGCAGCCGGTGCGAACGCCGCGTCGCCTCTCCAGCGCGACATTGCGGCCAGTACGTCGAGATATCGAATACCTTCAACCCCGAGGCCGATATTTACGGCTTCCCCCCGGAATCGTCTCCAAGCAAACCCATCACTCTAAAGTTGTATCGTGTCGTAACAAAAGCGCCCCTTTCCGCAACAACGCAGGGTAGCCTATGTGCGAGGACCTTACGTAAAGCTAGGAAAGCGTAAGACCTCAGAATTGAGAGTTTGTGGCCACGAATGCGATTGCGTTCCCTTACCGGATCCTGGTCGTCGACGACGAACCCTGTTTGCGTGACCTTGGCAAAATGCTCCTTGAGGCTCAGGGTTACGAGGTGCGATGTGCGGAAGATGGGTTCGAGGGGCTCGCTGCCCTCAAGCAGTCACTCCCAGACATCATCATCTCTGATCTTCAGATGCCCAATATGAGCGGATTCGAGTTCCTTTCCGTTGTGCGGCGCCGGTTCCCCACCATCCCGGTGATTGCCATGTCGGGCGCTTTCTCGGGTGCAGCCGTCCCGGGGAGCGTGTTGGCGGACGCATTCTTTCAAAAGGGTGACTTTAGGCCTGAGGAATTGTTCGAGAAAATAATGGATTTGCTCCATGAGCTTCCGACTCGGCCTAGAATTGGGAAACCAACCCAAGCTGCTGTTTGGGTCAAGAACGATAAAGGCACTATCGCGGTGACATGCTCAGAGTGCTTACGTACTTTCCCCGTATCCGATGTATCAAAAGGAACAAACGAAGCCGAGTGCCACTTCTGCTCCTGCGTTATCCGTTTTGAGATCATTGGCGATGACAACTCAACGCAGAACTCCCTCGCCCTCGCAGCACCTTGAGATGGCTTACGTGCCGGTGTTCGTCCCGCGCATGTAGAGGACCAAAGCGCAGGAAGCTTCGGAAAAACCTAAGCGGAGCGACAACCAACATAGACGCCATGTAAGTACGCGAAGAGTTGCCGTCGCTCTCGCAGGTGCTGGACTGTGGAGAAGACTCCGGAAATCACGATCACTCCGGCTATTGGTGCTCCCCGAAATCAACTTACGCGAAAGCTCCTCTCCCCGGAGATCGACGTGTCCTTTAGCGCTGGCCAAGCCATGATTTATCTGTCGATTTATCGATGGCAGGTTGAGAATGGGTCCCTATCATGATGAGGTGACTCATGCTCTCACCGCTTGTTGTTCCACAGCCATAGTTGCGGGGGTCTGCCCGGTTACTGCCGCGCGATGATCGTCGGTAGCGGGCTGATACCCTGCATCTCATTGACGAGATGCCGCCTATTCCTCGGTTTGATTTGCATCACGAGCTACAACGAATCAGTGGCGTAGATCTGACCAAAATAGACGGAATCGATGTTATGACAGGCAAACCGTCATCAGCGAAGTCGGATTGGATATGAGCCGCTGGCCAAGCAAACAACATTTCGCTTCATGCCTCGGTCTCTGTCCCTCCAACGAGTTGAGCGGAGGGAGAATTCTCAAGAAGCGAACGCGGAAGGTCGTCAATCGCGCGGCTACCGCGTTCCGCATGGCTGCTTCTACGCTTCGGGCCAGCCAAAGCTATCTCGGCGCGAAGTTCCGTCGCCTC
>DASYBJ010000562.1:0-30100 GCA_036500845.1 Acidobacteriaceae bacterium
TAGAAGATCACGCGTAGGGACATCTGTATCTGTCGCGGACTGCCGATGGTGTGGGTGACAAAGCCGAGACCGCTCGGACAGTTATAGAAACCCACGTTCCCGGGACCGCACGCCGTCGGTCGAGCTGGGACACCGATCTGAGGCCAGGTATTATAGCTGTCGTTCTGTGCCACATTGTCTCCGGGGATATCGAAGCTGGTGGTGTTCGTCAGATTGTAGACATCGAAAGTGTAGCGCGCAGAAACCTTTTCCGTTACGTTGAGCGACTTCACTAGCGAGATGTCGGCTCGCTTTTGATAGGCTTGGCGGAAGATGTTGCGTTGTCCCGATGTGAAATTGGTTTCGAACGTGTCGTTGGCGGGGATCGCTCCGTTCAATGCTCCTGGAGCGAGAAGCGGAAGCGTAAAGCAGGCCGGGTTGAGGGCAGGTTGGTCCCAGGCTCCGGAATGACCGGTGAGGGCCTTCTTGGGTGTGCAGCCCGGAGCCAGCGGAACGATCGGGTTCGTAATGCCGTCGTACGTACTGTAGTAGATGCTGCCGACCGCGCCACTATAGTCAATCACGCTGTAAGGCTGGCCACTCTGAATGATGGTGATGCCCTGAAGTCCCCAACCGTCCGCGACCCTGCCCTTCCAGGTGTTTTCCCCGAAGAACCTCGGAGTTTGATAAACATAGCTGAAATTAATCACGTGCGTACGGTCATAGTCGGAGGAGCCGTAGCCGTCGCGCAGGTTGAGCGGGTTGTTGCCGTTGTAAAAGAGGCCCAATGCGCTCTGCTCGTCCGTAGCGTGGGAATATGTATACGAGAAGCCCACCTGCAATCCGTGGGTCAGCCGCTTATCGACGTGCACTTGTAGCGCGTTGTATGCCGAGATACCGGCTGCCTTGTAGGTCTCCGATTCAGCAGAGTATCCAAGGTAGGGAACGCGAAGATCAATATTTCCGCCTTCGTAGGTGTTGAGATAGGGTTGGCCGTTCGGCAATGTAGCCGGGTCACAGGCGGAAAAACAAAAGCTCTTGTTCTGAAGAGAGTATCCGTAGGTGTAGATCTGCCCGTTGATGGGATTTGATGGACTAGCAATTCCGGCTTGGTTGAAAGGAATGGGGACTACCGCATGGCGGCCAACGTTGCCGACATACCCAATATCAATGGCCAGATCATTCAGCGGCTGCCATTGAACATCTAAAATATAATTGATGCTGTAGGGGAGCTTGTTTGCCCGGTTGTAAGTCGCGAAAGAGAACATCTGTGCCCCGTTTGCAATCTCTGAAACGGACGGAAGATACTTCGTGATATCAGCTGGATTCCCTGTAGGAGGGTTTCCGGGTACCGTACCCCAAGGATTCGATAGAGAGATATCACCCGCACATGGCGAGATAAACGATGGTGCGCCCGGACACTGGATCGTGTTCACAAATGGCGGCGCCTGTGTGACGCCGAATGGGCCGCCTGTAACCTCGCCCGCCGCATAACCGGGCGACAGATAGGTGAAAAGTTCTCCGCGGTCGTAGTAAAATCCCATGCCGGTCCGGATTACAACCTTATTGTCGAATCGCTTCGGCGAGTATGCGAGCCCCAGCCGTGGAGCGATGCCCCATTGCCGCCCAGTCAGAGTCGTGTTACCTACACCCCTCGTGGGGAAGAGCTTGTTATTGCCTGCAATAATGAATCCGTTGGAAACGACCTGGCCTGAGCCTTGGCTGAAGGAATAAAGCGAAGGATCGAAGTTATACAACTTCCCGTCCTTCTCTGTCAGGCCACCATTCCAGTCCCAGCGGATCCCGGCCGTCAGACTGAGGTTCGGCAGGACCTGGAACTTGTCTTGCAAATAAGTGCCCGTCTGGTTGGCACGGTAATGGCGGTCCGCATTGCCCAGCATGAGAGAAGTCGTGGTGAAGTTGTTGTTTTGGTACGAAATCTGACCTTGCAGGAAGGTCGAAAAATTCTCGGCAGCGATCATGCCTTTGCCCGGGCGTTTGTTGCGGATATTGAGTTGCGTATATGCATAGCTCGCACCGAACGTAAACGTGTGCTTCCCGTGCATCCAGATGGCATTGCCCGAAGGCATGATTCGGTTTTGGAAAAGCCCGGTGAACGGAGCTTGCGTGAACGAGCCAGGTCCGATATTCAAGGCCGCATCGAAAACGCCGTTTTTATTATTTGGGGAGTTATTACCCAGGGCATCGACGATCGAAATTCCAGGGAAATAGCTTGAGCCGAAGACATTAATACCAGCCTGCTGAGCCGTAAAAATCTGATCGTTGTATCCGTACGCTTTCTCCCGTATAAATCCCAAAACTCCGGTGACACTTAGATTCGGCTTGAGAACGATGGAGTCGTTGATCGAAGCCACCTGACTGCCTGTATCCAAGTGCTGCGTAAACCCGGGAACATTTGAGTATGCGTATGGAGCTAGAGTCGGATCGTGTTGATAGTAGTACTTCAAGGCAAGTGTATTCTTTGAGCTCGCATTCCAGTCGACGTTTCCAACCGCCTGGTCTGCCCAGAAATAGCCCGTACCCGGAATGAAGGCATTGTCACTGACACTGAAGCTGGGAGGGGGAGCGCCGGGTGTGACGGAAGGAACAAGGTATTGTCCGTTGGGAAGCTTGTACTGCATCAAGTAAAGTGCCACGGGGCTGATTTGACTTGGATTGATCGGCTGAGGCGTCGGGGATTCCGGATTATTCGGGTCGAAGTTCCAGTTCGCGTTGGCTACCGCGGCCAGTCCAGTTGCACTGCGGTCATTCGTAAGCCCGATCGGAACCGTCAATCGCGAGTTGCCGATTTCCTGGTCTGACACATGCACATGTTGATAGCCGACAAAGAAGAAAAGCTTGTCTCTCTTGATCGGGCCACCTGCATCGCCGCCCAGATTGTACCGGTGCAGTTGCGGAACCTTCTCACTGGCGGGAATGTTGGGATCTCGATTGAAGAAAAAAGGAGCTGCATTGAGCCAGTCGGTACCGCGATGAAAGTAGAGCGTTCCGTGGTAAAGGTTCGTGCCCGATGCAGTGCTTAAATCAATGTGAGCCCCACTTGTGGAACCTTGCTGTGCGTCGTACATCGAGGCGTTGACGCGCACTTCTTCTAGCGTCTCCGGCGCCGGCGTCGGCAGAGCTTGACCGATGGCGAGATAGACTGACGCACTGCTTTGCTCCACTCCTGTTGAGCTCGAGTTCCCTACGCCAGTGTTGTTCACCACACGCGCGGATGCAACTTGGCTGGTGCTCTTGCCATTGAAGAGATTGCTGGCATCGACGCCATTCATTAGGAAGGTGTTCGAGGTGTCGCGCTGGCCATTCGCCCAAATGGGTGCGTTTCCAAGTCCGCTGTTGGCGCCTGTTCCGCCGGGCAACTCCGCGCTGACGCCGGTCGAGAGAATGGCCAATCCGGTGAAGCTTCCCGTCGGCAGCGGGACCGCATCAATTTGTGACTTATCCATGACATAGCCGTTCGTAGTATCCACGGCGTTGAGCAGAGGTGTCTCCTGAACCGTTACCGACTCACTGACTTGACCGATTTTGAGCTGCGAGTTGACGGTTACAGTTCGATCTGCCTGCACAAGAATCGACGGAATTTGCTCGGTCTGAAATCCCTCGTGAACATAGCTGAGGGTGTAGGTTCCGATCGGCAGGTTGACGAAGTCATAGATGCCACTGGAATTCGTCTTCGTCGTACGGGTCAGCTTGGTTTGATCGCCCACCAGTGTGACCGTCACGTCAGGCACGGCTCCGCCGCTTGCGTCTGTGACTGTGCCGGTAATTCCACCGAGCGTCTGCTGCGCCAAGCAGGTTGTATTGAATAGGGCGACGAAACTGCAGATGACGAGGAAATGCTTGGATAAAGTCTTGCTTAACTTCTGAAGCATCTGTCTGACCTCCGTAGATTCGAATAAACAAAATGAAGAAAATGCGCTGACGTCCAGCCATAGATGTCCGTTGGCTGCCGCTGCAGTCTGTAATGTGGATATAGGGGCCGGCCACGAGTTGAACTGGGCCAAGTCGACAGGGACTTTTAAGGAGGATATAGCAAAGGCGGCTTACTATAAAGGAAAATCAGTTATCCTCCAGCGCCAAGACGCGAAGGATGGGAACTACGAAAGCACCGATACGTGCGCGGAGACGATTCGCCAACCCTCTTCGAGGCGAACCCACATCTGGCTCTGCCGCCCACTTACCACTCGCTCGTTCACGGTCCGGGAAAACTCCACAGTAACGCTGCCAAAGCCTCTTCCAAAGGCAACGACATCAATACGATTGACTGTTCGGGCTAGATTGACCGCCGGACGGGCTTTGCGGAAGCTTTCAATTTCGTCAAAGCCGTGCAGATTTTCGGTCGCGCCAAACCGCACCACACACGGCGAGGCCCAGAACATGGCTAGCAGCGTCTCTATGTCATTCTCAACGAGCGCTTTCTCATACCGCGGATAAACAGGCTGCGGAAAAACGCGCCGAAGCAACAAGCGAGGCGCAAGAAGATGTATTACCCGAAATCGGAGCACCCCAAGAAATAGATGGTTCGTTCGCCGCAGACCAGTTTTTCAGCAGCCTGTAGAGCGCCTGAAGTTCGCGGATGGTTTCCGGGTCATTGATAATCATCGATTTCTTCATGAAGTCTTTAGATGGACTGTGTTACCCAACACTCCGCTCCCGTTTCGTCCTTTGCTTTTAGAAGAGGCTGCGGTCCGGCAAAATGCTCTTGAGAATGGCGGCACTTACAGTCACCATCGGCTCATTGACTACCTGGCTAAGGCGCAGGTTCATCGCTACGCTGCATAGGTAATAGGCGTGAAGTTCAGAAAAGCCCCAACGGCTTACCAGTAAGTCGATCATCCGCGATGTTGCATCTCTTGCAGCCATCAAAGCGTCTGAACGAGACTCGATGACGATCCATGCATCGCCCCAGCCGCTCGCGTTTCTAGATTCCGAGGACTCGAGAAGAGGGCCGGCCACAGGCCTGTTCTTATGCAGCGTAAGCCTCACCGAAACGTCTAGCGGGCATTCGATCCCGTTGATGCATACCTCTCCGTCGCCTTGTGCAGCATGACCGTCGCCTAAGGAAAATAGCGCGCCTGCGTTCAGAACCGGCAGATACAGCTTCGCGCCGGCGCAAAGTTCCCGTACATCGATGTTGCCGCCGAACACTCCCGGTTGTCGGGTGCGGAACTCGCCATTTTCCGCCGGAGCGACGCCCATCACTCCGCAGAAAGGCCGCAGCGGTAGGACTGCTGGTGACAACGACCGGGTTTCGCTCTTCTCAAGTGTCCAGTGGAAGAGGGAGGGTTCTGGGAATCGCTCCTTCAGAAAACCGAGACCCTCGAGCGTGCTCGACCAACCCCAACCTTTGTGCGTTACCTCAAGGATATCGATTTGAAGTACGTCCCCCGGCTCCGCTCCGTGAATCGCGATCGGACCAGTCAGCGCGTGGATCTTTCCACGGTCGATCCCCAGAAATTCCGACACCGAGGTGCCGGGTTGTACCTGGCTGCCGCTCGAATCTACGCATTCAACATGAACCACGTCGCCCGAGTCAACATCGAGACGTGGTAGCAAGGCCCGATTCCAACGCGAGTGTGTGGGCTCGGCGGAGAGAGTATGTTCCGTCATAGGTCCTTGATCTCCCCTGCGACCTCGACCGACATCTGGATCTCTGCAAGCGCATTTCGCGGTAGCGTTGCTACGCCGATCGCGGCGCGCACATGCTTACCTGCTTCACCGAAGACTTCGATGAGCAAGTCCGAGGCTCCATTGATGACCTTCGCCGAGTCAGGAAATTCCGCTACCGCGTTTACATAACCATTCACGCTGATAACTTGGCGAATACGATCGAGAGTTCCTAGTGTCTGCCGCAAGACTGCCAGTTGTGTGAGCGCGCATTGCCTTGCAGCCCGATACCCCTCATCAATGGTCCGGTTACGGTCGATCTGCCCGGAGATCACGCCATGCTCGTCGGTGGAAATGACTCCCGAAAGAAAAAGCAGGTTGCCAAGAAGCTTTGCAGACACGTAATTGCCTCCAGGTGTGGGAGGCGGCGGAAGAGATATGCCCAGTTCCTTCAGGCGAGTTTCGGCACTCATTTTTTTGTAATGTACCCCATTTTCAAATCCTCTTAAAACCACGCACTTGTTTTTCACCGACAAAGCCCCATCAAAATTGTTTCAACGATCTCAAGATCCTCTTCCGGGTTACGATGAGCCATGCGAGTCGTTCAAGTCTTTGCTCTTTTGCTCGCCGCTTTGCTAGTTGCGGCTGGTTCGGGGACTCGCTCCCCGTTGACGCTCCAGCCCGCGAGATCTTCTCCCCAGGACCTCGAAATATCCGGCGATCTCGCAGGTCTGCCTGAGGGAACCGTCCGCTTCGTAAAGTACGAAGACTTGCTGACCTTTCCTCAGGGGACGTTTACGCCGGCAGGCGATGCCAATTTTCCTACTGGCGGCGCACTCAGCGGGATGCGCCTGGAAGAACTGATTCACGCCCTCGGGCTCCCTGATTCGGGCCAACTTATTGCTGCCGAGTGTAACGACAAATATGAGGCTCACTATACGGCTGCATACCGCGCGGCACACGATCCTATTTTGGTTTTGCGCATTGGAGGAAAGCCACCCACGAGTTGGCCAACCATCGAGGGAAACTCCTCTGGCCCTTACCTCATCTCGCACGCGAACTTCACTCCTGCCTTTCACGTTCTGTCGCATACCGATGAAGCGCAGATCCCGTTCGGTGTGGTCGGCTTGAAGTTCTTTAAGGAGGATGCAGTGCTTGCCGTGCTTCGTCCCAAGGGCGAATATGCTCCCGATTCAGCCGTAATGCAGGGTTACCAGATAGCCTTTCAAAATTGCTTTCGTTGTCACAATCAGGGCGTCTTCGGTGGCCGCAAGGCGGGTGTCGCGTGGAACACCCTGGCGAGGTATGCAACGTGGGATCCCGCCGGCTTCGCTGCCGTCGTTCATGATCCGAAGTCAAAGAACCCCGCGGCAAAGATGCCCGGCAACCCGGAGTATGATGCCGACACTCTGCACGCCCTCACCGCTTACTTCCAAGCGTTCAATCAGCAGGCAAAAAGATGATGCTTCGGCTCGCCAAAGTGCTTCTCGTCGCGGCTGTCGCATTTTTTTACACCCTCGTCGTCTTCAACAACCTGACGGACTACGGCTCAAATTACCAGTTTGTGCAGCATGTGCTTCTCATGGACAGCACGTTTCCTGGGAACCGTGGAATGTGGCGCGCCATTCGCTCTGTGCTCGACTACAAGATCTTTTATGACGGCATTATTGCGTGGGAGACGGTGACAATGATCCTGTGTTGGGTAGGGGCTGCGCAGCTCTTACGCTCCGTAAGACAGCCTGTCGAGTCCTTCCATATGGCCAAGCGCGTCGCCATCGGAGCACTTACCTTGAGCATGCTGATGTGGCTGGTTGCGTTTCTGACAGTGGGTGCCGAATGGTTTCTTATGTGGCAATCCAAGATTTGGAACGGCCAGGAGGAGGCCTTCCGCATGTTCACCGTTGTGGGATTGGTTCTGCTGCTGCTCGCCATGCCAGAGCGTGAGGCGCAGCCCTGAGTCTCTCCTTCAGGATTTAGCTACCGCGGCAGAGGGAGTTGGATGCGCCCACGTGAGCTGCTCGACCCGTGGCACCATCAATCCCCAGAAAAGCGCGCCAGCCAATGCGACGAGTCCGGATATAAGGAATGCCAGGCGGGACGAACCACGCGTTTGAACGATTGCGCCTGCAAGCCATGGCCCAACAATTCCGGAAAGATTGCCGACACCGTTTTGAATACTCGTCCACCGGCCCGCCATTGCAGGGCCCGCAAGGGTTTGGCTGATCGCCCAGTGATTGGAAGCATAGGCTCCGTATCCTGTGCAGGCCAGGAAAAGCAGAGCGATTGAAGCGTCTCGGCTATGAAGGAATGCGAGCGGGATCAGGGTAGACGCTACCGCCAGGCCACCCACTGCCATACTCTTCCGCGCCCGTGTAGGCGACACGCCCCGTGCAATCAGGGAATCGGAGGTCCAGCCCGCCATGATCGTCGATGTGCCAATTGCCAGGAAAACGGCCGACGTGAGCCGAGTCGTCGCGCTGAGCGAGAACTTCTGCTCATGAACCAGATACAGCGGGAGCCACGCAAGAAGGAAATAGAAAAAGTAATTGCCGCAAAAGTGGCCGAGAAAAGTACCCCAGGCAGATGGTACTCGAAGCAATTCACGCGTCGCGGGTAAGGTTTCGGAAGCCTCCGCTAATCCACGTTGTTTCGACGCCGGCATCATCCTTATCCAAGGAATTAACCACGCCAGGCTCGCAATGCCGAGACCTATGAACAGAACGCGCCAGCCAAAGTGGATCAGAAGCACGCCGCCAAGGAGAGTCCCGAGGGCCGGGCCCAGCTTGGTTCCGGCGTCGATCAGAGCGTTTGCACGTCCACGATGCTCCTGCGGAAGTTCCGCGAAGATTCTTGAATAGCACGGGTAGGCGATCGATTCGCCGGCGCCCAGCGCTAACCGCGCAACATAAAGGAGAGCAAAACTGGACAGGAAGCCGGTCGCGATTGTGGCGCCAGACCACAAGACATAGCCCCACAGCAGGACGAGACCGGCAGGGAAGCGATCCGAAAGCCAGCCGGCAAGACCTGCAATTTGAAGGAGTGCATAAGTCCAGAAGAAGGCCGAAAGAAGCGACCCGATCTGAAGAGGTGACAGGGCGAGCTGTTTCTGTAAGACCGGCGCTGCGATCGATAGATTGCTGCGGTCGGCGTAGTTGACCACTACAGAGGCTACCAGGAGAATGACCAGCGTCCATTCCGGTCGAGACATGGATTTGGTTGTTCGCGGAACAGAGGACATGAAGGCGCCTCGGAATCAAAGCAGCGGATTTGACGCGCTGCCCCTGTGAACTGACGAAGCTATCTTATAAGCCACGGCGAGAGCGCACGTCTCCCATCCCAGTGAATCGCCGTCATCGAATTCTTACGTCCATTCCCTATTCGGCTGCCTCAGCGATACGTCTTGTCGTCCACCCGGCTCAAATCGGTTTGGTTCATCACTCCGATTGTCACGACCGCGAACGTAAATACGTGGGTGTCCGGCTCGAGATGGCCCGCCATGACCTTCGTGGGCGTGGCCAGGGTCATGTGGGCGTGAATTCTGCCGTCGATGATGTATCCGTTCATGCTGACCAGATCCGCCGGTTCGGAGACATTCTTCGTGTAGGAATCTTCGGTGGGAAACGTCCGGTTACTGACCTGATGGATTTGATAGTCCCGAACCGATCCCATTGCTGCCAGAATCACGCCATTCTGGATGTGCTCCTGCCGCACCATCTTTTCCAGTCCTGCCAGCAAGTCCGCTTTGTACTTGAATCGGAGAACGACGACCCGGTCGAAATGTCCTGACAGAGCGTAGACATCTGGAACCTTGTCGCTATTTTCTTTTGTGTCGTCCTTAGGGTTCGGCGACGGGTTAACCGCGGTCCGGCGAGTTTCCTGGGCTAAGAGTGCGCTCGCTGCCAACGCAAGCGCCATCAACGTTCTGAATTCGATCTTCATACGCCTTCTCTGTAATCCTCTATGTTTCCGTGGTCCTTAGTATCGATAGCGTGGCACCGACGAAGTGACGTCGACAGATCATCACTCGAAGATTTACACGCCTTGTCCAGTCTCGGCGAGGAGACCTAGGCATTTAACCGCATAAGCTGGTTGGAAGCGAGTCAAAATCCTTGAGCTCCGAACCCGCCGGGTGGAATCAGTATCGTTCCGCTCGTCGAATCTATCGAATCGCGGGGAGGATCACCGCTGAGGTCGCAAGCCACGGAGAGTTGCAATCTCTTGATCCCGGATGATCCAATGCCCTGGGTCACGGAATCGCTGCGAGTGGTGCGAGCTACCCGGAACTCAGCCCAGGTCCGGCGTTGCCATCAGGATCGGATGCAGTTTTATGCCAAACTCGACCAGCGCCACCGTAGCAACAGTTGAAGCCGAGCTCGAACAGCGGACCATCCGGCGCGTCATCCGCCGTCTCGTACCATTCCTCGTAACCTTGTATCTCGTCAATTTTCTCGACCGGACTAACGTCGGGTTTGCGGCATTACGAATGAACAAGGAGATTGGGATCAGTCCGGCAATCTATGGATTGGGTGCCGGCATTTTCTTCTTCAGTTACTTCCTCTTCGAGGTGCCGAGCAACGTACTCCTGCACAAGTTTGGCGCGCGCGTCTGGATCGCGAGAATCATGATCACCTGGGGATTGGTGGCGACTGCAATGGGCTTCCTCCGAACTCCGGTTCATTTCATTGTCTTGCGCGTGCTGCTCGGCATTGCCGAAGCCGGGTTCTTTCCTGGAGTGATTTTTCTGCTTTCCCTTTGGATCCCGCGCCGCTATTGTGCTCGCGTGATCGCAAGCTTCTATCTGGGCATTCCCATCTCTCAAGTGATCGGGGCTCCCCTAAGCGTGGGGCTCATGAGTATAGGCAGCCAGTTGGGCTTCTCTGGCTGGCGGCTCATGTACGTGATGGAAGGCTTGCCGGCGATCGCTCTCGGCTTTGTTTGCCTGTTTTACATAACGGACACTCCGGCCCAGGCAACTTGGCTCACTCCTGAAGAGCGTCGCTGGCTGAGCAGCAGGCTCGCGTCCGAAGAACAATGCAAATCGCTTGCCGTCGATCAGCATTTGAGCAAGGGAGAGCAGATCCGACGTGCACTTACGAACAAACTGGTCTGGACTTTAGCACTGATCTATTTCGGCATAACCTCGGGCGCGAACACGATGAATTTCTTTCTCCCAAGTGTGCTCGATTCCTTTCAAGCCGAATTCGGGATCAAGGTCGGGCTGCTGCAGAACGGCCTGATTACTGCTATCCCTTATGCTGTGACAGCGGTTGCCATGTATTTGTGGAGCCGCCATTCGGATCGCTACCAGGAACGGCGGAAGCACGCCGGAGGAGCGGCTCTTTTGGCCGCTGTATCGATTACGATCGCGCTCCTGATCAACAATCCTATCGCGATTGTCATCGGCTTTACGCTGCTCGCCGCAGGTGTCTATACCGCGATCGCTGTGTTCTGGGCGATTCCACCCCAAATTCTCACCGGCCTGGGAGCCGCGACAGCGATAGGGCTGATCAACTCCATCGGTAACCTAAGCGGCTTCTTCGGTCCTTACGCGACCGGTCTCCTGTACTCCCTGACACGGAGCTATACCGTTAGCTTTTTGGTGATTGCTGCTGTCGTTGCGTTGGGAGGCATCGGTGTTCTGCTGTTGCCCGAACGGTATCTCACCGGAACTGCTCCAGCTTCCACCGACCATTGAACGCTCGCTGAACTGTCTCCTGATGTATCCGGCGAGACTTCGCTGACCGCTTACCTCTCGTCTATTTGCCGCATCCGGTGGTGCACGGCTCGGCAGGTTCGGTTTCCGAGGTGAAGGTCGAAGCAGGCAATCCAGCACCGTTATAAAGGTTTGCCTCGGGCACGTTCGCCCACGCGTAACGAACGAAGACTGGTAACTTGACGTCTGGCGCGGTGACGAGGACAGTAGTTCCCTCGATGCGAGCAGTGGCCGCCTCGAAATGATGATCCGCACCAGCCATTTCAAATCCGGTAAGTGGTCCGCCCTTGGCGGAGAGACCATCCGTTGTGTGCTCGAACCAGACTCGCAGATTGTTTCCCTCGGCGGTCACTTGGCGGAACAGCGGACCCGAATACTCGGTCGGCTCTCCATACACGAGCGCACGAGCGGCCAGCGCGAGACGATGACCGACCGTTTGCTTGTCAGCAGGGTGAACGTTCTCCGCATTGCCCACATCGAGCGTCACGGCCATCCCGGTATTGACGAGATCCAGTGTGCGCCGCTGCGCGTCTCGAACGATGCCCCAGGTTTCGTTGGGGCTATGGAAGCTCGAGATCTGCACAAAAAGAAATGGAAAATTACCCTCGCCCCACTTCGTTCGCCAATTCGAGATCAGCGCAGGAAAGACTTTGGAGTACATCGAGGCAAGCCCAGCGCCGGAATTCGACTCTCCCTGATACCAGATGACCCCCTTGATCGCGAATCCAATTTCCGGAGCAACCATTCCATTGAAGAGGCCAGAGGGAGCCCAGGACTCCGGCGCGGGACGGTATGGATGTTTGGGCCGCGGTAGATTAGCCTGTTTTGCCGCGGCATCTTCTAATTTTTCCTGCGCAACCAAGGCAGAAACCGACGCTTGATTCTCCATCCTCTGCGCACGGACGCGGAATACGGGCATGAGAGATGCATCCGAGGCTAGAGCATCCAGACTGATCCAAGCCTCGGCCGGAGTGCCGCCCCACGTCGAATCGATCAGTCCGATCGGAACATGTTCCCGCTGCTGAATTTCACGTCCGAAAAAATAGCCAACCGCCGAGAAGTCCGCCGCTGTTTCAGGCGTGCACGCCGTCCACGAAGCATCCTGTTCGGACAGAGGGTAATCGGAGGATTTGCGGGGAATATGCAGCAACCGGATCTCAGGTTGGTTCGCGTGAGCAATCTCCTCTGCGGAATCCTTCACAACCGCCGCGTTCGGAAAGCCGCTGAGCGGCATTTCCATATTGGATTGACCTGAGGCAAACCACACATCGCCGATTAGCACATCCGAAAGCGTTATCGTGTTTGTCCCTTGCACTATGAGTTGATAGGGACCGCCTGCATGCTCCGGCATCAGGAAGACGCTCCACTGGCCGAGAGCGGTGGTTGTCGTGGATTGCTTTTGGTCATGCAATGCTATGGTCACCTGCTCCCCGGGCGCCGCGGAGCCCCAGAGATGAATGGGCTGATCGCGCTGGAGCACAACATGGTCGCTCAGCATCTTCGGGAGAGAGACTTCGCTCCAGGCAGTCAACGCGCAGAGAAAACACGAGAACAGCGACGCAATCAGACTCGCACTTCTGACGACCATCTTCAAGGCCGAGACTCCAGGCGGCCTGAGAGCGAGGCCGCCCAGGCTTTTGCGATGTGGCACCCGCCGCGTGTCTAGCCATTGAAGTTTCCGGCAAACCAAGCTCGTTGCGGCCGATCTCCACATCTCTTCTATAGCGAAAGAGCGGCTCTGGCAAGCAGGGCCACCCACAGCCTTCACGCGCTTCAGACAGAAAATCTCTGGAAGATCCGTGGCTATTCGTCAGTAACACAACCGAAACTTGCGTTTTTCACCAGACGAATGTACTTGGCTAGAGTTCCGCGAGTCGCTTTGTAGGCAGGCATCGTCCATTGCTTGCGTCGCGTTTCAAGCTCCTCATCGGAAATATCGATGGAGAGCTCATTAGTTTGTGAATCGATTGTGACGCGATCACCGTCTGCAACCAGCGCAACAGGCCCCCCTTCCTGAGCTTCCGGGGTAATGTGGCCGACAATAAAGCCATGCGAACCGCCGGAGAATCGACCATCCGTGATCAAGGCGACATCTTTTGCCAGGCCTGCGCCGGCAATCGCGGAAGTCGGCGTCAACATCTCAGGCATTCCTGGGCCGCCTTTGGGACCTTCATAGCGGATCACCACGACATTACCCTTCGCGATTTTCCCGTCTTCCAGAGCCTTGAGCATGTCCTCTTCAGAATCGAACACCCTCGCCGGCCCGGAGAATCTGAGTCCCTCCTTCCCAGTGATCTTGGCGACTGCACCCTCCGGCGCCAGATTCCCACGCAAAATCTGAAGGTGCGACGTAGCCTTGAGCGGGTTTTTGACCGGTCGCACAATCGGTTGACCTTCCTTGAGGCCGGGAAGGTCCTTTACATTCTCGCGCATGGTTTTTCCCGTGACCGTGACGCAGTCTCCGTGAAGCATTCCCTCCTCGAGTAGCATTTTGCATACCGCAGGGATACCGCCAACTGCCTGCAAATCTTCCATCACGTAGGTGCCGCTCGGTTTGAAATCGGCCAACAGCGGGGTCTTATTACTCACTCTCTGAAAATCGTCGATGGTCAGGGGCACACAGACAGACCTCGCCATCGCAATCAGATGAAGGACCGCATTGGTCGACCCTCCCAGCGCCGCAACGATAACCATCGCATTCTCAAATGCTGCGGGCGTCATGATGTCGCGTGGTTTGAGATCCAGTTCAAGAAGATTTCGGACTGCCGCCCCTGCACGGAAGCATTCGTCCAGCTTGGCCGGGTCTTCTGCCGGCGTGGAGGAGCTGTAGGGAAGGGACATTCCGAGAGCTTCGATGGCGGAGGCCATGGTATTCGCGGTATACATCCCACCGCACGCGCCAGCTCCGGGACAAGCATGACGAACAATCCCTTTGCGTTCCTCTTCCTTGATCGAATGAGAAAGAAACTGTCCGTAGCTTTGGAATGCCGACACGATGTCCAATTTCTGCTGGCCGAGGTGGCCCGCCCGGATCGTTCCGCCGTAAACCATCAGGCTCGGGCGGTTGAGTCTGCCCATGGCGATCAGGCAGCCTGGCATATTTTTGTCGCAGCCAGGAATCGAGACATTGGCGTCGTACCACTGCGCCGACATCACGGTCTCGATTGAATCGGCGATAAGATCCCGTGACTGGAGCGAGTAGCTCATCCCCTCCGTACCCATGGAAATCCCATCACTCACCCCAATCGTATTGAAGCGCAGGCCAACCATTCCTGCAGCCGCGACGCCTTCCTTTACCTTCTCGCCGAGCTGAAGAAGGTGCATGTTGCATGGATTGCCCTCGAACCACATGCTGGCAATGCCAACCTGCGGCTTGAACATATCCTCTTCCCGGAGCCCGGTTGCGTAGAGCATCGCCTGGGATGCCCCTTGGGACTTTGGCTGGGTGATCTCGGAGCTGTACTTATTGAGCGACTTGGTCATGGAAATGAGTTTATCGCTTCCCTCGGGAAATCTTGTTCCGGCTGCCCTGGGGCGGAGGGAAGACCGCAATTCCGAAGCTGAGCGCCCGTCGATTTGCCGCAAGCTTCACGTGTCACGATCTGTAACGCGAAGAGCGCAACCAGCACGGCAGGTGTGGGTTCGTAACTATCGAGGTGCTCATGAGCGAGGTGCTCATGAGTGAGGCGACCTTTGGGTACCGGCCACGGTATCCACCAGAGCAGGTATTCCCGCTCCCTCAGTTGACTCAGCTGTGCCGCGGGTTCTACTATGGCGGCCATGCGGCGACGCGATTTCGTAAAGGGTATAGTGGTTGTCCCCGCGGCCGCCAAAGCTGCGTTAGGGCAACAGTCAGCGGCTCCTGTGATGCCTTCGCCACAGGCTGCGGCTGCGAATTCTGCGCCGTTGCAAGTGGACACGTTCCGGCGACAGCCTATAAATTTCAAACCTCCTGCGGTTGCATCTCTAGTCCCCGACGCGGTGGCTCAGACCGAGGCTCGGTTTTTCAATGACCTGCAACTGGCCACGCTGCGCAAGCTCAGCGATATCCTGATGCCTCCCCTCGACGGGTATCCCGGAGCACTGCAAGCTGAGGCGCCCGAGTTCATCGATTTCCTGATCGGCACATCTCCCCCTGACCAGCAGCAGATGTATCAATCCGGTCTCGACCGCCTGAATACAGAAGCCAAAAAGCAGTTCGGAATCCAGTTCACCGAGGTAAACGCAGCCCAGGCGGATCAATTGATTCGTCCTTGGCTGGCTACCTGGATCAACGATCACCCTCCAGCCGAGCCATTTACACGTTTTATCAATCTCGCGCATCATGACATCCGTACCGCAACGATGAACTCGCGGGCCTGGAGTGTGGCGGCGACTTCATCGGGGGAGCGCGCGCCAGGCATGGGCCTGTATTGGTCGCCAATCGATCCCGACATTCAGCGCTACGTCTAGAATCGGGGATTCAGAGGGCATGGCCGAGAAAAAAGTTGATGTTCTGATCATCGGTTCCGGACACTCCGGCGGGATGGCGGCGAAGGTTCTAACCGCAAAAGGCATCTCATGCCTGATGCTCAATGCGGGGCCAATCGCGGATTTTCAGAAGGATCGTGGGATGAAGGCAGCTTTCGAGCTGCCCTATCGCGGATTCAACAAGCCTGGCCGGCTGCCGCACGTCTTTCAGGCCAATGAGTTCAACGCGAACACCTGGGTTGACGAGAAGGAAGTCCCGTATACATACGACCCCAAACACCCCTACAACTGGGTGCGAGTCCGGCTTTTCGGGGGCCGGTCCCTGTTTTGGGCTCGGCAATCGTTCCGGCTCAGCGACTATGAGTTCAAGGGGAAGGACCATGACGGATTCGGCGATAACTGGCCAATCAGCCTGGCCGACTTGGCGCCCTATTACTCCCAGGTAGAAGCGATTTTTCGCGTGCGAGGATGCGCTGATGGATTGCCGCAGTATCCCGATGGGAATTTCGTCGTGGATGACTCTCGCTGGTCTGGGTCGATGCAGCGGTTCGTAGACGCCGGCAAGAAGCTCGGGGTTCCGGTTTGTAAACCACGCAGTGCGTTGGGTGTCGATGGGCTGGCGAGCTCGATCAATCTTTTGCTACCGGATGCCTTTGCGACCGGCAAACTCCAAGCCGTCCCCAACGTGGTGGTGCGGGAGTTGAGCGTTGATAAGGGAACCGGTTTGGTCAACGGCGCGCATTTCATAGACAGGCATTCGCGCCGTGAGATGTGGGTCAAAGCGCGCATTGTGATCTTAGCGGCCGGCACATTGGAGAGTACGCGCCTGCTGCTGAATTCCCGATTGGCCAATTCCAGCGGAGTCATGGGACATTATTTGATCGATCAGGTATACGGACCCGGGATCGTGTGTTCGGTTCCAGAGGCTCGCGACGGAAAAGGTGCGGCCGACTTGATGGGAGGCGGGGCACTCATACCGCGCTTCCGCAATATCAGTACACCATCGAAGAACTTTATCCGCGGCTACGCTTTGAATGTAAGCAGTAGCCCTCGCCCTATGGAGGCCCGCAACTTCGCGGCCTATGGCGCTGAGCTCCAGAAGAAGCTCGATAGTTACAACGGCAGCGGGTTTTCAACCAGCATAATGGGAGAGGTGTTGGCACATCCCAAGCACCATGTGAGCATCGATAAGACAACAGTAGACGCCTGGAACATACCAGCGCTCCGCATTGACACACAATACACAGACAACGAAATCAATATGGCGCGGGATGCTGTGGATACCAGCATCGCGATGGCAGAAGCCGCGGGGTTCGAGGTTCTCGCCAAAAACTATGATCCGAATCCGCCGGGCTATAGCATCCACGAACTGGGAACCTGCCGGATGGGCGATGACTCAAAAACCAGCGTTCTCAATAAATGGAATCAGAGTCATGACATCAAGAACCTGTTCGTCGTCGACGGGAGCGCTTTCGTGAGCGGAGGTTGGCAGAACCCGACAATGACGATTATGTCGCTCTCCATGCGGGCTTCGGAGTACCTGGCCGAGCAGATGCGGCAGGGCAACGTCTGATGAAAGGCGTGTGCCGGCCCATTTCCCTGGTAGTGTTCGCGATGTTTTTGGTTCTGCGGACCGCGTTGGCGCAAACACCTTCGGCGCCCCCGACTCCTCCACGCTCCGCTCCGGCACCCGCAAATCCAGCACCCGCGATTCCAGCGCCGGTAAATCCAGCGCCTGTGCAGGGTAGCGCCGCATCCAGCGGTCCGGATCAGCCGATCGCATTCAGCCATAAAAAGCATGCCGGCGAACTCCAGATGCGCTGCAAGTTCTGTCACGCGCCCTCGCGGTCAGGTGAGACTCTGGCAATTCCTCAGGCCGCGACCTGCATGTCGTGCCATGCCACCGTCGCTACCTCCAATCCGGAGATTCAAAAACTGACAAACTATGCGAAAGCCAGCGAGACGATCCCTTGGGTGCGGGTATACCAGGTGCCTTCGTTCGTCACGTTCAGCCACAAGGTGCACGTTGACCACGGGAACACCTGTCAGGAATGTCACGGGCAGGTGGCCGCGCGCGATCAGCTCGTCCAGGAGAGCGACATCTCGATGGGCGGCTGCATGAATTGCCACCGGATCAAAAAGGCCAGTACAGAGTGCGATACCTGCCACACGCTGCAGCAGTGACGTTGCAGGGGGCGGAAAACGCCGTTGCCTTCGAGTGGCTCCGACTGGAGTGACTACCGAGTCCCGTCTATGCCGATTACTCTGATCTCAACGCCTGCGTCGGGTTTGTCGAGCCGGCGCGGCGAGCAGGAAAGTACACTGCGACGAACGCGGTGCTTAGCAGCGTAACAGTGACACCTACGTAAACAGGAAGTACCGTCTTAAGGTGACGGCCGACCCCGAAGGCCGTCCCGCCCTGTGAGCTCACACAGAGGTCTCCGCCCTTCAGCCGTGTCGGCACAGGTTCTTGATTTTCGATTCCGCTTCGAATCGTTATAACTTCTGATTCTTCTCGACAGTTCCATCGACAGCTCACCCACCCAGAGTGTAGGGAAGTGCGAAACGGCCGATCTGGAGCCACGTGTGTTCCGCGGGCGGCCACAACCGAAAAGACTCGACGGGTATTCCAGCGGGCACGTGATGTGCAACAGCTTCGCCTCGCTCCATCCCTGTGCCCGCGTCGTAGAACCTCATCTCCAAGCCATCGTTCACACGCTGCCAACCGAACACGTATTGGCCTGCAGGTAGAGAGATGCCAGCCACGGTAATAGGGGCCTGGACAAGAAGATAGTGCGAGTACTTGCCTTCGGCGGAATAACCCGCTGTGATGAGTACCACTCCGGCAATAATCTTTCCGTTCGAGTCGATAATGCCGGAAGCGGTGCGCATTTCAGTTTCGATCCTCTCTTTTACGACCGGGGCACGCGCGGGCAATGCGCTTTCAAGCTCCTTTGAGGTCGCGGCACGCCATAGAGATTTTTCTTGGCCCCTTAGGCATCCGGGCAAAGCAAGCGTAGCGACCAAAGCGAGAATCATAGTTTTCAACGAAGAGCCCATCAATTTCATCAAAAGCCGCCTCACTTAAGATGAACGATCCCGCGCTGGATAGCGAGAGTCGCCGCTTGCGTTCGATCACTCACACCTAGTTTGCTAAGCAGATTATTGATGTGGGTCTTGACCGTGGCTTCGGAAATATCCAGGTCGGCGGCTATCTCTTTATTTGCACGCCCGGCTACGATCCGTTCCAGCACGCTCAATTCGCGGGCAGTGAGCGGGTCGCCGCTCATGCGTTCGACCAATTTCTCCGCGATTGAAGGTGCGATGCGCGTCTTCCCTTGGTGGACTGCGTGGATGGCAGCGAGCAATTCTTCGGCCGTCATCCCCTTGAGCAAATATGCTTTCGCGCCCGCCTGAATTGCACGGTAGATATCCTCATCTCCGTCAAAGGTTGTGAGTACGATGAAACGTGCATCCGGCGTTAAGGTGCGGATTCGGGCGATCGCATCGACACCTCCCAACTTTGGAAGTTGCAAGTCCATCAAGGTAATGTCCGGGTTTAACTCACGATGGAGTTGAACCGCTTGGAGACCATCCGCTGCTTCGCCTGCAACTTCGATCCCAGGCATGAGTTTGAGCAGTGCGACCAGGCCCTGCCTGACCACGTGATGGTCATCGACTACGAGGATGCGAATTTTCTTATCCATTACGTCTCAACCCGATTCGAAATCGTCTTGGTTCGCCTGCAGCCGGAACATCCAGCATGATCTTGGCGCCTTTTCCTGGAGAGCTCTCTATTATCAGTCGGGCCCCGATCTGTGCGGCTCGCTCACGCATTCCTTGAAGCCCGAAATGTCCCTTTTCGAGAAGAGAGGTATCCGATCCCTCGAAGCCTTGGCCGTCGTCGGTGATCGTCAGTGTGAGCCGGTTCGAATCATAGCGCAGGTCAACTGAGACGCGTGTGGCGCCGGCATGACGGTCCACATTCGTCAGGGACTCCTGAGCGATGCGGAGGACCTCACTCTCGAGAGCTGGCGCGAGAGGCCGATAAACGCCGCCGATCTTCACTTGAACCGTGAGAGCTTGAGTTGGGGCTTGCTCCGCCAAGCGGGTGAGCCGAACCGGCAGACTGTCCTGGGCTGTGGAGGTGCGGAGTTCTCTGATCGTGCGGCGCGCCTCTGCGAGGCCTTCGCGAACAAATGATCGTGTGCGGTCGATCTGTTCGTGAGCTGCCGATACCTGAGACTTTGCCAAAAGTTGAGCGGTCAGCTCCAGCTGCATTGAAACGCCCGCAAAGCCTTGAGCCAGCGTGTCGTGAATCTCACGGGCAATCCTGTTCCGCTCCGCAAGGACGGCATCGAATTGCGCCTGGAGACGGCGCACGCGCAAGCGATAAAGCAGAGTGATTACTGCAGTGAACAGAGTTCCACAAAGAAGGAGGAGCAGCAGGAGAAACCATAGCTTGCGATAAAAGGGAGGCTGCACGTCGAAAGCGACCTGGGCTCCCGCAGTATTCCAGACGCCATCATTGTTCGCCGCTTGCACCCGGAAAAGGTAGTGTCCTGGAGCTAGATTGGTGTAGTAGGCAGTGCGACGTGTACCCGCGGAAGTCCATTGCTTCTCGAAGCCTTCGAGTGTGTAGCGATACCGAACCTTGGCCGGTGCCGCATAGCTCAAACCCGCATATTCAAAGGTGAAACGATTGTGGCCGGGAGGGATTGTCAGCTTCTGCGGGCCCAGTGCGACCTGAGAGTCATCCACCGTGAACCCTTCAATTACGACAGGCGGGGCGATGTGATTCTCGGGGAAGCGATCGGGATCCGCTACTGCCACCCCTTTTCGCGTGGCAAACCAAAGAGAACCGGATGCAGCCTTCCACGCCGTGGGATGACCAATAGCGGGGGTTTCCTCCGATGGCATCCCATCGGGGACTCCATAGGAATTCACGTGGAGGTAGCAGTCCGGGGACTGTCCACAGGATTCAAGCGCAGCCTCGGAAACACGTGTGATGCCGTGGTTCGAACTCAGCCAGAGATATCCACGGTCATCTTCGAGAATCGCATTCACTCGCGTAGGTAGGCCTCGCGCGGGCTCCGGCGCAAATCCTCCCGGGATTGACCTACTGAGTCCGTGTCCGTCGCTTCCAATCCAAAGCGTGCCGCCAGAATCTTCCAGAAGCGAGGTGACGATATCTGCGGAAAGACCTTCTTTGGTTGTATAGTTGACGATCGCGCCGTCCTTCATTGCGCCATTGTTGATTGCGTCATTTTGGAGCCGTGCTAAACCGCGCAGCGTTCCAATCCACAGAGCATGCGAGCGCGATTTGAGCAACACGCCGATCAGGTCGCTCTTGAGTCCGTTCGCACTGGTCAAGACTGTGAAGCGATTGTTCTGCCAATGAGCCAGCCCGCGGCGCGTTCCAATCCAAAGCGAGCCGTCGTCGTCAACCAGCAAAGAACGAATGAAATCATCCGGCAGGCCATTCGCCGAGGTGTACGTTCTGATCGTCCTGCCATCGATTTGGTTCAAGCCGTCTGGAGTTCCCACCCAGACGCTTCCCCGCGCGTCCGCCGCCAAAGCAAGGATGACATCACTGGCCAGGCCATTGTTAGTCGAGAAATGATGGGATTCACCCGCACGCCAGCAGTCGAGACCATCTCCGTTGGTGCCGGCCCACGCGGCGCCATCGGCTCCCTGGGTGATTGCCGTAATCGCATGCTCCGAAAATTCGGGCAAGGTGCGAAATTTCTGCTGACGAAGAATGTGGATGCCATCCGTGTCCGTCCCGATCCAGAGGTTGCCCTCCTTGTCTTCAAACAAGCAGAGGACAGCATCTGAGCCGATTGTTGTTTGGAGCTCCGGCTGCTCGTTGCTGCTGTTTAACGAGACCAGACCTTTATTGGTGCCAATCCACAAAATGCCCCGTGAGTCCTGTAAAAACGCTTCGAAGCGGTTCCCAGGGAAGCCGCCGCTGCGTCCTGTCCGCAATATGCGCGGCTGTCCGCTCCCCAGCAACAAGATGCTGCTTCGCGTGCGCAGCCAAATCGTGAGATCGGCGAGCTCGCCGATCTCATCGATTGTCTCTTTCGGGAACTTGTGAGCGAAGCCCTGAGCTGACGCCAGCGCTCTGATGTTGCCCCGCTCGTATCGAAAGATCCCCTCAGGCGACGCAAACAAGATGCTTCCATTCCTAAGTTGAGTGATGGCGGACGGGACACTTGGAAGAACGGAAAACGAGCGGCCGTCAAAACGAGCGAGACCTCTCTCGGTGAGAACGAATAGAGAACCGTCGTCAGCAACTGCCAAGGATGTAATTGTGTTGGAAGGCAAACCGTCAGCTGTGGAGAACCGACGAAAGGCTGATCCTGAATATTTCACAAGTCCATCGGCAGTACCAATCCACAATCCACCTGTTGAGTCCTGCGCAAGACAATGAATGTCATTGCTGGCGAAAGCGGAATCGGTCTGCTCGTTGAAGACTCTGAAGTTGATACCATCGAACCGGGCGAGACCATCCTCGGTCGCAAGCCAGATGTAACCATTCTTCGTTTGAAGGACTTGGTGAATGCTGTTTTGCGGAAGCCCGTTTTCCGTGGACCACGCCTGATGACTCCAGTTGATGACGTTTCCACCTGGGGAGACCTGGCGTTTCGCTTTCTGCGCGCCGCATGATTCGACCACGGCGAAGATGCATGTGAAGAGGATAGAGAACCTCAAAACCCGCGAGGGCCACGCTCTTGGCGAGGAGCGCTTGGAACCCAACGGGCGTCCCGGAGTGCGGAAGCTACTATAGTTTTGTGCCTTTTCCTTCAACGAGCGTAACAATCTGATCCACTTTCTGGATGCGGAAACTCTCTTTGGCGCCGCTGGGCCAATGCACTTCGATCGCGTTGATTGTGCTGGCGTCCCCTAGTCCGAAATGGATCCGAGGATCGTTCGTGGAAGCGTAGCTCCCGCCGGAAAGGACATCGCCGCGATGACGTCTACCATCCACCGTGAGATAGACGGTCGCGCCGACGGCGTCGCGAGGGCTTTTCGGACCACCCTCTAACTTAAGTTCGATCCAATGATGCTTCTCTGATGAAACGTTGCGCAGCAGCGCAGGCGGGCCGTCGATGACATTGATAATGACGTCGAGTTTGCCATCGTTAAAGAGGTCGCCAACAGCTAATCCTCTTCCTGCATAGACTTTGGCCAAGCCTGTGCCCTCGACCGGCGGCACGAGTTCGAACTTCTTTCCTTCGAGATTGTGAAAGAGCAACGGACGTTGCGCCCATGTTGTGCCCCAGGTCGTCTTGTCGACCTGCGGATAGACATGGCCGTTCGCTAAGACGAGATCCAGCCAGCCGTCATTGTCGTAATCAAGGAATTCTGTTCCCCAACCGAGAAAGGGAATTGTGGGCTCTGCCACGCCCATCTCGTAGGCGACGTCGGTGAAATTGGCGCCGCCATCGTTTCGATAGAGCGGCTTGTAGTCATCGGAAAAGGTGGTATGGCAAATATCGAGCAGTCCATTGTTACGGTAATCACCACTTGCGATTCCCATCGATGCTGTCTCGCGGCCATCCTCGTTCAAAGCATAGCCGGAAACGTAGCTTACATCTTCGAAGGTTCCATGACCTTTGTTCAGGTACAGATAGTTGGGCGTGGAGTCGTCTGCGACAAGGAGATCCGGCTTGCCATCGTTATTGATATCGGCGAAGAGCGACGCGAGACCATAAAAACCACTCTTGTCCTCGACGCCCTTCTCCACGCTGACATCGGTGAAGGTTCCATCGCCGTTGCTGTGAAAAAGATGGTCTCGCTCACCGATCAGGCCACGCGGACCGCACATCACGCTCACACCGCGAAACTCACAGAAAGTAGCAGAAAGAGCCGTTCCACCGGCAAGAGGCGGATGCGAGATATCGTAGTGGACATATCCCGGCACGAATAAATCTAGGTTTCCGTCGCCGTCATAATCTCCCCAAGTGGGACCCGTCGACCAGTTGCCAAGAGTGACGCCCGCCTTTTCGGCCACATCTGTAAAGGTTCCGTCGTGATTGTTGTGGTAAAGGCGATTCTTGCCGAAGTTCGTTACATAGAGATCGGGCCAGCCGTCATTGTCATAATCGGCGACACCGACCCCGAATCCCCATCGCTCATTCGTAACGCCGGCCTTTTCAGCCACATCTGTGAAGGTTCCGTCATGATTGTTATGAAAGAGCGCGGCCTTCGGAGATGGAGTCCTCCGGTCGAGGGCGTCGTACGTGGATCCATTGACGAGGTAAATATCCAGCCAACCGTCCTTGTCGTAGTCGATAAGGCCAACACCCGAACCAATCGTCTCAAGGATGAAATGCTTTTCCGGGGTTCCCATCTGGTGCTTCCAACTGCTCAACCCGGCTTTATCTGCCACGTCCTCGAAGACAACAGGGCCAGTCTTTACGAAACCTCCTGCAGTGATTGGTCTCTGTTCACTGTCGAGAACTGCTGCGTGGCTTCCTCCCGTGCTGACACCGCCCGCCATCCCTCCAGTCTGCTTCTCGCCCGGTTGGGAGACAGTTGGAGGCGTATCAGTTGGAGTGGACTGCGCAACGCATGGGAAGGCGACTGGAAATAGAAGTACGCAGAGAGCAGGGACAGAAAGCAGTTTTGACGCAGAACGACGGCTGGAGATTCGACGATACGAGGTCATGAGGACGCCCTTGCATGGATGCCGCATTATACGTCCGGCCCCCGCGCGGTGATCGTGTTAGGCCGACGAGTTCGTTCAAGGACGAGGTGGATGTTGGGATGTGGTTCAAGATCGCTTCTGCAGGTTTTCCGCGTGGATGACACCGGCCCCTTCTTGAACTGTAATTATCTGATCGGAATTCACGTTCGTCAGGTGATCTGTAGCGCCGCTCGGCCACTGAATCACGATCGAGTCAGCCTTCGTGGCGTTCCCCAACCCAAACGTCAACAGCAGTTCGCTTGCGGAAAGATAGCTCGATCCGCTCCGCAGCATCGACTTCTGCGAGTTGCTACCTGACCGGACCAGAACTACAGATCCGATGCCGTCCCGGTTCGACTTGGTACCGACCAGCTTGATCCGAAGTGCATGATTGGTTGTGCCATCATTGCGGAAGAGAACGGCTGGTCCACCATTCGCCGTTATCACGATGTCAGGGGCGCCGTCATTGTTGATGTCACCATGCGCGGCGCCACGAGAGACTCGCGGCGTATCGAACGACGCTCCCATCTCCGGGGCGACGTCGTGGAATTGCCCTTTGCCCAGACTGTGAAATAAGTGAGGCGGTTCAGCGTAATGAACGCGCTGTTGGATGCGCTCTATGTCCGGATCGAGATGGCCGTTTGCGATGAGGATATCCGGCTGGCCGTCCAAGTCATAGTCGAAGAAGAAGCAACCGAACCCAAGCGTCAATAAACTGCTAGCGCCGATTTCGGATTGGGGCGCCACATCCACAAAGAGCCCATTCCGCTCGTTGTGGTATAGGGAAATCATCTGGTTGGAAAAATTCGTGAAGATCAGACTGGGGTATCCGGAGTGGTCGTAGTCAGCGGCGTCCACGCCCATGCCGGCGCGAGCAACTCCATCTTCGCTGAACGCGACGCCTGCCATCACTGCTTTCTCGGTGAACGTGCCATTCCGGTTGTTGACATATAGTTTGTTCGGCTGCGTATCGTTGCTGATCGCGATGTCAGGCCAGCCATCCTGGCTCATATCCAGGATCGCGATGCCAAGGCTCTTCGACGTGGGATCATACAGTCCCGCCTTCCTGGTCGTGTCCTCGAAAGTTCCGTTGCCGCGATTGTGCCAGAGACGAACCGATGTACCCTTATACGACTCAGGCGTGCAATATGACTTGGACTTCCCGTCCATCGTGCAGTACAGGTCGTTTTGCGGTGACCACTGAACATAATTCGCGACTAGGAGGTCCAGATGCCCGTCGCGATCGTAGTCAACCCAAGCTGCGCTCGCACTCAGTTCCTCGGGTCCCCAGAGCCCGGATTGCTTGGTCACATCGGTAAAAGTGCCGTTCCCGTTGTTATGGAAAAGATGATTTTGGCCGTAGGCAGTCACAAAAAGATCGTCATGACCATCGTTGTCAAAGTCTCCTACCGCCGCGCCCATGCCGTAGATGGGCAAAGCTAGGCCCGCCTTTCGCGTCACGTCCGTAAATGTCCCATCATGATTGTTGTGGTAAAGAACCGGCGTTGTTCCGCGCTTTGGATGACCGGGCCAATCCATGCCGTTGACAAAGAAGATATCCTGCCAGCCATCGTTGTCATAATCGATGAAAGCGGCTCCAGGCCCAAGTGTCTCCGGAAGGTATTTCTTCCCGAACGCACCGTTGTTATGGGTGAATCGGATACCAGCTCCGCGAGTGATATCCGAGAAGTGGACCCGGCTTTGTGATCCTTTCGCCGTGGGAGAGGCAGCCGGTTGCGCGGCGAGCGCCGGCACGACACACGAGAGCGAAAGTAGTGAGGCAACGATTTTTCCGTAACAGGGCAGTTTCAATCGCCACCTCTGCGCGGGGTTTGAGGCACGGGCTCGTGGTTCATTTTTGACGAAAGCGTTCTTGCCGGATGCGGATTTGCAGGAGTCAAGGGCGCAAGCGGCACGGACTCGTGTTCATGGATAAGTTGGCGTTCCAGATTGTCCTCGGGGTGCTTGGCGCGATAAGGCCCAGTGAGAGTTTGCGATGACTCGTCAGCCTTGAAGCGGAGGTAACGCTTCTCAAATTCCGCAGCCTGTGCCGGCTTCTCAAGGCCGGTGTAGCAGAGCATCAGGTTATAGTTTGCTTCCAAATCCTCTGGATCGATGGCCAAAGTCCTTTGAAATTCGTCGATCGCATCTGCGTACTTGTGCTGCAAAAACAGTACCCTTCCTAAATCATCGTGTACTACGCGATCTTGCGGGTATTGCACGAGCACTGTCCGAAGGTGTGAGATGGCGCCTTCGTAGTCGCCGCTTTGCCGCAATGCGCGTGCATAGAAGTAGTGGGCGCGCGCAAGGGATGGAGAGAGCTTCAGTGCCTTGTCCAGCACGTCCCGTGCCCCTGCGATGTTTCCTTCCTGCACGCGGGCTCTGCCGATATTGACCCAGCCGTCGGGATTCGCAGGATCGATCTCCGTTACTTTCGTGAAGGCCGCTTCGGCGCCCTTGAGATCGCCCTGGAGAAAAAGGCCGATCCCGTAATCGTTCCAGCGTTGCCAATCCTTCTTGCTGAGATTCTCCTGCACTTGCGGCTCTGGCGCTCCTTGGGGCAAGATCGCCAAGTCCGCCCTGGCGCTGGAGAGAACAACAATTGGCAAGTCCGGAATTGACTTAATCTGGCCCGATACATGACTGGTGTTTCCTGTAGAGACCATCCGGCGGTCATCATAGTCTTGGTTGACGTCATGATCCGCGGTCTTCAGGAACTCTCCAGCAAACGCAAATTGCGTGTTGAACCAGGCAAACTTGCGATAATTCAGCTTCGCTTCTAGATGGATGTTGCCACGGGCGTCCTTGGGTATGCGAAGCCGGAAGTGCGCTGTGTCCGCGGCGCCTGGCGGTATCAGGTGTGCGTAGACAGTTGCTCGTGTTGCCCAGGCATTGCGCTTGTTGATGGGATTTCCGTGAGCGTCAATCGAGAGCGATCGATAAATGTGTGCACCCGGTTCGATGGGGCCATGTCCATTGTCTTCTACCATGCCGCTCCAGAACAGGACCCTGCCGGTGTCATCGGTCGCCTTGAGCTCCAGCCAGCAATCAAACGCGTCGACGGTGCCTCCAGGGAAGAAGTGCCCGACTGCGAGCGTACGCACCACCACCTCGACGCGAACCGTTTCTCCCGTACGAACCGATGCGTGTACACGGTCCAGAGGTGCGGTGACCGGAACAGCCGGTGGTCCCTCTAAAACGCCGGCCGGATACTGGGTTGCCGACTCTTCTCCCACTGCGAAGCTTGTCTCCAATTGGGGCTGGGACGAAGCTGCCGGAGAAACGGATGTTTTTTCGGCGGCGTTCTCCGGTGAGATGGCGAAGATGTCGACGCGTAGTTTCTTATCTTTGAGGAACTTCTCAGTGTCGGCAAGCTGCTCCGCATCTTTGTTTACGAAGGGAAGCGCTGTGTTCGCGCCGAGGAATCGGTGGGAATGCACAAAGCCGTTCACGTTGCCCGCGTCTTGAGACGGAGTGAGCTGCATGTGACAATCCGCACAGGTCATTGACTTGGGTGGATAGTAGAAGGATCGCGCGCCCAGCCCCGACACGCCGCTCGCTTGCCAGTTGTCGTAATCGTTGAAGCCACGGATCCAACGGTAGTTATTCACCGGTAGATCAAGATGCACCTTGTGGCATGCGGCGCAATACTCGGAAGGCGTAACCCGCATGAACGGCTTCAGAAATGTGCGCCGATGCGGTTCCGGGTTCTCCTCAATGAGGAAATCGATTAAGCGGTGCAGCACCGGATTTCTGCTAGCCACCAGTTTTTGCAGTCCCGGATACTCCAGGACAAAATCTCCATTTCCCATGGTGCTCTTCACTCGCCGGATCGAGTGGCATACCATGCATCCCATTCCCGCTTGTGCCGGTGGAGTCAGAACGCGATCCTTGATCGGTGTATTGAAGTGACCCGGGAAGAAGAGCGCAGCGTCGTGGCATCCGGCACACCACTTCGATTGCTGCACTCCATTCACGTCTTGCATATAGACGATCGCTTGGCGATACCACTGATTGTTGAAAGAAGAGAAATGGTGAGCTGAGCTTTGCCACTGGTTGTAAATATCCGCGTGGCATTGCTGGCAGGTCGCGGAGTCGAGGAAGTAATCTTCGGGCACGACCTTACCTGTTTTGGTTTGTGCCGAGCTCGGAAAGAAAGGCCCGCTGGGCCCGTCTCCTTCCTGATCAGGGCTCGCAGGCGAAATTGCGGGATTACGGATCGCGTAATTTCGTTGAAACGGCACGGTACGTATCCACCACGCTCCACTTGCAACTGCTGCTGTCAAAAGGAGACAGATTGCGAAACGCGCCACACTCCGGATGGGGCCGCCCTGCAGCCATCCGCGTTTACCAGTCCAAACCCATAACAAGATCACGCAAGCGAGCGCCGTCACCAGTTCGTGCGCGTAGAGTACCGACCGTTCCCCGCGTCTTGCTCCGGTAAAGATGAGGACAGCACCGACGATGCCGCCCGCGAGAAAAACAATCCATCCTACCCGCTCTACCACGCTGCGTCCGCGAAAAAGTTGGCCCAAGCTGGGAAGCGCCAGAAGAACAAGACCGCTTCCTAGAAAAATATGCAGAATTACTACCGATTCGTAAATCAGCGTTGCCGATGGGAAGGCAAATAGATAGATCGCGCTGAACGCGAGAGCAAGGCTGAGGAATATCAGGATCCGTCTCATGCAGATTTCTCTAAATCGCACTTAGGTGCCTCTACTCGGGACGGAGACAACCCAGTGGATTGATCGCTAGGCATACTAGCGCCTGCGATCGACTTCCGCATCCATCTTTGGGTGGAGATGTTCGCATTCAGGGCTTATCCAGCTCCTTTAGCAAACCTTAGGGCGTTGATAGCCAAACTCGCGGTCGATGGCACCGGCTACAGCCAGCACGAGCTCATCCTCGAAGGGACGGCCTGCGATTTGTACCCCGATGGGCAGCCCCTCAGGTGAACGCCCGACCGGAACCACGGCAGCCGGAGAGCCGAGCACGTTAAACCATTGGGTGTAACGCATCGCGTCCAAATAGCGTAGGCTCGTGCCTTCGACGGTCCACTCGCGTTCTCCGTGGCGAAATGCCGGAATGGCGCACGCGGGGCAAAGAAGCAGAGGAAACTGTTGCATTTCGGTGAGCAACTTCCTTCGAACTTGGTCGAGCTCCGCCCATGCTTTCAACAAGGCTTCCGCGGTGAGCAGTTCTTCGGCGGCCTCGATCTCTAAAAAATCGAGGAATGTCGGGCTCAGCTCCTGTTCGTGACCTCGGATTGTGGGCCGATAAAACATCGCTCCACACTGCACGAAGAAGATCCACCAGAGCCGCCGCGCTTGCTCCAGGAAGCGCGGACGAAACGGCCGAACGCGGAAGCCTTGCCGTTGGAGTGCGGTCACAGCGTCGCACACGGCCCGCCGCGTCTCCGATGTCACTGGTGTCAGCCCGTCATCTTCGAACCAGCCAATAGGAATCTGCTTTAGATCCTCTGTCGAAGGGCTGCGGAGCTCTACCGGTGCACCCGCCGGATCGGTCATATCTTGTCCCGAAAGCACGTCGAAGAGCAGAGTGAGATCTGCGACGGTCCGCGCCATCGGTCCTATCGCTCCCAATGTGGAGAACGG
>DASYBJ010000563.1:0-2848 GCA_036500845.1 Acidobacteriaceae bacterium
TTTGCTTCTCGTAGCGCGCCGGAAAGACAGGCTTGTTGCACTTTCCAGTGAATTGCAGCAGAACTATGGAGGAAAGGCCGAAGTCTTGGCCGCGGATCTTGCCCAGGACGAGGATTTGAAGAAAGTGGGTGCCGTCCTCGCGTCAAACGAGCACATAGCAGTCCTTGTCAATAACGCTGGAACCGCTGCTGTCGGCTCTTCGGCGGAGCTCCCGATCGAGAAAATAGAGCAGCTGTCAAGGGCGGAGCAAAACCAGGCCAGTGGGGCGGAGAAGATAAAGATGAACTCTAACGGAATTCGAAGTTTTGCAACTGTTCTGGCTCTGGCATGTCTCGCGGGCCAGAGCGGCGCGCAGGTAAAATCCGCGACAGTCAATACAGCCGCACGAATTGCAAACGCAGAGAGTGCTGGCCCCGAGGCGGTTTCCAAGCATGCGACAATTCTTGATTGGCCAGCGAGGAAGGGAGACGAACCGGTTGTTCTTCGCAAAGGGTCCAATGGATGGACCTGTTTCACGGATTGGCCCGAAACCCCTGCCAACGACCCTATGTGTTTGGACGACGTATGGATGGAGTGGATGCAGGCCGGTATGCAGAAGCGACCCGCAAGGATCGATCGTGTTGGTTTGGCCTACATGCTTCAGGGGGGCGAAGCCTTTGATCAACGAGACCCTTCTTTTACTTCCTCCCCTCCAGGGAAGAAGCCGTATTTCGTTGGCCCTCATGTGATGGTTATCTTACCGAATCCCAAAGAATTGGCTGGCTTAAGCCACGATGTTTACAACGGAGGACCGTTCGTGGAAGCACTCGAGCGAGACCACCCCATCATAATGATGCCGGTCGCACTCCCGGGATCGAAGCTCAAAGTAGTTCCGGGCGCGATTCACCCTTAAGGCATCGTCGCGAGTTGCTGGAGGTGGATCAGAGTAGCAGAGTCAGGATACGTTCACTAACGGAACCGGGTGTTGTGCGGGTGCGACTACAAGCGATGTCATAAATTGCCGTATCAATGTCATGGCCTATTGCTGCACTGAGTTCTACCATTTGTTCTGTACGAAATAGTCACAGGAGGAAGTCAATGGCTACTACAGCATCCGCAACACCGAGTTCCACCAGAACTATCTCTGGCATCGGCGTGCCGGACTCTGACGCTGGATGCGCCGCTACTCTGGACAAGCGTTGGACTCGAATTCTCCTGCCGCTAAGTGCAACGACGATTGTCGTTGCCGGGGCGACATTAACAAAAGAACCAAAAGCAAAACTCCGCGGCGACGAGTTACTGCCGCCCGATTCCGGATGAATCACACACACGGAAGGGAAACTTGATGTCAATTACTACAAAAGTTTTGAGCGCGGAGGCGAGTAGAGAAGAGGAAAAGGAGGACGCCTCTACCTTTCTGAAGGGCGGTCATGTGTGGTTGCTGGGGTTTGGTACGGGAGGCATGGTTGCCAACATCTACTACATCCAGCCCTTGCTTTCGACCATTGCAGCAGATTTCCATATCTCATTGTCAATGGTCGGCCTCGTCGCACTGTTGAGTCAGCTCGGAACCGCCTTGGGGATGCTGCTCTTCGTACCCCTGGGCGATACAAAAGAGAGGCGCAGCCTGATGGTGCGTTTGGCAATCGCTGCTTCTCTATTTCTGGCCTTTATGGCGAGCGCGCATGGATTCTGGTGGCTGGCGCTGGCAAGCTTCGGCGTGGGGCTAACCGGTTCGACTGTCCACGTGATCATTCCCTATGCTGCCCAGCTTGCCCATCCTGAACGCCGGGGCAGCATCGTCGGCGCCGTGATGTCCGGTTTGCTGCTTGGAATTCTTCTGGCGAGAACTCTGAGTGGTCTGATGGGGGCGTGGTTTGGATGGCGTTCCATTTATTGGCTGGCAGCCGCTCTCATGCTCATCATTGCGACATTGTTTCAGTTTGGTCTGCCAAGCAGCCGCCCCGCTGTGAAGATGTCATGGCTCGCGCTGATCCGTTCCGCGGGCGATCTGGTGCGGCGCCAGCCAACGTTGCGTGAGGCCGCTCTTCTCGGTGCGGTCTTTTTCGGCTCGTTCAGCGCATTCTGGACGACGTTGACCTTTTTTCTGCAGCACCCTCCCTACCACTATGGGAGTGACGTTGCCGGCTTCTTCGGCTTGGTTGGCGCTGTTGGCGCGGCTGGTGCTCCGATGATTGGCCGGATGGCAGATCGATATGGAGCCCGTGGCAATGTACTCTTGGCCCTGGTCGTGACGTTTCTATCGTTCGTGGTCTTATACACCGTTGGGACAAAGATCGCGGGTCTCATTGCGGGGGTGATATTGCTCGACTTCGGCGTGCAGGCCGGACATGTATCCAACCAGACCAGAATCTATGCTCTCGTTCCAGAAGCCCGCAGCCGCCTGAACATGGTCTACATGATCTCCTATTTCATCGCCGGAGCAATCGGCTCCTATACCGGAACCATCGCGTGGGAGCACTTTGGATGGGCCGGAGTGTGTGGTTTGGGCGGGATGCTTCTCGTTCTCGGTCTTATCATTCAGTTTTCTACGAGGAAGGTGGCTTGTGAATCCTAAAACTCAAAATGGACGTACCGGATCCGCTGCATCGAGTGCTGCGAAGGAAAAGCCTTCGCGCGTTTCGAAAACGCGGTCCGAGGAAGCTATCCCGAATCGTCCACGGAAAAGATTCCGGTCAGTCCATAACTATGGGAACGAGCGCCAGCGAAACGACGCTTCATCAGGCCGCGCAGCAATTTTGTATCCTTCTGCGGAGTCGACGACAGACTTGCCATAGTGCGCGGCAATAGAAGCTTGGCAACTTTGGGCGCTAATGTGATCGAAACGTCAAGATTCGCTGCCACAAAC
>DASYBJ010000564.1:0-3308 GCA_036500845.1 Acidobacteriaceae bacterium
GAACTGTTGGATAAGCGGACGGACCTCAATGCCGCAGTACTCGATCGCTTCCGCGAGGAGCTAAGGTTCTCCCAACAAGCGAAGCTTAGCGATGTCGAGATGAGCGAAGATCTGCTCGAGAAGATCGGCTTCTTCATCTAGGGCCTGTTAACACTAATAGGACGGCAGCGACGGGAGCAGATTTTGCTGAGTGCGAGAAGCGAGGAGAGACGAATACCGGGTGTATTTTAGCGACGAGCGACGAAGGAATCGGGAAAATCTGCCCCGTCCCTGCGGGTTGCGGACAAAATCGGCCCATACTTCGTTGCAATCCTTGACTGGGGACCCGCCACAGCCTTCGGATTCCGCCTCGTCTGGCCCGATTTTCCCTCGCAACGCTGGCCCTAGCAAAACTGATAGCCAACGCAAGGAGTGCAGGTGCATTGCACTACGTGCGGAAGAACAGACTGTAAATCAGAACTGCTAACACAATGCTGCTGACCAGGATGTAGAGCCAGTCTCTTTGGACGGCAAAAGCAGCGATGCAAAAGATGACGCGAGCCACCGGCGTTGCGATCAGCAGCAGGATTCCGAACTCAATGATGCTTCGGCTATCGAGCGCCCCAACTCCCCGAAGGATTGAGCCGATATTTGTTAGAAGAATTGGTTGGCCATGAAAGTGCCGATAATCCGGGACCGCGCCGTGCGCGTGAATCAAGTACAGGATCCATCCGGTAAGAACAACGGCGGCAGCCACGCTGACTCCAATGCGCAGCATGTTGCCGATGGCGATATCCATCTTGATATCGTTTTGAGAGCTCATAATTTCAAAGCTTCCCAGTGAAGCCGCTCAATATCATTTCCAAACCCAGCGCAACGATCACGACCGCGAAAATCATCCGCAGAACTCTCACTTGCATCTTGACCAGCAGGCGCGATCCGATCAAAGAACCGATCAGCACGCCAAGCATGACGGGCGCCGCAAGTCCGGGTGCGATATATCCTCGACTCAGGTAGACTCCGGCACTCGCCGCCGCAGTTACGCCGATCATGAAGTTGCTGGTTGTCGTAGAAACCTTGAATGGGAGCTTCATGGCCCGATCCATGGCCAGAACCTTCACCGCTCCAGAGCCTATTCCCAGCAAACCGGAGATTGTACCTGCAACAAACATAATGCCGAAACCGGCTGGAACATTTTCAGCCGAGTATTCCTTACGGCCAGATCGAGTGGGGTAGTCTCCGATTAGCTTTAGTTTTCGAGCCAGCACACTCGGATGATGTGTAGGCTCCACATGTTTCAATTGCAGAGATGACCAAGCTGAGTAGATAAGGACCGCGCCGAAGAGAACCGCAACGGCGTGTGTGGAGATTTTTGCCGTCAGGTAGGCCCCGAGCAGCGCCCCGAGTGTGGTCGCGACCTCAAGAAAGATGCCAATGCGGACGTTCGAGAAGCCTTCTCGCACATACGCCGCGGCCGCTCCGGACGATGTGGCGATGACCGAAACAAGGGAAGCTCCGATGGCGTAACGCAGATCGACGTGAAACAGCAGCGCGAGAACTGGAACAATGACCACCCCGCCGCCCAATCCTGTGAGTGCGCCTAACAGCCCTGCGAGCAGAGAGGTGAGCCAGACGAGCACTGCGAACGTGGAAAGCCCCACCAGATTTCCCTCTAAGCTTCTGGGAAATTCTCGCATACTCCGCCTGATGGCAGTTGAGTGCCGCTATAAGCAGAAATCAAGGAGCTGAGTATGAACTCCTCGAGTTCGCCGCCAAATTGCGTAAAGTCTCACCAACTGTAAACCTCTTGATAAAAGAGAGTGACATTCCTTCAGGCAGTAAAACTGTGTTCGAAAATTAGCTTTGCGGGGAATGCATTCGGATTCTATGATTCCCAGGGTATTGAAAGGACACGGTGAATGAAGATCTATTCGATTCGAGGTTCCGCGAGGCTAACTGCTGCTGTTGTTGCTCTATCGCTACCGGTGATTTCCTGGGGTATGCAGGCACCTCAAGCAAAACCTGCAGCGGGTACATCTGCGCCCAAACCGGCTCCGACGGCGGCAGAGATTGCCGACGCTAAGGCCAAGGGTTTAGTGTGGGTCAACCTGAATAGCAAGGTCTACCACAAGGACGACGCGAGCTACGGGACGACCAAGCATGGGCAATTCATGACCGAAGCAGATGCGATCAAGGCCGGCTATCATATGGCGAAGCCGTCTGGAGTCAAGAAGGCACCAGCCGCGACCCCGAAGAGCTGACGACGAGGCATTCCGTGATCGGAAGGGAGAGTGCATGAGTTTTCTTTCTGGAATTGGCGATCTACTCAAGCAATATAGAGGCGGCGAGGCGGGCGGAGCGAATGTCGAACAGCACTTCGACCAAGTTGCGCAATCTGTGCCTACCTCGTCGCTGGCCAGCGGGCTGGCCGAGGCGTTGCGCTCCGGACAGGCCGGATCCTTTTCTCAAGCCGCTAGCCAACTGTTTTCAAATGGAAACGGCGCACAACAGGCCAGCATCCTCAGCGGATTGATTGCGTCCGTCGGTCCTGCTGTGGTCTCCAAATTCGCCGCGAGCAACCCGAACTCGCCGTTAGCTTCATTGCTAGCCGCCGGGCAAAGTACGATTACACCCACGCAAGCGGCGAGTGTTCCGGCCGGCGATGTCGCCGCCCTGGCGCAGCACGCGCATGAGCAGGATCCTTCGATTATTGACCGGGCAAGCCAAATCTACGCTCAGCATCCAATGCTGGTTAAGACGTTGGGCGCTGCTGCTTTGACGGTCGTTGTCAAGAAAATCGCAGATCAGCACGCCATCTGAATTCATTCCAACTGCCTCGGTTTGCATGCTGTCCGAGGAGAGTAAGGCTAGCCTGTCCGTTCGTTGGCCTTTCTGCTCCTGAAACGCCAAATTGGGCCATTCACCCTGTTGACACAAGGAGACAACATGGCAGATCTCGATCAATTGAAGCAGAAGTACGCCCCCGTGATTCAGACGATTGAAGCGTTCAGTGACCTGGGCGCGAAAATTGATACGATCAGCCTTGATGGCCAAAAGCTCTATTTGAAAGCTACTGTGCCGTCACAGGTAGTTCTTAATCGCGTGTGGGATTCGATCAAGCAAGTAGATCCGCAATTCGCGGACTTACACCACGAGATCACAGCCTCGGGGGGACCGAACCAGAGCTACACCGTAAAAAGCGGCGACAATCTTTCGAACATCAGCAAAAGATTTTACGGGTCGCCAAACAACTATAGGAAGATTGCCGAGGCAAGCAAAATTTCCGATCCTAATTTGATACGGGCGGGGCAGGAAATCACCATCCCCGC
>DASYBJ010000565.1:0-4634 GCA_036500845.1 Acidobacteriaceae bacterium
GGAAATGCGGTTCTCCAACACATCCTGTTTCCTGACGAATGCCGCAGCCTGTCCGAGCTCTATCCCGAGGAGGATCGTTTTCGGAGCCGTGTAGTAATGGCGAGTCACGGCTTCGGGCGGGGCGAATACAAATATTTCCGCTATCCCTTGCCCAGCATTGTCGCGTTGCTTCGAACGGCACTTTATCCGCCACTCGCGGAGACGGCAAACCGATGGAACGACGTAATGAGCATCGATGTGCATTACCCCGAGAAGCATGCTGCGTTTCTTGAGCGTTGCCACCATGGGGGCCAACTCAAACCGACGCCGCTCCTGCTCCAATATCGAGAAGGCGACTATAACTGCCTGCACCAGGACCTGTATGGCGAACATGTCTTTCCAATACAAGTGGCCATTTTGCTCTCTGAACCCGGGAAGGACTTCACCGGCGGCGAGTTTGTTCTTACCGAACAGCGCCCGCGCATGCAATCGCGAGCGGAGGTTGTGCCGCTCCGTCAAGGAGATGCCGTCGCCTTTGCCGTGCACCATCGGCCAGTGCGGGGGACGAGGGGAAGCTACCGGGTGAATCTCCGGCATGGTGTAAGCCGTGTGCGCTCAGGGCTCCGCCACACGGCCGGTATCATCTTCCACGACTCGAACTAGAATAAGAAGGATCATGACCCTTCTCGACAACATCACGGAACCGGTGCAAGAGGCTTTGGCGCCAGGCGCGGTCGTTTTCCGTGGGTTCGCTCTCCGGAATGAGAACGCGGTACTCGACGCATTGAACGGCGTGATCGCAAAGGCGCCCTTTCGTCACATGGTCACCCCTGGAGGCTTTCGCATGTCGGTTGCGATGACCAACTGCGGAATCTTGGGCTGGATCTCCGAAAAAGCAGGGTACCGCTACGATTCCATCGATCCGGAGAGCGGTGAAAAGTGGCCGAGCATGCCGGCAGCTTTTCTCGATCTGGCCAGGAACGCTGCCAGCGAAGCAGGCTTCGTCGATTTCGTCCCTGATGCATGCCTCATCAATCGCTATGAGCCGGGAGCGAAGCTCTCCTTGCATCAGGACAAGGACGAGCGGGACTTCAGTAAGCCGATCGTGTCCGTCTCACTGGGCGCTCCGGCAACCTTCTTGTTCGGAGGAATGAAACGAGCTGACAAGACGAATCGGGTGCCCCTCTCGCACGGGGACGTGGTCGTATGGGGCGGTCCCGCGAGGCTTCGTTACCACGGCGTTCTGCCGCTCAAGCAGGGCTACCATCCACCTTTGGGTACGCACCGCATCAACCTCACCTTCCGCAATGCGGGATGAGAGACCGATTCCTCGCATTCAACGCGTGCTGTCCGGCGCAACCACCTTTGGCCATTCCAGCGTGCGAACTCCTTCGCATGCTAAGGCATGAAACACTGAGATCATCCCGGAGCGGAAAACAGAGGCTCGCAAACCATGATCATTCTTGACAGTGAACACGTGGAACTCTCGACAGCTTATGGCGCCATGCGGACACACATCTTCCGGCCGGCAGCGCCGGGGAAGTACCCTGGCCTCCTTTTCTATAGTGAAATTTTCCAGGTGACCGGGCCGATTCGGAGAACGGCGGCTATGCTCGCGGGTCACGGCTATATCGTTGCGGTTCCCGAGATCTATCACGAGTTTGAACCTGCCGGCACCGTGTTGGCGTATGACCAGGCTGGTTCCGACCGTGGCAATCAATGGAAGACGACCAAGGAACTCGCCAGCTATGACGCGGATGCACGCGCTGTTCTGGATCACCTGAAGTGGCGTCCGGACTGCACGGGTCAATTGGGGGCGATCGGAATCTGCATCGGCGGTCATCTCGCCTTCCGCGCTGCAATGAACGCCGACGTACGCGGGACGGTTTGCTTCTATGCTACGGATATTCACAAGAGCGGCCTCGGCAAGGGCATGAAGGACGACTCTCTCGCTCGCGCCATGGATATTAAGGGCGAGTTGCTGATGATTTGGGGTCGCCAGGATCCGCACATTCCCCTCGAGGGCCGCATGAAAGTGATGGCTCGGTTGAACGAGGTCAACGTCAAATTCAGCTGGTATGAAGTAAACGGCGCTCACGCATTCATGCGTGACGAGGGCGCGCGCTACGATTCCGAACTCGCCCACCAGCTCTACAGCGGTGTGTTCGACTTCTTTCATCGCCGTCTGGGGGATGGCGATTTGCCCGTCGAGGCCGCAGGAAGCAAAGAAACCAAACACTGAAGAGTGGACCCCTGGCCCTCCCCCGGGTGGATTGCTCTAATACATCCAGCTGCAGTTGTGCGTGAAGTCAGTCAGCTCCGAACGCCGCCATGTGCCCGCTTGCTTTTCGACTTCTAAGATTCCACCGCTCCCGCAAAAATTGCCGCAGCTCTTGATGACTGAGACTAATCCCCGTGTATGCGAGCGGTTAAATCCCGGTACGCCCAACAGCCGGATCGATCTAAATTGCTTATAGCTTGTGCACTGCGCCGCATCGCGCATATGTCCGGAGAGGCACGTGAGTGCCTGCGCGGTCTCATTGTGTTTGAGCAAACGGTAGCCCTGTGGGATCGAGAACCTTGGTTCCCAACGATGGCTTTGCTGGTTCGCTGCAACAAAGGCGTCCGCCAATTCGTGCTCCTCGGGTGTCGAAGGTGCGAGGCAACCCTGCCCCACCTGAGGGATATCCGTTTGCGAATCTTCGCCGAAAGCAAGGGCTTCGTTCATTGGACTGCGGTACAGTCCTGAGTAGACTTCGTATGCTTCCATCGGAGGTGGACCGCCGCCCGGCCGGTTCAGCGGATTGGTCACCGAGAGGTCACGGATTGGGTTAGTGGGTGGCTTATGCGAGTGACGTAGAGAAACAATCCGAACCCACACGAGCGCGGCTGCAGTCAAGATTAGAAACATACGAAAGCCCAGCCGCCACGAGATGTGCATCCTTTAGAACCTCACCGTCTCCAGCATGCGGCAATCCAGGCGCGACAGCAAGCGTGTCGAACTCCCGCTTCAGAGTGGATTCACAACCATACACAAGCTCACCCAAACAGGAGAGCCACTTCGAGAAGAGTCCAGCTTGAGACAAGTTAAAAGCTACGATGCCAGCTCACTACAGACGTACGGCCGCTTTCGAGCTTCTGATATCTCCGTCACTCTCTCGATACGAACCAAAGGTCAGCGGAAATTTGAGCGTCTGCCGCATCGTGGGTAGGATCGTTGATTGGTGCAATCTGTTTGCTCCTTTATCACGAGGTCTCATACCGGTCCATGCGCATCGCATCACACCTCATTGACCTGGACGCCCCAGGTGTGGTCATGCTGCAGTGTGATCATGGTGCGATCAGAGGGGCCCGCACTGCGGAACTTGTCTCTTCTGGCATCTGTTTGACTGCAGTCCTGCGTCCCACACAACTCAAAAACCCGAAAGGAACATCTCTGTCAACGAAAAAGAGTGGAAAAGCTCACAGCAAATCATCACGCTGCTGGCCGGGGTACGAGCCAGTTCTCGGCAAGAGCGAACATGAAGAGAGCAGTTGTCGCAAGAAGCCCGCTAGCCGTAACGGCGGCAAGGATGTGGATCGCGAGACTGCGCGCAGAAAACAGATTTCGCTGGGTGGCAAGCGAGCTCGGCAAGCGAAGACAAAGTCTTCCAATGCGAGTGAGGGGCGCAAAGCCGCAGCTTGAACCAAGGCATCTTTCTTAAGCCCGGCATGCGGCTAACCGGATTGCATCGGTAGCCTTCAGCGAGGGTGCTCGGACAACCTTTGCGCTCCTCTAAACAATCAGGAATCCAGGCACACAGAGTGCGGTGTGTTACTCCGGACGCCGCTTGTTCCTAGGTGCGGGAAAGTCAACCAGTAAAGCTTCTAGGCTACGGCGCGGATTCTCTGAACTGCGGGAATTCATTGCAAAAGTAGAAGTCGAGAGTAGAATCGCCCACGCAGATAGACTTAGACAAGCAGGAGAATTGTATGAATCTCGCAAGAACATGGATCGCTCTCAATCTGCTGTTTCTTTGTCTCTGCGTTCAGACCGAAGCGAAACAAAAGAAGATAACCGTGACTGGTCGACTCGTGCATGCTGTTGCAATCGGTGCGGAGTCGACCGGATGGACCATTCAACTTGAGCGAGAGATGAAGATCGACGGCGACCAGGTCGATTCCATCGAGGTTGAGAGCACAAGCCAGAAGCTCGATCAGTTCGTCGACAAGATTGTAAAGGCACAGGGAAAGCTTGCTACTGTGCACGGAGTGGAACGCGGTGATCGAACGGTTCTCGACATTTACTCAATCAAAGAGGTTCACACGAAAGCGAAAACTTAGTAGCGCCAAACCTTACTCACGCCCATTTCCCTCGGCTGTGTACCGGTTCATAACTCCGTGAGCTGTAGGTTTTGACTCAGGATTGCACGTGATACCGAAAGTCATCGAGCAGCAGGAAAGGATCGAAATCAGAAGTATTGCCGAACCCGAGCGCACGGCACATGTGGACTCCGGCAAACGCGAAGACAATAGAAGGCGCGCCAGCCCCCAAAGGTGAAAGAAAAAACTTCCTTAAGCTAACTTTCGGTCCGCCCGGAGCGACGAACCCAGTGTCCATTTCGCTTCTCAAGATAGATCCACTCTGCTTGCGCGCACAGGTTTCCGCACCAGTC
>DASYBJ010000566.1:0-2313 GCA_036500845.1 Acidobacteriaceae bacterium
GCGCAATATGCGCGCTGAACCATCGCTTCTACCCCGAGTTCGAGACTCGGTCAAATGGCCCGCGGAGGAAGAGCGGAACGAGAATTCCTAATACTCTCTCGTCGATCCCTTTTCGCCGTTGCACCACCAGTGCACTGCTTGAATGTTGTCCGGATGGTCGTCTCTCCACGAACCTCCCATTCCTTTGGGATCGATGTGGTCGGGCACGATGTCGTTGCAACTGGTGAACGCCACCTGACAGATGGCACATTGCCGGTTCTGCTCGATGATCTTGCGGTTGAGCAGCTTCCGCATTTCTCCATTGGAGCGGAGTTCGCGATATCCCCTAGGATGGTACGGGTCGTCGATACGTTGAACGCCCAGGCGTCTGACGCTACTTCCTTTCTGGAGCGCCTCGCGGCCACAGCAATAGAGCGATCGGTGGATGGGACAAAATTCCTTGCGACGGAGTTTCATGAACTCTCTCTTTCGGCTTCTTCTTGTATGTTGGAAAAGGCCGCAGCCTTGGGTGTATAGCTCCTGAGGTAAGTTGGGACCTCGGTCAGATGAAGATTGGGGCCGCCCCAACCCGGCTTCACCAAGAGCGGATTAGTAAGCTGTTCGAATCCCGGTTCACAAAAGAGAGTGGTGATGAACTATTTACATGAGCCATTTAGCCAGTCTCAGGGGAGTCAGAGACTGTAGTCGTTACCGTGCCCGAGACTCTTCATCCGTATCCTAAAGGCGTTCGACTGCGTATAGATCAAATATGGGCACTCAACCCGATATGGATGCACGCGGCAGCTTCGACGCACGGTATCTCGCATTCCTCGAGACCATCAGTCAACTCCGTCCGCGCTTGCACCGTTACTGTTCGCGCATGACAGGATCCGTTCTGGATGGCGAAGACGTTGTGCAGGACGCGCTGTTTGAGGCATATCGAAAGCTGGACAAGTACGACGATAGCCGTCCGTTGGCGCCGTGGCTCTTCCAAATCGCACACAACCGCTGCATCGACTGGCTTCGCCGACGCGGAGTGCGGGAACAGGCAGAAGCCGCTGCCACACAGCCAGACTATGTTCTGCCAGTCGACCCTCCGGGGCCGGAGCTTGGACGCGCGGTTGAGAACCTTGTCCTGGCTCTTCCCCCAAAGGAACGCGCCTGCGTTCTACTGAAGGATGTATTCGACTACACGCTTGAAGAGATCGCGGAACTCGTTGGTTCCACTGTGGGCGGCGTCAAGGCTGCTCTTAGTCGCGGACGAGCGAAGTTGGCGACAATGCCGGATCGAAAGTCAACGCCTAAAAAGAACCCGGAATTGTCGCGGCTCTTACAGCTCTATGTAGAGCGGTTTAATCAACGCGATTGGGATGGACTACGCGAACTGATCAGCGCCGACGCCCGTATCCTGGTAGCAGACCGCTTTGCGGGCCGCCTGTCCGACTCCCCGTACTTTGGCAACTACGATCGCTGGACAGTTCCATGGCAGATGACCGTAGGTGACGTTGACGGCGAACCCGTGGTCATCATATTGGGCCGGGACATGGATCGTTGGGAGCCACAGGGCGTTGTTCGTCTTGCATTGCAGGAACAGCGCATTATGCATATTGGGGACTACCTGCATTGTCCCTGGATTCTGTCTGCCGCAGGCTCAATCGTCCTCGCTGATCCCTCCTGATGAATGCCTTTCCTCATACGCGTATCTCAGAGCGCCTGAGCGCCGTAATAAGGAGTGCAACAGTAATTTGGCAAGGGAGATGATCTCGAATGACAAAAATTACAACTGCGTTGTTTTCGCGGAGCCGTACATGGACGGAAGCCGACCCACAAGGTGTTCACAAGCCGATGAAAGGGAAACCTGGATTCGAAATGAGAAAACTTCAGGTTGTGCTGGTCACGCTGCTCTCCGGGTTTGGCGCAGCTGGCCTGCTCGCTCAGGAGATGAAGTATGCCCCGCTGAGTGAGTACATGATGCCGCAAGACACCGAAGTTGCGTTGGCTAAGAGCGCGGCCCCACAAAGCATCTCAAACCACGCGACAATCAAAGTCCTGACCACGTCGGGCTACCAGGTGGTGCAGCAGGGTGATAACGATTTTGTATGTATGGTGATGCGTGGGTTTACCGGCGCACCTACGTTTACCCCTGCGCAACTCCGTGCTCTGATCAACTACGATCCCAAAACTCGTGCGCCTATCTGTTTCAATCCGCAAGCGGCAAAGACCGTAGTACCGTATTACGAACTGCGAACGAAGCTCGGAGTAGAAGGCAAGACTCCTGACCAGATTGCTGAAGGCGTTCAGGCGGCCTACGACAAAGGCGAAATCCCGAAGCGT
>DASYBJ010000567.1:0-3757 GCA_036500845.1 Acidobacteriaceae bacterium
CATCGACGTTCGCATTCACGTGCTCAACAGGACTCTCGAAGATGCATTCCGCCATTGGCATCAAGGCTTTCGACCGATCCCAACTCTCGCCCATGGAGCGATCTCAGCTTGACCACCCCACAACTTTGCATGCTCTCACGACGTCAAGAGAGAGCGCGCGGTTCTCCGCAGCGTTGCCAAGCGAGCGACTCGCATAGAACAAAGAGCAATGCTTGATGTTCTCCGCAGTCGGGACGAGGCTTGGCATGTCGAGCATCGGGAGGACCGAGATTACCGGCCCAACCAACCCCTGCCACTCAAGCCAACGTACTACGACACACTCCACGAATACGAGGCAAGGCTTGAAGCGATCCCGGACCCCACGACCCTGATCGTCGTCGATGAAGCGGATCGTCTGGCAATGAACAGTCTGGAGCAATTGCGCTCCATCTTCGATCAAAGCGGCCTCGGCATGGTCCTCATCGGCATGCCCGGTATCGAAAAGCGCGTGGCCCGGTACCCGCAGCTCTTCTCGCGAATCGGCTTTGTTCACGAGTTTAGAGCGCTAAGTGATGCTGATATTCAGGTGCTGCTAGAGCAACGATGGGCGCCAGTCGGCATACATCTCCCTGCCGCATGTCCTGCACCGGAGGTCATCGCCGCGGTGATTCGACTCACTCGTGGCAACTTCCGCCTGCTCGTTCGCTTGCTGACCCAAATGGAACGCGTACTTGCAATCAATGGCCTCGAGACCCTGTCGGTGGATGTCGTCGAAACGGCTCGAGACAATCTGGTGATTGGCCAAACTTGATGAGAGCTGAACTGAGCCAGCACTCTGTGTGCCAAATAATTAGCAAAGAGTGCGCCACTTAATTAGCAAAACAACACGGCATGGGCATCCTCTTCACCGTGCAGCCGGACAGCTCCGTCACCGGGCGCGAAATGCCCGCGCAGATTATTCAGGGGCTGACGCAGGCGTCCGCACAGTAAAGGCCGGCCGCACCACGCAAACGCGGCTATCTCGCTTCATGACGGTTGCTAACCAGCTTTCGCCAGGTTTTCCGTGCGGGCATTTCTCCGAATGGTCTGAGGTGGCTGACCGAAGGCGCGCAAGAAGGCCTGTCGCAAGCGCCTGCGATCTCCAAAGCCCGTTTCTTGCGCTACCTCATCAAGCGAATGGCTCGTCTGTTCCATCATCAGTCTTGCCGCTTCCAGGCGTAGATTTTCAACAGCTTTCGCAGGCGATTGTCCGGTTTCTGCGCGAAATGCACGGCTGAACTGTCTGGGACTTAAATGAGCCGCTTCGGCCAATTGTTCCACCGACAACGCGGCATGAAGGTTCTTCTTCGCGTAAACCAAGGCGTTTTGAATGCGATCCGACTTAGGCTCTAATTCAAGCAAGGCTGAATGCTGCGACTGCCCACCGGCGCGGCGGTGATAAATCACAAGCTTTTGGGCAATCGAACGGGTTACGTCGGCACCGAGATCTTTTTCGGTCATAGCCAGTGCGAGATCAATACCGGCAGTCATGCCTGCCGATGTCCATACATTCCCGTCGATGAGGAAAATACGGTCTTCTTCCATTTTCACTTTTGGGAACCGCGCCTGAAGGTCACGCGCATACAACCAATGAGTAGTCACACGCTTTCCATCGAGAATGCCTGCTTCCGCAAGAATAAAAGTGCCTGTGCAAATCGACGCGACACGACGCGATTTCTTCGATGCTTTGCGCATGAAGGCAAGCAAACCGGCGGGGGCATGTTCCAAAATGGATGTTCCGCCGCCGACGATCACGGTGTCATAGGTCGTGTTGCCAAAAGGTTCTGAGGTAACGACCATGCCGGTTGATGAACGCACAAGGCCGCCTTTCTCTGAGATGAAACGCATCTCATAAAGCGGCTTACCCATCATGACATTTGCGTACTCGAATACCGACAGAGCAGCAAAACTCATGGATTGAAAACCGTCAAAAACGACGAAGCCTATGCGCTGCATGATAAATTCCTCTTCAAATCACACGATGTCCTAAAACAGTAATATATACGTCATTGCGGACAAACGCCACCTCGATTAATTTCGACCTATCGGCCGTTCATCGGCCCAACTCGGTTGTTGGTATCGCGCCTGAAGTGTTGAACGGCGTTTATGGAGCCAGCAAGTCCTTCGTGACAGCGCTCAGCCAATCCTTGCAGCACGAACTGGCTCCAAAGGGTCTGCGCATTCAGGCCGTTCTTCCCGCTGCAACGGCAACGGATTTCTGGGAATTGGCAGGCAAGCATGTCAGCCAGCTTCCGCAACATATCGTCATGACCCCGGAAAAGCTGGTCGATGCCGCGCTGTCCGGCCTGGATCAAGGCGAAGTAGTCACGATCCCGGTTTTGCAGGATGGCACGGTCTGGGAGAGTTATGAAGCCGCACGTCGCGCCATGTCTTCGCAACTGGGCGGCACGACACCTTCTCCGCGTTATCAGCTGGCCCCACACAAAGTTGCTTAACCTCTGACCGGTGCCGGACCTCCAGCACAGATTTCTTCTCTCTAAACAAAGGATATCGTCAATGAACGCTCTTAAATCCGGCACTGCTTTACTGGCATTGCTTGTTGCCATCGCAGCCCCGATGACATCTCACGCCGCTCAATCCGCCACCAAAGGACAAGTTCTGGTCGTCATGTCCGGTGCACATTTGCTCAATCTTCAGGATGACAAGGTCTATGCAACCGGCTACTACCTGAACGAACTCGCAACGCCGCTAAACGCATTGATCAAAGCTGGCTACACGCCTGTTTTTGCCAGCCCCAACGGCGACGCGCCGACGATGGATGCCAGCTCGAACAATGCCAAGTTCTTCGGCGGCGATGATGCAAAACGGATGGAAACGCTTAAGTTTGTTGATGGCTTCCAGGGACTGCGCCATCCTTTGAAACTCTCGGCGGTCGCTGGTCACACCCAAGATTATGTTGGCGTCTTCGTGCCAGGCGGCCATGCGCCGATGGTTGATCTTGTTAAAGACGAAAACCTTGGCAAGATTCTGCTCAGCTTCCACGATGCCAAGCGCCCGACCGCGCTTATCTGCCACGGCCCGATGGCGTTATTGTCCACGCTTCCTCAATCGGAAAAGTTCGATGAGGCGTTGGTTGCAGGCGACACTGCTTCGCTTTCCGCGCTGGCGCATGGATGGCCTTATGCGGGTTATAAGGTAACTGTATTCTCGAAAGCGGAAGAACAGCAGATCGAAGAACCGCAGTTGGGCGGTCACGCACCTTACTATAACGACGAAGCGTTGGCGGCGGCCGGAGCGCAAATCCGGAATGCCGACTCCTGGAAGCCTAATTTCGTTGTGGACCGCGAAGTGGTTACGGGTCAGCAGCCCTTCTCCGATACTGCTTTTGCCGACGCGTTCGTTGCGAAACTGGATAGGGCAAGCAAGTAACACCCGCTGTTAGGAACGCTTCGGGCTGCTTCGGCGGTCCTAAGCACTAACCGCCGGAACGCTGCCGATTGGAGGTTCTAGTGCCTTACCTGCAACTCGACGTGAATGGCCATCATCCCGCCGCTGACAAGCAACTGCTCGCGGCAACAATGAGCAAGACTTACGCAAAGATGATGTCCGTCGATATTCGGCGGATCAGCGTTGCTATACGCGAATTAGGCGACGGCGGCGTCTGGCGGATAGTTGAGGCTGGCACCGATCCGGTGCCGATGTCCGTTCTGATGCTGGACATTCGACAGGGCCGGTCGCCGGAGCTGCGCATGGAAGTGGCGAAAGCTCTTTGCTCACA
>DASYBJ010000568.1:0-6361 GCA_036500845.1 Acidobacteriaceae bacterium
AGCGTTCGGCGATTTGAATAACGATGGCTGGATGGAGGTTGTCGTTACTTCGCTGGGCGGAGAGCCGCTGATGCTTTTGAATCACGGCGGATCTGGAAATTGGCTTTCCATCTCCTTGCGCGGAACGCGCAGCAACCGCGACGGACTAGGTGCGCGCGTGCACGTCAACGCTCAGACGCGATTCGCAACCACGGCCGGCAGTTACATTTCGGCCAGCGACAGGCGTCTGCACTTTGGCCTCGGCGCGGCCGAGGTGGCCAAAGTGGAAATTCACTGGCCCTCGGGCATCCATCAGATCCTTGAGGGTGTCAAAGCCAATCAGTTTCTCGAAATCCGCGAGCCGGAGAAATCATGAGCGGCGCTTTTCTGTCAATCCTGCTCGCGCTGCAGGCTTCGGTGTCGCCGGCCCTCCAGCATTTTCATGACGGAGTAGAGGCAGAAAAGAGCGGACAATTGGATGCGGCGGTGGCCGAGTTTCGAAAGGCCACCGAACTCGATCCCAAACTAGCAACCGCCTTTGCCGATCTCGGCGGAGTATACATCGAGAAACGCGATTATGCGGCGGCCATTCCGCCTCTGAAGCGGGCCCTCGAGCTCAGTCCCGACCTCGAGGGGGCCGACCGCTTGTTGGGATACGCACTCTTAGCGCAAGGGTATGCCACCGAAGCGATTCCACACCTCGAGAAGGCGCACGCGGAGGACGCGCTCGGTATCGCTCTGCTTGAAGCGGGAAAATTGCCGGAGGCCTTGGCAGTTCTGCAAAAAGCTCTGGCTCAAAATCCCGAGGATCCGGATCTGCTCTATTACTATGGCCGGACCTCCGGCCTGCTCTCCAAACAGGTTTTTGACGAACTCGAAGCTCGCTTCCCGGATTCCGCGCGTGCCCATCAGATGATGGCGCAGGACTACGCCGTCCTGCGAGATGTCCCTAGCGCCGAACGGGAATTTTTCGAAGCGTTGCGCCTGCGCCCGCAGACAGCGGGTTTGCACCTGCAGCTGGGCGAGCTCTACGCCCGCGCGCAGCAATGGGACAAAGCCGAAGAACAATTCCGGTTAGAAACTGGAATTCAACCAGGGAGCGCCGAAGCATTCTATCGTCTCGGTGAAGCTCTGCTGCAGTTGGGTAAATTCCACGAAGCGCGCGAGGCGCTCGTCCATTCCGACCAGTTGAGACAGGACATGCCGGAAACCCTCTACCAGCTGGGAAAGGCGGCAGCTATGGACGGAGACGACACGATGGCGCAAAAGTGCTGGCAGCATCTTCTAACCCTGGAGAAAAATACTCCGCTTGCCGCACAAGCGCATTTTGGCCTGTCTGGCATTTATCGCAAACAGGGAAAGCCCGCGGACGCCGATCGCGAAATGGAAGACTTCCGCAAGTTGCAGGGCAACCCAAGCCGCACGGACGATTCGCCGAAGTAGCCAATATCCCATAACAAGCAGGCAAGAGCTGATGCAACCGCGTGCGTGATATGTACATGCGCCACGATGCGCCTTCAACGGAGAGCCGGCGCATGCCTGTTTGACGAATGGCACGAATGGGGGATATTGGCCCGATTCGGCACGTGAGACACTTCCATCGCCTGGTGGCCTCGGGCACATTCCCAAGATAGAAATTCTCACGTGAAGGGAAGTCCCGATGAAAAAATGCTTGCGGGCCCTAAACGCAGCCACAATTGGAATAGTCCTCATCACGTCTGCGGCGGCACAAGAAAACAAATGTCCGGCGGGCCTGAAGTATTTGGGCCGGTTGCATTATGAAACCAACGCAGAGAACGGACATGAAACCAAGACCGTGGCGTTTCCAGTTGGTATCTCGCTCGATCCGAACTATCAGCAGAGTGATCTGAAATGTTCGGGGGGCGGAAATGACGCTAAGTGCGATCTTACGAACGTAGATGTTCCTCGCGGGCTCCACTTAGCCATGAGCGGAAACGAAGGTGCGTGCCCGGGTTTTGTTGGAGAACGCAAGGGGTGGGCAGTGAATCGACCAATCAACCTTACAGCTCTACAAGTTAGCGGGAACACTGTCGAACAATTTGGGTTTTCTGCCAATATGTCCTGTACTCGTGGCAGCAATGACGCCTGCAAGGCTGGCGGTGGCTGCAATGTCGATGTTAAGGTATGCGCGAAAATTCTGACTCCTGCCGCGAAAAAACACTCCCGCACAAAGAGCTCTTCGGGGCAATGATGATTGGCTAAAGCAGTCTTCCATTTTGGTTTCTCTATCCCAATTCGATCTCCCAAGAACGCCACAATAACAACAACGCGATGGAATCCCGGTGACGGTCCCAAGGATAGGTGGGTTACTCATTTGCCAAGTGGTGGGAGAAAGGCCACTCTCCCACCACTTGTGAGTGCAATTATTCCTTCCCTTGAATTGCTTGCCCCGTCGCTGGATCAAGGAAGAGGGGTTGCACCCGCTTTCTTCCACTGAAATCGAACATGTTGTCCAGAGCTCCTGCTCGTTCATCGAACGAGTAATCGCCGATCCGGCCTACTCCCCAGTTATCCTCGACGAATTTGATGATGGAAGTCTGATCAGTCACTCCATGGTCAACAAAATTCTGCTTCGCCCATTGAGAAACTACCAGCATGGGCAACCGCGTGCCATAGCCACACCTTGCCTGGTACCCTCCTGCGACCTTATTAGGATTGCTGCCGCAAAATCCGGGCCCAGTCAGAGTATCGCGCGTTGTTTGCGACTGGTTCACGATCGGTGACATCACGTGATCGTACCAGCCACCAGAATCGTCCCACGCGAGCACGACGGCAGTCTCCGGCCATTCGCTAAGTGATTCAAGGCGGTTCACGAAGTCAGCGACAAATTCCTGCTCAGCCAGAGGATTGGAGTATCCGGCATTGCCATCCTGATACGCAGGTGCCTTGATAAAGCTGACCGCGGGTAGATTGTTCACGCTCGCCGCGTTCCAGAAGTCTGAGATGTCGTACTGATGGTTTGCCTGATCACCCTGGTGCCCGATCATGGCCGCCGAACTTGGCCGCAGATGGTGAGGATTTGCAGTCGAGAGGTAGTACTGGAAAGGCTCGTGATGGGGAATATAGTCTTTCCGAACCCCACCATTCGTGGTGGTGTGAGTGGCGTTGCAGTCGCTGAAGCCCCCTTCAAACCATCCCCAGGTGATGTTCTTGGCGTTTAACAGGTCACCAATATTCTTACCGCCTAGACCAACTTGGTCGGGACTTCCACAGTCGTCGTAGAGTGGGTCTGCGTCGCCAATCAGCGTACCGTCGACTACGTCGCTAGAAATATTGCCTAATGACGTAACCACTCCGTGAGTTTGCCCCGAGATCAAATTCACTGCACCCGGCGACGAGGGGCCAAACGTCGTGTTGAAGGAGTTATCACTCATCGCGAAATGCTGCGCATAGTTCCACAGGGCTGTCACCGTGTTGCCGTCAAAGTAGTCCACTACCTGACCAATGCCGCAGGTCGGGTCGGCCGTCTTCTCTGGGAACATGTCCATTAAGCCATGATCGAAAGCGTTCTGTTCGTCGGTATAGTCGTGTGAGTCGCTGCACACAATCGCCTGCGCTGGACTTAGCCGGGTAGGTTGTGACGAGTTGGGATTGGTCGTCAACAACGCAGTGTTCAAGCCATTCACGCTTGGCGTATCGATTCGGGCATGGAACGGATTTTCTCCAGGCATATTGGCCGCATAGGGATAGGTTGCAAAATACTGGTCGAACGATCGATTTTCTTGGAAGATAACGACGATGTGCTTGATTGGCGTCTTGGTAGGCGCATCTTCATGGGAAGCGGCGTTGAGCGGCATGCTGATCATCATGCAGCACAGAGCCAAAGAGACTGCCGGTTTCCAAGAGCCGGCTGCGGAACGAATTTCGAATTGCATGAAGCCCTCCAGAGGGTAGAAGTTTTGCCAGGGGTGGCGTTTGGCCGTCACGGAAGGAGCTTGCCGCCGCCGAACGCATTACCGCTCTTTTGTGGGGGGATCAGAGTGAAGCTTGGATCAATCTTTTGTAAATTACAGTTGATGCAAACGTATCAAGGACAACTTGACCCCACGCAATCCTTAGTTCACGCCGGGCTTGCGTCCCCAATTCGCTGTGAAGGTGCTGTTCGCCTACCCATCCATGCGACAAAATGTATTCACCCATCGGCGGCCCCCTTCACTCTGTGTTCAAGTATTCACGGCAGTCTATGCGAGGCGGCCACAAAACGGGATAAATTGTCGTCTGTGATGGCATCGCAGCGAGACTCCCGGTCATGGCGCTCATAGTCATGCTCGCCATTTTTATGCTGCTTCCTGCGATGGCCGCTTACTCCATGGGGCCCGGACTCGGCTGTAGATGAATGGCCCCCACGCAGCCCCGGAACAAGGTTGACCGGAGAACGCCGTCGATAGCGTGATGATTCCTCGATGCCAAGATCGAGCAGCAACTCGGCGTAGCATCAGTATCAGCGATGCCCATCTACCTGCAATGACGTGGCGCGAATATCACGAAGTAACGAAACATAGCGTTGCATCGCTTAGGCGCATGCGGCAGGTTCTCGACTGGGCAAATATGCCTGATCCGTTTCGCTATTACGAAGGCGTGCCGGTGCTCGATCTGCCAGCAGATCCGCCCGCCCCTGAAGTGTCGGCATTCGACGTGCTTCGGAGCACCTCTGCAGGTACACCTGCGGGTGACGGACCGGCTCTTCTTTCGCAACTCCTCTTCTACTGCGCCGCGATTAGCGCGTCCAAGCGCGTCACGTCCACCGGATATAACTACGCGCTAAGAGTGAATCCGTCCTCCGGGAATCTGCACCCGACGGAATTCCACTTCCTCACGCGGGGTCTGAAGGGGTGGCCAGATGGGTTATATCATTACGATCCATCCAGGCACATGGCGGAGCAGCGCGGGCTTGGGGATTTTGGAATCAAGCTGGCCGGCGGCACTGCACCGATTGTGTTCGTACTGACCAGTATCGTGTGGCGCGAGGCTTGGAAGTATGGTGAACGGGGATATCGGTACTGCTTGCACGACATAGGGCACGCCTGGCAAGCGCTTGCACTCTCCGCTCTGGCTATGGGATGCCACAGCTCCGCGTTGGGAGAATTCCTGGACGATGACGTGATGCGGCTGTTTCAGCTTAGCGGTGACGAGTGGCCGATGCTGATTGTCAAGCTGCACGGCGAGCCGGTTCAAGTGCGCGAACCAGACGCGGGCAAGACTGTCTGGTTCGGCGGGCAGGCGAACCAGCTTTCCCCGGAGACGGTTGCTTACCCACGGATGGAGAGCATCCACCTCTCCGCGAAACGAGGCGGCATCGGGAGCGGCAGTACTTCCTTCGCAGAGTCGGCGCCCAATAGCTCCGGCGAGATCAAGCTGCCCCCTCCGGCTTCATCGAGTCGCAACTTTGGCGACGTTGCCCGCATGCGACGGTCGGCGCTCGACTTCCAGGGTGGAAAGCAATCGATGTCATTGGCCCAGCTCTCAGCCGTCCTCGCAGCCACAGGCGAGCCATTGTCGGCTGATTTTGCGGGGACGCGCTTCATCCAGCTTGTCTTGTATGCTCATCGCGTCGTTGGGCTGCAACCCGGCATCTACAGGTTCTTGCCGGAGCGTGCCGAGCTGGAGCAGATCAAGAGTGGTGACCAACGCGTGGCGGCCGCTAGTCTGAGCCTCGGCCAGGACCTCGCCGGTAACGCCTGCGTGACCTTTTCGATGATCGGCGATCTCGACCGTGCTGCTCGTACTTTTGGTGACCGTGGTTATCGCTATGTCCATTTTGAGGCAGGCGCTGTTGGCCACCGCCTTTATCTCGCCGCTGAAGCGCTTGGATTGGGTGCAACCGGCATCGGCGCCTTCTACGATGATGAGGTGCACCGTCATCTCAACTTGGTGCCCAGCCAGGGACAGGTCGTATACCATTTCGCGATCGGTTATCCGGTTCCCGATCCGCGCGTCGCAGCATTCAATAAGCCGCAGGAAATCAGATGCTAGGCATATTCGCGCATGGCGACAATCACTTTGTTGTTCGCGATCCATTGCCGGATCGAGATGTCGCATGCGCACTGATTCGACACTGGTCCATCATTCAGATTGCAGCCATTCAGATTGCAGCGACAACACCACCTTCGCTCGAGAGATGGCATATCAGCAGAAAAGAGTTCCGAGAAGATCTGGAATGGGCTGTGAATCTTCCGGGAGAGAGTGAGATCTCTCCTGCAGTTAGCGCGGATTTTGGATGAACTGTCAGCCCGTGGAATTACCATCCACAACTTCCTGGTACTGTAGTTCGGCCATTCATCCGGCCAAATCCCTCAGCTGCTGCGTCATGTTTTCATGCAATCGGGAGACGTTGATCCCGATTACGGCTTCAACAATGAGT
>DASYBJ010000569.1:0-6962 GCA_036500845.1 Acidobacteriaceae bacterium
AGCGCGTATCGCAAATGCCAATCCTGAAGTGTTCGTAGATCGGCCAGGCTGTGCTTGCCGCTCTTGTCCACGATCGCATATTCATACACCCAGCCTGCGCCCGTGGCATCGGGCCCTATCGAAGGATGAACGTTCTCCGGCAGGCGCCCGCTGATTTGTTGCAGGTATTCAATGACACGCGAGCGTGCCCAGTAGAGATCGGTGCCATCCTGAAAGACGACATAGACGTAGGAATCACCGAACATGGTCTGCGCACGAACAGCTTTTACATGGGGCGCGGCCAGCAAGCTGGTCACGATCGGGTATGTAACCTGATCTTCGATAACGTCGGGCGGCTCGCCTGCCCAACTCGTATGGACAATCACTTCTACATCCGAAATATCGGGCAACGCATCCAGAGGCACATGCTGGAGCGACCAGACTCCTGCGAGTGTAAGCAGCAAGACAGCGGTAAAGACTAAGAAGCGATTGCGTGCACAAACATCGATAATCCTGGAGAGCATTACATGCCTCCTGTCGCGTTCACACGCAGTTGTTTCGTTGCGATCACTTGACCGTTCTTCTGGACGGAGATCGTGACCTGCCAAGTCCCTCCAGAGCCAAGCGAACCGCTCCCTTCATACAAACCATTGCCTTTGTCCATGAGCTTGGTGGTTGTGTTCATCGCCGCCATGCCCATTGCCGGCATCGCAGCCATATAGAACGTGACCGTAACTTCCGCTCCGGTAATGGCGGCTCCGTTGGCCTCCGCGAGTTTCACGTGAAAGGTATTGTTTCCCTTCTGAGGCGGATTCGGATCGGTTGTGAAGTCGATCCTCGCCTCTGCAGCGGCGGGCGCATTTGCGGGAGGAGCATTACTCCCAGCGCCTGGAGGAGGCGGAGCAAACGAACCTGCTGCGGCCTGCAACTGACTTTCCGAGTCGATTAGAAAGTTAGCCGAGGTGACGATCGGCTGATGCGCCGTCAATCCCTTGAGGACGATGAAGTCATCCCCAACGCGGGGACCGGCTGTAATTTCTTTCGGCTCCAGGCTGCCATTGCCATGATTGAGGAATACCAGTTGCCGCGTGCCGGATTGGAAGACGGCCGACGCCGGTACGACGAGCTGGCGTCCGAGGCTGGTCTTCACATCGACGTTCACGAACATGCCCGGTTTCAATTTGAGTCCCGGATTTGCAATCGCCAATCGCACGCGCACGGTGCGCGTCGCCATATCAACTTGCGGCAGAATTTCCTCGATCTGCCCAGTGAAACTGCGACCCGGATATGAGTCCACTCTAATGGCGACCGCATCGCCGGGCTTCAGCCGGCCAATGTCATCTTGAAAAATCTGTGCATTGACCCACACGTGAGAGAGATCGGCAACGGTGTACAGCCTGGTCGACGGCTCGACGTACAGATTGGGCAGCGCGTTACGCTCCGTGATGTATCCCGAAACCGGTGAGTAGATCGTGAGATCGGTGATCGGCTTGCCGGTCTCCTTCAACTTGGCAAGCTCACTCTGCGGGACCTCCCATTGCTCCAAACGCTGTTCAGCGGCAGTGGACAGAGATGCTGCCCCCGCCGCAACCTCATCGATACTGCTCGATTGCAATAGCTTTTGATTCTGTTGCGCGAGAAGATACTCCTGTTGCGTCGCCATCAGATCGGGACTGTATACGGTGAACAGTGGCTCTCCCTTACGCACGTACTGATACGTCGCGTTAGCGAAGACCTTGCGGATGTAACCAGGAAACCGCACCTGCACATACGAGAGAAGCCGCTCATCGATGTCAACCGTGCCGGTCGCGCGTATGTCGTCGCTCAGTTGCTTGTATTCGACGATCCCGGTTTTCACGCCGATGCTCTGCATTCGTTCCGGTGTGAGTTGTACGGGAGGGAGAGGAGAGGCACTCGTCGATTCGGGCATGGATGACTGTGGCTCCTTTGTATCCGAAGAAGGTCCTACTGCCACCGGCTGCACGCCGTTGGACATCGGCATCATCCCCCCTGAGTATTTCGTCGCTCGAGAGCGGTAGACCCATATCCCTGCGAGAACGGCCAAGGCAGCCATCCAGACGAGTGAGGTTCTCAAAACATACTTATTCATCGCAGTGTCGCTCCTGTCAGGGATTCAAGGTGGGCCAACGCCGTCTCGTGATCGAGAAGGGTCTGTGCGTATTGGAGCTTCAAATTAAGCACATCGGTGAAGTATGAGAGAACGTGCGTAAATTGATCTTTGTTCGAGGCGTAGGCGCTGAGGGTGGCGCGATATGTGGCATCGGACTGTGGGACCAGACCCTCGCGGTATTCCTTTAGTAGTTCTTCATCGCTCGTCGCCTGCACATACTCCCCCTGAGCCTGTGCAAGCAGTTGTTCAAGGTGCGCATCCAGCGTCTGCCGCGATGCGATGAGCTTTTCCTGGGCTTCTGCGATCTCGGCGTTCACCCGCTTTTTTCTGGGAAAGCGGACATCGAAGGTGAAGATGTAATAGTCCCGATACTTACGATCGGTGTTCTGGTACATGTAGCCGAGTTCAAAGTCGGGCTTGCCTTCGCGTTTTGCTGATGCTATTTGCGCATCCTGCCTCTGAATGGCATTCGCATCGACCTGAATCTGCGGATTGTTCTGCCGGACCAGTGCCAAAAGTTCGCTGGAGGCGAGCTTCAGCGGACTTTCACTCAGGTCTTCTGTACCAATGTCCGCCGATTGCTGGTCGCGGTTGAGCAGGCCCTTGAGATGTGCCTGCACCTGTCCCATCTGCTGATGGTGCATAGTAATCTCGTGCACGATCTTGGTGCGGTTCACCTGCGCTTCGAGCACATCCTGCTGCATCCCCTGGCCGACCCGGTAGTGGGCCGTCGCGTCCTGGATGAGTTGATCGAGGACAGCCTCGTTCTGGCGCAGGATGCCAAGCGTCTGCAGCAGATAGGCGAGCTGGAGGTAGTCGGCCTTCACCGCGTCGGCAATGCCGGTCTTCGTCACTCCAACTTCGGCCTGCTTGGCGTCAGCGTCACGCTCTGCCACCTGTCCCCGAAGCCGCAGCTTGCCCGGATAGGGCAGCTCCTGCGAAGCTCCGACGCCGATATAGGCAAAGTCGCTGTTTGTGTATCCGGCAAACGGCTTCGGACTGCCGACACTTAATTGCTGGTAGGTGAACTTTGGATCAGGTAACGCAGTCGCCTGCGGCGCCATCTGTCTTGAAGCTCGAGCCTCGTGGTCGACAGCAGAGATTTGCGGGTTGTTTGTTTCAGCCTCGGCTAAAAGCTGAGAAAGAGGCGTAGCCGTGCCTGCTGTTTGCTGTCCGAAGGCGGAAAGCGCGCTCGCAAGCACCAGCGTGGCGGTCAGCAAAGAGACCACGTTCATGCCAAAAGCTCCAATCTCGATTGCAGTTCAGGGATCGCCCGGCACACGCAGACACGCATGTGCGCTCGGCGAAGACAGAGTGCGAGAGAGGAGCTACTAGATTCTGAGAACGGAGATGGAGCTAGGTGGGGACTGCGGAGGCGAAAGCTCAGCTTGTTCCACCCACCCCGCAGACACCAGCTCAGGATTCAACAGATCTGCGATGAATAGGTGTGTCGTCGCAGCCATATCGGGATGGAGGTCTACAGGTTTGGTTTGCAGAGCATCGTGGTGAGCCGCTTGGACATCCTTCTGGCAGCAACCATGCGAGGCAGGCATCTCCATCTGCCCGCATTGGTTCTTCATGCGGCAGCAGGCACGCTCCTCTTGGGTAAGCTGCGCTTCAGGTGTCATGCACGCCATGGCCGGGCCAAGCCAAGACAGCAGCAGGAGGACAAGAGCTCCGAGTTGGCGTGCTGATTTCATCGCCCCTCGTATAGTGTACCGGAGTTCACGGCCATGCTGCGAGCCGCTCATTGGAAAAGAACTCAAACCGCAATTCCACGGCCTTTGCTGTCGCGCCATTTCGAAAGGCGAGAGCAGAGGCCGCCTTCGATAGGTCACCGCCGTCGATCTTGATCCTTCCGTTCTCTGCACCTTCGACTTGTAAGAAGACAGCCGACCGCCCCCCAGCCGAGATAAGTGCAAAATTCCACCATAGGCTTTCCCGAAGCAAACCAGCGTCATGAATCCCCGGCTGATCATGTAGCGACTCGATAGGACAACATGCCGCAAAACCATCTCGGAATGCTAACGGCCCAACAGGCATATGATATTGCGGCTTACCTGCACAAGATGCCACGACCAAGATTCAACCAGGTCTACAAAGGAAATTGAAAGTACAGACGGAATAGTGGACGGCCACGCCCATCATAACCCGCACCGTTCCGCAGCACGGTTCCATGGCATTTTGCTTAAGACCGTACCCATCATGCAGGTGTTGGATACGCCCGCGAAAATGAGACCAGCCCCCACCAGTGCTGCCCCCCAAAAGAACCGCGGCGAAACCGTGAAGCCAAGCGCGCTGAAGATCACGATGAAAGATCCCGCGGCTACGCGTACCTGACGTTCAAGCGCCCAAGGGCGACGTGACGCGACTTCCAGAGGCAGCCCCTCGTGTGCCCATCGGTCCACGCCTCCTTCCAGGACAGAAACTTTGATAAATCCCATGCTCTCCAGTTTCTCTGCGGCCTGAGTTGCGCGTCGGCCACTCTTGCAGATCAGTACCAAAGGACTGTCTTTTGCCCAATTGGGCGCATGAGTAGGAAGTTTCGAGAGAGGGACAAGCTGCGCTCCACGGATTGCTCCTGCAGCAAACTCCGGATATTCGCGAACATCGATCAGAGTCGACTCGCCAGGCTGTACTTCCAAAGGGGCAACTTTCTTCATAGAAATACCTCTCACCAAAACTATATGAGCATTCAGTTATATTGTAAATATGACTGGAAGGAAGAAACTCCCATTAAGCGACGAAGCTCTGGAGATGGTGGCCCAGCGGTTCAGGCTGCTCGGAGAGCCGCAACGGCTTCGCATTCTGCAAGCACTTGAGGGCGGCGAGCTTTCGGTCGGCGCCATATGTGCCCGCACGGGTGCAAGCCAGCCCAACGTCTCGAAACATCTGGTCGCGCTATTCGATGGCGGATTGATTCAACGCAGGAGGGATGGCAATAACGTTCTATATGCGATTGCCGACCCCGTCGTATTTCTATTGTGTGAGCTGGTTTGCCGCGCCAGGAGTAAGCAGGGTGCGGAACAGGCTGTCGCCATGCGCAAAGCCTCAGATAGCTTTGCCAGAAAGTGAGACATCGTGATTTTTGAGCGGTTCAGTGTTCCCGGGTTTTCACAATATTCCTACATCGTTGGCGAAAGCGGCACGATCGCAATTATCGATCCCAAGCGGGACATCGACACTTATCTGAACTATGCGGATAGCAAGGGTTTGCGAATCCGGTATGTCCTTGAGACCCACATTCAAACGGGCATGCGCCCTTGCTAATGTAAAGATCCGGTGGTGAGTTGCCTTGCTCCCCTTGCATAATTCCGGCGACGACAAAAGTCAGCGCAACCCAAGCGATTGATCGCATATACCCTCCGATCATAAGCGACGCGGAATCATGGAGCCGTTTTCTTTTTTCGGGAGAATTGTCTTCCTCGGCTAGGGTTGGCGGCAGTGGCCTCCCGGAATATGGTGCATCGCGGTGCAATTGATCTCGCACTTGCAATTCCCGTGTGAGGTATATACATTATGTATATGCATAATGTATTAGCGTCGTTGCCCTGCGTATGTACGACTCTTCGGAAGGCCTCGCGCGCGTTGAGCCGCGTCTACGACGAGGCGCTCGCGCCTTCCGGGCTGACCGTGGCCCAATTTGCGGTGCTCCGCGAGATCGGGCGCGGCGCCAAAGGCGGTGAGCCATTGAGCCGCCTTGCAGAGAGCCTGGTCATGGATCGAACCTCCCTCTATCGAGCGCTCACGCCGATGGTGAAATCCGGCTGGCTTCTCATTAAGGATGGGCCTAAGGGCCGCACAAAAGTAGTGCAGCTTTCGCAAGCTGGAACACGTGCAACCGCGGATGCCGCGAAATCCTGGGACGCAGCGCAGGGCAAGGTGATCGGCGCGTTCGGTGTCGATCGTTGGGCCGCGTTGCAAAAGGCCGTGACGGAGTTGACCGCCCTCGGCGTGAAGCTGGGCGGTTTCGAGCCGCGGATCGCCTAGATAGAGGTTATATGAATCTCACTAAAGGAAAGCTCACATTCCTCATGACTGCGACCGCGATGCTTCTGGTGACCGGGATGAACTTCAGCGGATTTGTACAGGCGAAGACACCCGTTCAAAACTCACCGACGGGCGCGGGCGATACTACGCAGGCCAAAATAGCCCGGGCAATATCTGCGGGACCAGCTGAGATCGCCAACTTAGCAAGAATCGTTGACACGGACGCGCAGGGCAATGCGGTAGTGCTGCGCGAAGGGAACAACGGTTTCACCTGCATGCCGGGCAATCCAAAAGTGATCGGCGATCCGCCGATGTGCGCGGATAGGGCATCGATGCAGTGGGCAGCCGACTTTAAAGCTCACAAACCGAAGCCGACGAACACCGTTCCGGGAATCACTTATATGCTCGCCGGAGCCACACAGCGCAGCGATTCTGATCCCTACGATACGACCAGTCCGCCGATCACCGTTCCTCCGCATTGGATGATCATGTGGCCGTTCGATCCGAAAGCCACTGGGCTACCGGTCATGCATCGCGATACCGGGGCATACATCATGTGGGCGGGCTCGCCTTACGCTCACATGCACATTATGGGACGGCCGTAGATCATGAAAGCTCCGACGATCAATCTGACCATGTCGCGCTCGCCTCCTCGGTGCTCTGTTATCAAAGACAACCGATCATACTGTTTCGATGACGAGGAACTCATGTGCGAAAGAGTCTATTTCGATCACGCGACATTCGTACGGCAGCTTGCCCCAGCAACCTAATACTTCAGAAAAATGGGTAACACGCCAGCATGTCCTCGTGGGGAATAGTTAGGAACGGGCTTATGAAAACCATTTGCGGGCACATTGGAAGC
>DASYBJ010000570.1:0-5484 GCA_036500845.1 Acidobacteriaceae bacterium
ACGAATTGATTGAACGGGTGAGGCTTCCAATTGTCGCGGGAGGTATTGGGCTGGTAGGTGAGAGGCAGCCCGGTGCCCGCGGGGTCATATGTTTCCTGGTTAAGCGAAGACATCTTATAGACCACCATGTCGAGCGAAGGAATCACATACAGGCCGAACCCACCCGCGCCGGACTTGAAGAAAGTATCTCGCGGCGCGCCGGCAACATGACAGTCCGCATTCACTTCGAACATCAAGCTAAAGGGAGAATGCGGGTTGAACGGCGACGGCCGGCTGCATAACTGGATGTATTGAGCCGGGACTAACTGCTGGTTCTTCCAGCGGCCCTGTCTCAAGAGGAGATAGCCGAAGCGGAGGGCATCGGTGGAGTGAAGTGCAATTCCTCCTTCGCCGGGAGTGTGCGGAAGATCTCCGTTGGAGCGGTGTGTCGCGTATCCCCAGCGTCCCCACTCCATGGGCTTCGCCAGTTTCTGGCCGATGTACTCCTGGAGCTCCATTCCTACTACGCGGCGTAGAACGATGGAGGCGATATGCGGATCGCGCGAGTAGAGATAGCCCTCGCCGGGTAAGGCCCACATTTTTCCATGGAGGGCACTGCCATCCTGATCGGTATCAGGATCGGGCGGAATCCAATTGGGAAGGTTCACATTCTCGCCGTGGACGATTGCGGTAAGATGCGCTGCGGTCGCTACTGTCTCCGTTCCCCGCGGAACGATGCGCGCCTCCTGCTTCCCGGAGGTCATGGTGAGCAAGTTACCGAGCCGAATGTCCGCCATTTGCGGATAACTCAGAGGAAAGGCTTCCGGTAGATATTCCTTGGTGAAGACCTTCTGCGAGAGCCCGTCGGGAAAGCTGCTGCTATGTTCGGAGAGCATGATTCCGCAGGCAGCGCTGGTGAACATTTTTCCGATGGAATACATGTTGGGATTGGCTTCCCGATGCCCTCTGCCAAAGTACTTCTCATAGACCAGGTATCCATGCCGGACGACAAGCAATCCACCATGTTGGCTTGTGGTCTGCGTATATTGGAATGCCTGATCGAGCCGCGAAGAATCGATACCTGCGACCGTGCGGATTTCGGAGTTGTCCTTCAGCGTCCGCCAACCTCCCTGGGAATCGGAAGGCGGAAAGTAGCTTTCATCCTTGGATGTTGGGCTCGCTATGGAAGCCGCCGTCAAATTGAAGAAAGGTAAAGCAGCGGGAAGAGTAAGCAGTTTCCGGCGGGTGAGAGCCATCGCCTCATTCTCGGTCTGTGAATCTTTGTTTCTGCACATATTAGATCATTTTGACGATGCGACGGTGAAGGGCAGAAAATCGCTATTCCCGTGGCGACCTCAACCAATGGTGTTTGACGCAGACCGCTTCGAAATCAAGCGCGCGCGCAGTTCGAGCGTTGAGAGACGGTGGCATCGGAGGCAAAGCGTACGGATGTTTTCGAGATCGCATTCGCCGCCGCCTTCCACGACGGGTAGGATGTGATCTGCGTCCCACAACGTACGGCGGTTGATTCTTGTCAAACCCCAGTGCGCGAGCAGTTCCTGCCGCCTCGAATCCCTGGATCGCTTGAGAGCGCGGTATGCCTTCACGGTGTCGATGCGGCACAGAACACAGACACCCTTGTCACGGAGAAAGACCTGGTCCCGCAGATACCCTGGGTTGGTCCGCAAACGCCACTCGTGCACGCAGTAATCGGAGCAGAAGGTGAAGCGCCGGGGAGGCACCTCAAGCGCGCACCAGCGGCAGAGGATGCGTCCGTTCTCGCCTTTTGGCAGCTCGTTTCGGGAGACGGACCCGCCCGGCATGGTTCGCTGTGTACTCATCTGGCATGTCTCCAGGAAGACTATATCGCTGGATAGGACTGATTCTTGGGGCGTGCTCTTCGGATGAACCCAGTTGTCCATCGCATCCCACTTTGGGCACATCCCATTCTGGGGCAGATCCCATTCTGGCGGTCCATGTTGTGAGAGGACCCGAGGCTTGTGGCTGATACAAATCCGAAGAAACGCTCCCCCGACTTTGCTCTGTCCCGCTAACGAATGTGGGGTTCTCCCTTCGTGCGTAGCAAAGGCGGAGTACCAGAGATGTGAGATCGCCGGGAATCAAAAACGGCCCGGTCATGCCAGCGCGAGCGGAACTGCTTCTTGCCATCTTCCTTGCGCTTTCAGGATTAGCTCGACCACCTCACGCGCGGTACCGCTTCCGCCTCGGGTCTTGGTCTGATAGTGGCTGATTGCCTTGAGTTCGGGAGCGGCGTTGGCTACGGCGACCGCTAATCCGACACGTTTGGCTACCGCCATATCGGGCAGATCATCGCCCATGTAGGCCACCTCGTCGGCACTCACTTGGGCTTTCTGCATGCATTCTTCGAATGCTGCCGTTTTGGTGGCCTGTCCGAGATACACGAACTCTACGTGACACTCCTTCGCGCGCTGTGAAACCGCGGGGGAACGGCGCCCGGTGATAAAGCCGGTCTTGATCCCCATGGTGTGCGCGAGGTTCAGCCCCACGCCATCCTGGGAGTTGAAGACCTTCATCTCGGCCACTCCCCCGTTGTTGGGAAGGGAGAGAAGGCAGACGCCGCCATCGGTGATTGTGCCATCAACATCCATCAGGAAAAGCTTGATTTTTCTGGCGCGATTGACCAGATCAGGTGGGGTAAGCGAATCATCTTGCATGAAAACGATCGTATCGCATCTAAACAACAGCTAACATTGGAAGGGCAACGCGCGGGAAGTTTGTTCTAGAAGGATGGGGGCGAAATTGAACACGATTCCGAAAACGCATTCCCTGAGACGGAGCCGAGGAAACGTGAGCAGATTCGCCAATGTGCTGGTGGACCTCGATGGCACCGTGACAGATCCATTCGAGGGCGTCGCTGATTGTGTGGAGTACGCAATGAGGTGCATGGGGCACACTCCGCCATTCGAAGATGTCCTGCGCGGGTACATCGGGCGGCCACTGCGGCAGACCTTCGGCGGGCTTTTGGCGACTCACGACGCGAGTCGCATCGAAGAAGCACTGTGTTTCTATCGTGAACGCTTCTCCGTGTTGGGGCTCTTTGAGAACCGCGTCTATCCGGGGCTGCCCGAGTTGCTAGCGGCCCTGAAGACAGCCGGCTGCCGCTTGTTTCTAGCAACGGCAAAGCCGTGTCTCTATGCACAACAGATCGTCCATCATTTCGACCTCACGAAATATTTTGTACGTGTCTACGGCAGCGACTTGTACGGCGGACTTGAAAACAAAGGTGATCTTGTACCCTTCCTTCTTCACTCGGAACGCATGGAAGCCGGCGACACAGCGATGGTCGGAGATCGCGCTCAAGACATGCTTGTGGCAAAAGCACACAGCGTTTGCGCGGTGGGAGTGACCTGGGGCTATGGCTCACAAGAGGAATTGGAGGACGCCGGGGCGGATGTGACGTGCAACAGCCCGGGAGAGGTTTTTCGCTTTATCACTGAAACCGTAACGCCGGCGCCCGTGGGACTTGCGCGCTCAGCAGGGGGGGAATGAGGGATGTTGGTAATCAACGAATCAATTTGAACTTGTGCTCAGTCACCCAGCGCCGGTCGGCATCAGCCAGGAATCGGTCCCGGTCGAGCGCAAGGAGGATATCTCTTCGCTCGGCCTCGTTCAATTGAGGCGCCTTCTGAACGCGCTCTGACATTGATACCGCGTGAGCTTCCACTGCGGACAGGCGTTCCAGATACCGTTCGAGTATCGCTTTTCGTGTCTCCGGCTCTACCCGGCTGAAGTTCCCCATCATGACGCGAAAGGTGTCGCGATAGTTGGCATCGTTCAGTTGTTCCGACTGCATCAGACCAACAAACCTCTGCCTGCCTGCTGCCGTAATGGAGTACTTCTGCCGGCCTCGCCGATCAGTCCGAGGTCCCTTTGTCTGCTCAAGAGAAATGAACCCGGCCTCATCAAGCCGGCGCAGCATCGGATAGATCGTACCCCAACTCACCTGCCGCATGGGTCCAACAAAGGCATTGAGGACCTGTTGAAACTCGTAACCGTGCCACGGCCGTTCCATCAGCTTTCCAAGAAGAAATAGTTCGTACATCGGCCTTCGATTCCCCTTTAGCGATCCTTCCGCGAAATTCTGGCTCTCCTAAGTCCGGATTTCCTGCTTGCATTTTATATCGGACCGCTATACCGTGACGATATATCGGATCGATATAACTTGCTCCGAAGGAAAGTAGGCTGCCTGTGAAAATTCCCAAGGCCACTCTCACGCCACTTTGGCTCCTCGCCTTCCTCTGTGGTGGTCTGTCGCACACGGTCGCAGCAAGCGCCCAGGAGGCGCACTCTGATCAGCTCCAGCCTCCTGTAGCCAATCTGGCAGACGCATCGCAAAAGCTCGACTTGCGCCGCCCTCCAGACTCGTACGAACCCATGAATTCTCGCCAGCGTTGGCATGATTACTGGCGACAGAACTACTACTCGCCGGGGGCACTCTTCCAAACATTCTTCTCGGGTCTAGGCGATTCTCTCGGTAGCGTTCCTCCGTGGAACGAGGGAGGCGCAGGCTACGCAGAGCATTTCGGCTCTGAATTCGCACGCTTTTCTATCGCCGGCACCATTCACTCCTCCCTCGCAGCCGCGCTCCAACAGGACACCCGCTACTTTCCCTGCCGATCCCGCGAACCATGGCAGAGAACAATCCATGCTCTGAGCCGGCCATTCATCACCTACGGAAGCCAAGGCCAACGCCAATTCGATGCCTCCGGTCTTGCGGGCATATATGGCGCCCCCATGCTCATGACAACTTGGTATCCGCGCAACTACACCGCACTCGGTTACGGTGTGCGACAGGGAAACATCGCGCTTGGGATTTCGGCTGCTCTCTACGTGATTAGGGAATTCGGGCCTGACGCCAGGAAGACATTTTCGCTCCGGCGGCTTCGGAACGAACGTGCTGGCCCGCACCCATTAGACCGGCCACCCAACAGTCCTGCTCAAACCACGCCGATTCGATAGAAGGAGGAGCCATGTCGAACAGTACCGGCAAGTTCAGATCATTCCATCTGCTCAGCGGACTGAGCGCAATTGTGGGAGTAACAATGCTCGTCATCTCATTCGCTATCAATAACAGGCCGGCTCTCGGCTCAAGTGACGAAGAGTTCGTTCGGTTTGTCCGCGAATCATACGCTGCAATCCTTTGGGGTGCATGGTTGCAGGCAGTCGGCCCCGTATTCATCATGATCTTCGCCTTTGCGCTGATTCATCTGGCCGGGCATGCGTCAAAGCTGTCTGGATGGATGACATTCTTCGGAGGCTCGACTCTCATGATGGTGAATCTGATGGAGATCACCTTTTACATAAGTGGTATCCACGCGAAGCCTGTTTTTGCCACGCGCCTTTCAGCTTTGACGCCATCTACGCCGTGCAACATCTCTATTTCGTTGTCGCTGCGCCAGCGCTCTTTGTGCCCGTGGGGATCGTCATCGTGCGATCACACGTTCTTCCCCGAGCGCTAGGCTT
>DASYBJ010000571.1:0-39042 GCA_036500845.1 Acidobacteriaceae bacterium
GCTGGTTGACCAATGCCCTGATCGACGGCGGCACCTTTGGCGCGAAGGAATTCTGGCCTGACGTCAATCGTGCGATCTTCCACGAGAAGGATTGAACACTCCTCTTTTCTGTCGCTATCTTGAAGTCGGCGAAGAATTGCAAATCGAGCACTCTTTTCACCTCACGAGGCGCTTACGTGCGTGCATTCCCCAATCGAATGACTCTGTCGGTGCTCTTGCGCGGCTCTCCATCCGCAGCTCCGGGAAGCATATACATGGCTTTCGTTCTCCCCTGAGATCTGGGAACCGGCGCACGCTTCCTCTTTGCGATGTTTTTTCCATCAATGGCGAGGGTGCCCTGACCGGCTCGATGCCGGATGCATCGGCTCCTACAAAATGAACATACAGTCACCATAGGAGAAAAAGAGATATCCGGCCTCTACGGCATGGCGATACGCGGCGAGCACGCGTTCCGTTCCGGCGAATGCGCTCACCAGCATCAACAGTGTGGATTGCGGGAGGTGGAAATTGGTGACTAGACCGCCGATTACGCGAAACCGGTAACCCGGTGCAATAAAGATGTTCGTAGTCCCGGAGTGCGGCTCAAGCCTGCCGATTTGCGCGCAGTGCTCAAGCGTGCGCACAGTGGTCGTTCCCGCTGCAATGATACGGCGGCCTTCCTGGAGCGCTTGTTTCACCGCCAACGCAGTTGCTTCCGGGAGCGTATAGCGCTCGGAGTGGAGCTGGATCTGCTCCACGTTCGCAACGCGCACCGGCTGGAAGGTTCCTAATCCCACATGCAAAGTAAGAGTGCAGACGTGAACTCCACGCGCACGAATCCGCTCGAGGATCTCATGGGTGAAATGGAGACCCGCAGTCGGCGCCGCCACCGACCCGCGTTCCGCAGCGAAGACAGTCTGATAACGCTCTCGATCGAGTGGACGGTCAGGCCGCCTGATGTAAGGAGGAAGCGGGATGTGACCGAGTCTCTCCAACCGGGCAAAAAAGTCCTCTACCGGCGTCCATTTGAGAAGCCGCTCACCAAATTCTCCTTCGCCCGTGACTTTGGCTTCCAGCAGCACTGCGCCTTCGGATGTCGAGAAGAAGATTTCCGCCCCGACGGGGAAACGTCGTGCCGGCCGGGCAAGCGCACGCCACTCCCACTCACTCACTTGCTCGGTAAGCAGTACTTCCGCTCGGCCGCCGTTCGAGCGGACACCGAACAATCGCGCTGGGATCACGCGGCTTTGGTTCAAGACCAGAACGTCACCCGGGTTAAGAAAATCCGGCAGATGCTGAAACCAGCTATCCAACCAAGCCCCTGTTGCACGAGAGAGTGTCAGCATCCTGCTTCTGCCACGCTCTGGCGGCGGCTCCTGCGCGATTTGCCCGAGGGGAAGCTCAAAATCAAAGTCGGAGACGAGCACAGAGTGATTTTAGGGCCATCGAACACAGGCACCGCGACGCTGATAGACTTTTCGCAGATGGCCTCGACTCCCCATCCGGCAACCAAGCCCGAAAAACCTACGGTCTTCCTCTTGGACGCGATGTCGTTCATCTTCCGCGCGTATCACGCGATGCAGCGACAGCGCCCCATGTCTACGCGGACCGGACTGCCGACGGCCGCTATTTTCGTTTTCGTCAACATGATCAACAAGCTCCGGCGCGATTTCCAACCGGAGTTCTTTGCCGCTGTTTTCGATGTCAGCACGCCAGTCTTTCGCGACGAACGAGCACGCAGCATCGGGACGGTGCGCAAGTGGAACAGGAAGACACAGACTTTCGATCAGATCGACTACGCCGGTTACAAGGCAAACCGAACTGAGATGCCGCCTGATCTGGCACAGCAACTCCCCTACATTCGCCGGGCTCTAGAAGCTCTTCGCATCCCGATTCTTCAATCGGAAGGATTCGAGGCTGATGACGTTATCGGGACGCTTGCGCGGCAGGCCACCGAAGAAGGACACCCTGTCTACGTAGTCTCCAATGATAAGGACATGCTGCAGTTGGTTTCGGAGCAGGTCAAGGTACTCAATCCGGTGAAGGACAATCTCCTTCTGGACCGGGAAAAAGTTGTCGAGACGCTCGGTGTGCCGCCGGAGAGGGTCGTCGATGTTATGGCGCTGCGCGGAGACTCGATTGACAACATCCCTGGAGCTCCGGGGATCGGAGATAAAGGTTCCGTCGAGCTGATCCAGCAGTTCGGCAGTGTTGAGGGCGCGCTTGACCACGCATCTGAGGTAAAGCGCAAGACGTATCGCGAGTCGCTTGAAAACAACCGGGAAACAGTGCTTCTGAGCAAAGAGCTGGTGACCATTGATTGCAACGTTCCGCTCACGCTCGACCTCGAGGAAATGCGGACGCAGCCTCCAGATCTGGCGGCTAGCCGAATCTTATTCAACCAGCTGGAATTCACTTCACTGCTCAAAGATCTTGCGCCTGAAGCAGACGCAGCCCCGCTCGAAGTTCTAGCTTCTCCTTCCAAGGAAGAGCTTGGGCACTTCGTGGAAGTAGCAACCAGCGGTGGTTTCGCGTTGGCCATGGATACACCTTCGGCGGAAACTGCCGCGGAGCAAGGAGCAGAGCCAGAAACCGATGTTGCCGAGATCGAACCGCAGCCATCGGAACAAGGGACGCTGTCGTTACTCGAGTTTGGCGAAGAAGCCGGAGTCTCATCAACAGCGCAACCATCCGCTCAAGCGGGAGAGAAACCGGCTCCCGAGCTCCGCATCGGGGTCTCAGCTGAAACTGCGAAGGCCTTGGTCCTCACAATCGATCTCGCTGGACCCAAGTCAGAGCTGCATGAGCTGCTCGAGGGTTCGTCCACAGCGAAATTCCTGCACGACCTCAAGGGGGTTCTCCGGGCAATTGAACGGAGTGCGGCGCAGACGCGCGGAGGGAGGGGGCTCAGCATTGCGGGGCCGATCGACGACCTGATGCTGTACTCCTATCTGATCAATCCAACGCATACAACGCACCGGTTGAGCGACGTCGCGGCGCGCTTCAGTAATCGTCCGCTTCGGGAGTCTGGCGAAGCGCAGCTGCCTGAAGCGGCACACGCAATCCATTCCTTGACTCCACTGCTTCGCGCCGAAGTGGAATCTCTTGGAACGACGCAGGTCTATCGTGAGATCGACCTGCCGCTCGTCCCGGTGCTGCTGAGGATGGAACAAGCGGGAGTGCGCATCGACCGAGCCGTTCTCTCCGAGATGTCCGGGCGATTGAGCAGTGAGATGTATCGCGTGAGCGAACAGATTTACGAGTGCTGCGGGCACCGCTTCAATATCAATTCGCCCAAGCAGCTCGGCGATGTTCTGTTTAACAAAATGCGATTGCCAAAGCCAATGAAGTACGGGCGCGGCAAAGTGGTCTCAACTGCTGTGGACGTACTGGAGGAGCTGGCTGAGCACAACGAAGCGCCACGGCTCGTGCTCGAATACCGGCAGCTTGCCAAGTTGAAGTCCAATTACGTGGACTCGCTGCCATTGCTCGCCGACGTGGAAGGGCGCGTACACACCACCTTCAATCAGGTCGGCACGGCGACCGGCAGGTTGTCTTCGACAAATCCTAATTTGCAAAACATCCCCATCCGGACGGCCTTGGGCCGGGAGATTCGAGCGGCGTTTATTGCCGCGCCCGGACGTGTTCTGCTGTCAGCGGATTATTCGCAGATTGAACTGCGGCTTCTGGCTCACTTTTCTGAGGACCCGCTGCTCGTGCGTGCGTTTGCCCAAGGCGACGACATTCACACGCTTACTGCATCCGAAGTGTTCGGCGTGGACCCCGATACGATGGACAAGCAGACTCGAGACCGCGCCAAAGCCGTCAACTTCGGCATAGTCTATGGAATCTCTCCATTTGGACTGGCGCAGCAACTCGGCATCGAGCAGAACGAAGCCCGGCTGTACATCGAGACGTATTTCGCCCGGTACAAGGGTGTGCGCGCCTATATCGATCGCGTTCTTGAGGAAACCCGTCGCGAACAGCGGGTACGTACACTCTTCGGCCGGGTGCGGCCGATACCGGACATTCAAAGCCGCAATGCCAATCTGCGCGGCTTCGCTGAGCGAACTGCCGTAAATACCCCGCTGCAAGGCACCGCAGCGGATCTAATCAAGATCGCGATGATTCGCATTGATCGCCTTCTGCGCGAGCAAAAGTTCCAGACACTGATGACGCTTCAGGTTCATGACGAGCTCCTCTTCGATGTGCCCGAGGAGGAAGTCGACCGCGTGAAGCGGTTGGTCAAGGATGAGATGGAGCACGTAGTCGAGCTGAAGGTTCCGGTTGTCGCCGATTGCGGAGTCGGCCTTAACTGGCGGGATCTGAAGTAGCTGGGAACAGAACAGGTGTCAGTCCTTCCTACTCCGTTGTCTGATCCTGGTTAGACACCAATCTCAGCGCGAATCGCCTGCGCAATGCGGTCGGCATGCTCCCGCATTTGCGTCTCGGACTCCGCTTCGATCATGACGCGCGCCAGAGCTTCCGTACCGGAGTAGCGCACCACTACGCGGCCACAACCGTTGAGCTCGGTTTCGGCACGCTGAATGCTCTCGAAGACGGATGGTATCTGATCGAATGGCTTCTTTTCTTTTACGCGTACATTTACGATGGCTTGCGGAAAGACGCGCAGGTCGCTTACCAGCTCATGCAGCGGCATCCCCGATCGCGCTACAAGATCGAGCAGCACCAAGGCTGTGAGCATTCCGTCGCCAGTCGTGCATCTCTGGGGAAAGAGGATGTGACCGGACTGTTCGCCGCCGAGGGACGCTGCGTATTTTTGCATCATCTCAAGAACATATTTATCGCCCACCGGAGCGCGAAGCATTTTGATTCCGCTGGTTCGAAGAGCGGCCTCTAATCCCATATTCGACATGGTCGTGGCGACAACAAGGTTTCCCGCAAGCATACCCTTCGCTTGCATATCGCGAGCCGCAACCAGCATTACCGCGTCCCCATTGACTACCCGCCCTCGCGCATCGGCAAAGAGAGCGCGGTCCGCATCTCCATCGAAGGTGATGCCCATATCCGCACCTAGCGACTTCGTCTCTTGTGCCACAACTTCGGGATGAAGCGCTCCGCAGTTCTCGTTGATGTTCCGACCGTTGGGTGAGACATGCGTGAAATGGATCTCGCCGCCTAGAGTCTGAAACAGCTCTGGTGCGATTGCAGCCGCTGCACCGTTTGCGCAATCGATGACAATTTTTTTGCCCTCAAGGTTCAGGTCCGGGACCAGGTTTCGCAGGAAGGTTTCATACTCCTTAGAAAACTCGGGATTCACCACGGGGGGGACCAGAGTCTCAACTGCGGGAACGCTCACATGATCGACCAGGCGGAGAATCTCCGACTCGATCGCAAGCTCTATCTCATCAGGCAATTTGTATCCGTCACTGCCAAATATTTTGATACCGTTGTCGCGCCAGGGATTGTGTGATGCGGAGATCACCACTCCTGCGGCGAACAGATGCTTGCGTGTCAGATAGGCAACGCCAGGCGTCGTGATCACGCCAGCGCTCAACACTTCGGCCCCTGAGCTTGTGAGGGCAGTGGCAATGACGGCTGAAATCCAGGCGCTGGACTCGCGGGTATCCGCGCCCAACAGAACGCGAGGAGTCTCAAAGGTTTTCTTCAGGGAATGGGCAAGTGCAACTCCCACCGCGAAGATCGTTCTGGGGTCGAGCGGTGCCTCTCCAGCGACTCCGCGAATGCCATCCGTTCCAAAGAGGGTTCTCATGCTTCCGATTGCGACTTCCTTTCAATCACGCGACTGACTAGCCTTCCATTCGCCAATCTCGTGGTTACCAAACTACCTTCATGCGCGGCGAGCGCGTCCTTGAGCAATACACCGTGCTCATCAAACACTAACGCATAGCCGCGATTCAAAACTGCCAGGGGGGATAGGGTTAGAAGAAGAGCTTCGGTATTCCCCAGCGTTGCGCGCTGGCGAACCAAGATCTCGCGCACACCGCGAACAAGCCTTGCATCAAGCATGACCAGGCGTTCGCGGACGACGCGCATCCGGTGGCTGACATCCTGACGTAGAAGGCGAGACTCAATTCTTTGCAGAGTTTCGGCCAGCGTTCTGCTCTGCCGCCTCCATGCGGCTTCGAGCTGGTATTGGCATTCGTCGAGCCTCTGTTGACGTCGCGCCAAGCCGTTACGCATTCGGGCGAAAGCCGCGGGCGCGGCGATGCGCGCGAAACGCTCACTCGCCTGCATCAGCACGTAGCGGCAGGCATGAACCAGGCGCCGGTCGAGTTGTTCGATACGCTCTTCGAGCTTGTGGTGCGCCTCCGTCAAGAGTTCGGCTGCAGCCGAGGGTGTGGGGGCGCGCAGGTCAGCGACGAAGTCGGCGATCGTGAAATCGGTTTCGTGCCCGACGGCGGAGACAATCGGAAGCTCCGATTTGGCGATGGCCCTGGCCAGGAACTCGCTGTTGAAAGGAGCAAGGTCCTCAAGTGACCCTCCTCCTCGTGCAATCACAATCACATCTACCGTTCGTGATTTGTTGAAGAAGCCGATCCCGGCCGCGATGTCTGAAGCAGCCATATCTCCCTGGACAAGGGCTGGGAATAGCTGCACGTGAAGAGCGAGGTGGCGACGGCCCGCCACGTTGAGAAAGTCCCGGACCACTGCTCCGCTGGGCGACGTGATAATCCCGATGCATCGCGCAAAGGCGGGCAGAGGCTTTTTACGTTCCGGCGCGAAGAGACCCTCTTTATGTAACTTGGCTTTCAGCTGCTCGAAGGCAACCTGCAACGAGCCCGCGCCCACCGGTTCAGCGAACTCCGCTACCAACTGCATCTGCCCGCGCTGTTCATAGACCGAGACACGCCCGCGTACCCGAACGGCAAGTCCATCCTCCGGCCGGAAGCGAAGCAAAAGTGCCTGCCTGCGGAAGAGAACCACAGGAAGTTGGGCTTCACCATCTTTTAAGGTGAAATAAAGGTGGCCCGAAGGAGCAGCGCGGAAATTGGAGATCTCTCCCTCCACCCACACATCCGCATATTCCAGCTCAATGTGGTTGCGCACCTCGCCTACGAGCTGGCCAACGCTCCATACTTTTCGAACATTCACTTCAGGAAACGCAAGGCCTAGTTGGTTCAGCCGCTCGTCGGGTTCGGACACTCGTTTCCTCCAGCCCACGTCGAGTTTAGATCATTTGGAGGCGCTATGGCTGATGGGGCAGGTCATCGTACAGATCGTCGAAAGCAAGGTTGGCCCAACTTCCCTGCGAGGGACATGCAGAGAATAAAGATTTTAGCGATGGAAGCGGGAGAGCAGATAAAAAATTAGCGACAGCACGATGCTCAGCAGGATGGATGTTCCAAGCGGGAAATAGACAGAAATGTTTTTGCCGCGATAGGAAAAATCGCCGGGCAGTCTGCCCAGTGGGAGTCCTATCCGGCCCACAACCAGGATTATCCCTCCAGCAATGAGCAGGAGGAGACCCAAACCGATCAACAACCGGCCTAAGCCGCCCATGAGATAAGTGTATCGCTGTTTGGATTTCTAGATCAGGTCAGAACTTTAGGATGGATCGGAACGGTAGGGAGGGTCGGCTGTTCTAACCAAGGAGTCCAGCTCGTCCATTATGCTTCTCAGCCTTTCGAACTCAGCACGGCTCAACCCTTCGACGTTTCCAAAGGTCTCTTCGGCCTCGCGCGCCAGCTCCGTACCACGCGGCAAACCAAAAGTCCCGAGAACCCCTGCTAATTTGTGCGCTGAGTCGACAGCTCGCAATCTGCCTGTTTCATCCAGTCCGCCTTTGGCCGCCGCAGTGGTGGCATCGCGCAAGATCTCCACTCTCTGGGCAACGGTGGTCTTGCTCCGTTCCCAAATTCCGGCAAGCATTGAATGGATCTTCTGTTGACGGGTTTCCTGGTCCTCGGGATTGCGAGACGCAGGGCTACGGGGCCGATCGTCTGGTGAGGGAGGATATGCCATGGGGAGGGAATGTGCTACATCTACTGTTTCCACCCTAACACGCCGGAGATCTGTTCGGCCAATGTAAGAGGGTCGAATGGTTTGAACAGAATCGCCGCGACACCCAAGCCGGCGAACCTTCGTTGATCGGGACCTTGAACCTTCGCGGTCAAAAGTAACACTGGAATATGCGAGGTCTTTTGATTGGCTTTTAATTTCAGAAAGGTCGTAGGGCCGTCCATTTCGGGCATCATCACGTCCAGAAGGATTGCGTCGGGCTGTTCACGACTGGCCCGTTCAATTCCCTGCTTGCCGGAGTTGGCCAGTACGACTTCCCAACCCGCGACGGTCTCCAGGCTCAAAGCCGCTACCTGGCGGATGTCATCTTCATCATCGATGATCAAAATACGGCGCATCATGGAATCTTCCTGATCGATCAGAGGTTGGAGGAGGACGCTGCTCCATCCCAATTCAGTGTAACTTCCGGAACCATGCGGTATTGTCGCAGCATAGTCAGCACCAGTGTTTCGACATCGTGCAATTGCACTCTTGCCTTGGTCAGAAACTCTGTGGGCCCAAGCTGCAGTTTTTTGCGTTCCTCTTCAGTCAGATCCTGAGCCGAATAGACCACGAGCGGTAACTGTTTCAAATCATCTTGCTGACGCAGCCAATCGACTACACCGAAACCATCTCCATCAGGTAGAGCGAGGTCGAGGATCAGCAAATGCGGCCGCAACGTAAGACACTCCTCGATGGCACGCCGCCGGGTCGGCGCATGAAGAGCCTGAATGCCCGCGCGTTCGAAGGTGGTCAGAATTACCTTCGCTAAGTCCGCATCATCTTCGACCAGCAGCACCCTGGCTGGCTCGCTTCCAGGACGCAAAACGCGAGAGAGCTCCGCGAGAAGCAGTTCTTCTTCCAGCGGTTTCTGCAGCCACGCGTCCGCGCTCTCCTCGAAATCTCGATCGCTAAGCGCTCCGAAAGCGCTCAGCACAACGACAGGGATGTCGATGGTACGCCGGTCATCTTTGAGCCGACGCAAGATCTCCCAGCCATGGAGACCAGGCAAGCTCAGATCCAGTAAGATCGCATCCACTCGCATCTGACGGGCAATGGTAGTAGCTTCGTCGCCATTCGCCGCTTCGAGTACAAAGTAGCCCTGCTGCTTCAAGCAGTCTGCCAGCATTGCCCGGTTCTCGGCACTCTCATCGCAAATGAGGATGGAGGACTCGCTTACGGATTCGATCGTACCGCCTCCTGTATGCAGAGCCTCACTCTCGCGTGTGAGCGTCGGCAGAAACATGCGGAAGGTGGAGCCGCGATCGCTATTCCGCTCCGCCCAGATTCGGCCACCATGCTGCTCGACAATCGTGCGGCAGATAGCAAGTCCTAATCCCGTGCCGCCCTTCTGTCGCGAATCCGACGCGTCGACTTGCTGGAAGCGATCAAAGATGGACTCCAGCTTGTCTTTCGGGATACCTCTGCCGTGATCGATCACACTTAATGTGACGCCGTCGAGAAGCCGTTCGAGCTTGATGGTTACTTGCGAATTGGGCGGCGAGAATTTGACCGCATTGCTCAGCAGGTTCGTCATGACTTGCTGCAGGCGGTCGGAGTCCGCTTCGATCTTCGTGGGTTCGGAATCAAGAATCAACTGCACCTTGGCTGCTTCGGCCATTGGAGTCATGGCATCGATCGCCTGCCGCGCGAGATCATCCAGGCAACAGGAACGATATGTGAGGGGCGCGCGGCCGGACTGCATGCGCTCGAGATCGAGAATATCGTTAATCAAGCGGACCAGCCGGTCGGAGTTGGCTACTGCGATGCGAAGCAAGTTCGAAGCTTTGTCTCCTACTTCACCGAGCAGCCCGGCGGAGAGCAGCCCGAGAGCGCCGCGGATTGAAGTCAACGGTGTGCGCAACTCGTGGCTCACCGTTGAAACGAACTCGTCTTTCATCCGGTCAAGGGCGTATCTCTGGCTGATATCGCGGAAACTGAGCACGCTGCCCACGGCCACACTATGCTCGACCATGGGCGTCAAAGAAAACTCCACCGGAAAAGAAGCACCATTCTTGCGGTAAAAGACATCCTGCCCGCTGTTGGCCTCACGTAAGAGGAACGCTCGCCGTGTGCGGCACTGGTCTGAGCAGCTTTCGCGGTCCTTGCGTTCTTCGTGGACAACCGAGTGGACGGTCCGGCCAATGAGGTCAAAGGGTTGCGCGCCCAACATCGTCGCGGCGGCCGGATTCACGAAGACAATGCGTCCACTCGAGTCGGTACCGAAGATGCCATCTGCGACGGAGTTGAGAATCGATTCCTTTTGACGATTCAGCTCCTCCAGCCGGCTCTCTTGTGCCGAACGGGCCATAAACTGGCCGATAGACGCGCAGACAGTTTCAACGGTAGCCATCATCTCGCGATCGGCATGCTGCCGTTCGCGGCTAAAGAATTCGACGACCGCGATTACCTGATTCCCGACGCGCACAGGAACGCCCCATCCGGTCACCAATCCATCTGCCAATGCCGCGTTTGCTCGCAGAAATAGCGGATCCTGTGGCAAATCCTCAATCCACAAGGGACTCTCAGCGGCCCAGATTTGTCCAGGCAGATCCTTGCCTTTCTCGATGACTCGTCCGATGCTATCGCGATGAAATTCGGCGCAAGCACAATCGGGCGCGTACCAGCCGGCAAGATAGCGTGTGTGTTGATCGCTCGAAACGAACCACAGGCCTGCCATATCGAAGCCCAGATTTGTTCCTAGCGATTCGAGCATCGCAGGCAGAGCTTCATCGGAAGTGTTGGACTCCCCCACGACCTGACTGACAGCGAGTTGCATCGCGAGACGCCGTTCGCGCTGGTATTGAGCAGTGACATCGCGGAAGATGCAGCGTACGGAGACGGGCTCGCCGCGATCCTGGCGGCAGCTCATGCTCGCCTCCAGTTCGCGATACATTCCATTCGCGTCCTGCATCCGAATGTTCGAGCCTTCGATACGCGCGCCATGCAGAGCGCGCTCAAAGAGCACAGCCGCTTCGTTCTGCATTTCTTCCGGAAAGGCGGCTTCAAAGTTCAAGAGGTTTTCGAACGCGTCCGCACTCTTACCGAAGCAGGCCTGCCATGCTGGATTGACGTAGAGGTATTTGCCGCGCGGGCTTAGAGTGGCAATCATCTCCTGCGAATTTTCGAAGAGGTCGCGATAGCGCTCCTCGCTCTCGCGCAAGGCGTGCTCGGCCCGCTTCGTCGCGGTCAAATCGGTTGCGATCGCCAGCAATCCAGTCAATGCGCCCTCGGTGTTGCGGACCGCAGAGAGGTACACCATCGCGGGAAAAGAACTGCCGTCTTTGCGCCTGAATTGGATCTCGAATCCGCGGACGCGGCTCACGGGAAAGCTGGTGACGTACTGCGCGTAGTGAGTCAGCTCAGTCGAGACGCCGGCTAATTCCACGGCGGGGCTACGTTCGAGCCTCGAAACGAGAAGCTGGCCGACCCGCGCCAATTCACCCTCGGGGAAGAGCCCCTCGGCGCGCATGCGCCCAAGGACCTCGTTTACGCGATAGCCCAACATTCTTTCTGCAGCTGGATTGAAGATCTGAAGGTTGCCTTCAAGGTCAGTAGCCAGAATCATCGGGCCTGCAGAGTCAAGGATACTTCTCTGCATCTGGGCCAACTGTTGCACCTGGCGCTCTGCAGCATCCTGCCGTGAGGCACTTAAAAAATGCAACACGCACAGTACGATGAGAAGCGTCTGGGCACAAGCCCAGGCGATGACGGCAGCCACGAAGATGCCGCCGCGTCCTAAGAGCAACACGATGCCGCCATAGGCAGACAGCAACAGTGAAGCTGCAAAGATGACAGTTGAGGGTAGCCTATCCCTTAGCCAAGTCACACGCGTACTCGCCTGGTGCGTTTCAAAATTTTGAAGGAGCTCTTGCCATCGCTGCTCCCGCGTATAACAGCAACGAGGGAACCGCTAGAGTGGACGATTTTCCCGAAGTATACGGTGACTCTTTTCCTAGAACGGAGTGACTGATAGGAGTCCCAAAGCATTTTTCCGTCGACGTGCATTTTGCGCACGGCAACAGGAAGCGCTCGCCCGCAGACCTCGTAGAGAGCTCTTGCGCCTTTCGTCGGTCAAATCTGTTTTTGGATCCAGGGATAAAACTTCAGAAAAAAGAGCAGCACGTTCTGTGGTGTCGAGTTCCGACGTACTGGCCCGTGACAATCCTTCCGCGATGACGAAGAGTGCCCGCCGTCCATTCCTAAAACGGCGCCGCGGCCAATAAATACTTTAGCGCGGGCTTCGCCACAATCACAGCAGAATCGGCATACATCACCCGATCTCACGCGGCTGGTACTTTAGCCCCGCTTGAAGGGGACTACATTGGCCCGGCTCTCTACATGTCTGTCCATCACCGCCGACATCCGGCAGAGACTCCAGAATGAGAGAAAGATCACCACGTAACTCACTAGAACACCAAGCAGAAAGATTGCTAAGACCACAGGGACCCCCACCGCAAGCACTCTCGAGGAATCGGGGGGATGCTTCAGCCTAAATCCAACACGGAAAAACGCCTCTGCAACTTTTGTTCAGCAGTCATGCAAAATCAGGCGAGATAGGATACTCGCCCAAAGCAACCATCATTGCACTATGAATTATAGAAAGGCAAATAGCGGGGCAATGACTAAGCCGTAACCGGCTCCAGCAGGCGCGACCAACGCCTCTCCCGGCGCTCCGAGTGAGCTTTCTTTTGGTAGGCGTAACCGGTAATCAGCGGGAGCGCCAAAGTCGCTTCGCTGTACACCATCTGCTCAAAGGTGGTGTCCACCTTGCCCCAGGAACTCGCTTCCTTGAGGGTACTCGACGACAGCGCCCCGTCTCGCACATCCGCCACGGTAATCTGCACCGCATACTTGTGCATCGGCGCGTCGTTTCCGAGGACCTCGGCGGCGACGACGATGTCTTGTGCGAAGTTCTTGGGTACGCCACCACCAATCATCAGTAGGCCGGTGGTCGGGTTGGCGATCTTCAGCTGTGTCAATTCGTAGAAATCCTTCACCGAGTCAATTGAAACTTTGGGTTTGTCGCCGCGGCCGTGCTGGTGCGCGACGAGCCCAAACCCAGCCGAACAGTCGCTGAAGGCGGGGACGAAAATAGGCACATCCTTTTGATAAGCGGCGTGGACAATGCTGTCCGCTCCGCCCTTCTCCGGCGTCTTGCCCTCCTTAATCAGATATGCGCCCATCTCACGGATGAACTCGCGCGAGCTATAGGGCCGGGGTGCAAGGGCGTCGGCTATGGCCTGAGTGGTCTCATCGCAAATGCGGAGCTCTTCCTCATCGATCAGCGTGTCATAGATACGATCAATCATCAGCTCGCGCAGGGTAGAGTCTTCGGTGCCCTGCTTGTAAAGGTCGTCGGCAATCCAATGTTTGAAGCCGAGGGCTTCAAAGAAGTCCTGATCGACAATATTGGCGCCGGTCGAGACCACGGCATCCACCATATTGTTCCGGATCAAGTCCACGAAGATCTGTTTCAATCCGGCGCTGATCAGCGACCCCGCAAGGCAGAGGATCACGCCGCAGTCCTGGTCCCGCAGCATTCGTTCGTAGATCGATGCAGCCCGGGCGAGATCACGGGAACTGTAAGCCATGTGCTGCATGGCCTCGACCAGAGGGACGACATTCAGCTGCTTGATATCGATATGCTGAATGGGGGTGGAGAGGAGTTCTTTCTTCGTCGGCATAGTAAATCAAGGATAACAAGGCTGGCGAGCCCTTCCGGCCCAGTTTTGTTAAATTTGGCGAGCCTATTCGAGCCGCAGTTCGTTCCTTCTTACGAATGGCCACCATTGCCCGAGTGGCTTGCAATCGAGCTCTCTCAGGACTCCATTTGATGGTCAATCATTTACCGGTCAATGCGCGGCAAGAGGGCAGTCAGGAAGCGGGTCATTTGGGCTTGGACGCGCGCTCCTGCTTCGAGAACCTCATGATGGCTGAGGGGTCGATCGAGAATACCCGCGGCCATGTTCGTAACGCATGATATTCCCAGCACTTGGAGGCCCATGTGCCTAGCGGCGATCACCTCGTGCACAGTGGACATGCCAACCAGATCGGCGCCCAGGATGCGAAAGGCCCGAATCTCGGCCGGCGTTTCAAAGGTCGGCCCGGAGACGCAGAGGTACACACCTTCGGCAAGTTCGAATCCCTGACCTTCGGCCGTAGTTTTGGCGACCCCTCTGAGGCGTTTCGAATAGGCTTCGGAGACATCCAAGAAACGCGGGCCTAACCGGGAGTCATTGGGCCCTGAGAGTGGGTTCAAGCCTGTCAGATTGATGTGGTCGGAAAGGAGCACAAGCTGCCCCGGTTTGAGGTCGAGACGAACTCCCCCCGACGCGTTCGTGAAGACGATTGTTTTTACGCCCAAGCTCCCGAGCACGCGAACGGGAAAGGTGACCTGGAGTGGACTGTAGCCTTCATAGCCATGCACCCGGCCCTGCATGACAGCGACCGGCACCCCTGCCACCCTGCCTAGGAGCAGGCGGCCGGAGTGGCCCTCGACGGTAGAAGCTGAGAAATGCGGGATCGCCGCATACGGAATCGCGACCCCATTCTCGACGGCTTCGGCAAAGGAGCCCAGTCCGGAGCCTAAAACCACAGCAATGCGAGGCTCTACCGAAGTCTGGCTCCGAATGAATTCCGCCGCGATCCCTGCATTTTCGAAGACATCCTCCGCCATCAGCCCTCTCCCGAACCGCAGTTTGGGAGTGACGGCTCCTCAAGGACAAAACGAAACGGGAACACTTCATCAAAAGGATACTTCTCCCAACCAGCGCTTCCCCGAAAAGCCAGCCAGGCATCAGCCGTGACGAACTCGCTTAGGATCTGCCGGCAGGCGCCGCAGGGCGGGCTCGGGGCATCATTCAGGTTGGTAACGGCAACAGCCACGATCCGAATTACCGGGCCGTGCTCAGCGATAGCGCGCACAACGGCGGACTGCTCCGCGCAAATTGTCAGCCCGTAGGACGCATTCTCAACGTTTGCGCCCGTGACAACGGCGCCATTGGCGAGCAGCAATGCAGCTCCGACGCGAAACTTCGAATACGGAGCGTAGGCATGGGCTGCGGCTTCTGCCGCGGCCGTGGTAAGCCGCTCGAACAATTGTTGATCCCCCGCGTTCATTGTCCCCTGAGGGTAACCGGAGGAGGTTTTCAGCGCAACTCTGCGCGAGGAGAGCCCGGCAAGCTGCCGTTCAATCAGACCTCAACGGCATCCAATGTATAGAGATTCAGCGATATCCTGCCGAAAGCGGAAAGCCCTAGAAGGAATTGAGCGCGAAGAAAACAACTCGGGCGGCGGCAAAGAGCACCCGCAGAATGCTGAAGGCGTCCCTCGACCCAACAGACAGCCCCAGGCCGGAAAGTGCTCTCGATCTCTTTCATCCCGCGACAGCGGAGTGGTTCCGGGCTGTGTTTGAGGAGCCGACTGCGCCGCAGCGTCTCGGCTGGCCGGCGATTGCGCGAGGAGAGAACACGCTGATCCTGGCTCCTACGGGAACGGGCAAGACTTTGACCGCTTTTCTCTGGTGCCTCAACCGCCTCATGTTCGAGCAGCGAAATGAACCCGGCTGCCGGGTCATCTACATCAGCCCTCTGAAGGCGCTGGCAGTCGACGTCGAGCGAAACCTTCGGGCTCCCTTAGCGGGTATCCGGACGATGGCTGAAAACCGCGGCATCGCCGTTCACACGCCTGACATTGGTATCCGCACCGGTGACACTTCACAAAAGGAGCGGGGACAGTTCCGCCGCCGTCCCGCTGAGATTCTCATCACCACACCGGAATCGCTTTACCTGTTGCTGACATCGAACGCGTCCGCCAGCCTACGCCAAGTCGATACGGTAATCATCGATGAGATCCACGCGCTGGTCTCCACCAAACGAGGCGCGCATCTGGCGCTTTCTCTCGAGCGGCTTGAAGCGTTGACGGGAAGAAGAATCCAGAGAATCGGGCTGTCCGCAACGCAACGCCCCTTGGAGGAGGTTGCACACTTCCTTGGTGGAGCGGAGATATCGGCTCCGAGCGACGGGCCACCCCAGCCGGATGCTCATGCGACCTCGGTTGCGCCAGGCGAGGATGCTGTTTTGGCCGAAGAGGAGAACACGCCAGACACGGTTAGATACCGCCCGGTCACGATCATTCAAGCGATGGAACCCAAGCGACTCGTGATGCGGGTAGAAGTGCCGGTCGAAGACATGGCCCGGCTTGGGCAGGTGGAGGAACTGCCTAGCGGAGCCGCCTCGCAAGGTCCCAAGCGGACCTCCATCTGGAGCGCGATTCATCCTCGTCTGCTGGAGATTATCCGCGAGCGGCAATCAACGATCATCTTCGTCAACAGCCGCCGCATCGCAGAGCGGCTTGCAGGTGCGCTTAACGAACTTGCGGGCGAACAGCTCGCCCGAGCTCACCATGGGTCCCTCGCGGCGGCACAGCGCTCAGAGATTGAAGAGCAGTTGAAAGCCGGCCGTTTGCGCGCCCTCGTGGCGACCTCGTCTCTCGAGCTTGGCATCGACATGGGAGCCGTCGACCTCGTGGTCCAGATCGAGGCTCCCCCGTCGGTGGCAAGCGCAGTTCAGCGGATCGGCCGCGCTGGACATCACGTTGGCGCAGCCAGCGAGGGCGTCATTTTCCCGAAGTACAGAGCAGACCTAGTCGCCTGCGCGGCGGTGACGCGCGCCATGCACGAAGGGCTCGTCGAGTCGACACGGTTCCTGCGCAATCCCCTCGATGTGCTGGCGCAGCAGATTGTAGCGACTGTCGCGCAGCCTCCTTCCATGCGGGAGCCGGTGCGGAGTCAGACTGTTGCATCCGGCGATATCTCTCCGGGGATCAGCGTCGCAGAACTTTTTGCCCTCGTCCGCCGAGCCGCGCCGTTCAGCGCATTGAGCCGGACAGCCTTTATCGGTGTTCTCGACTCACTTGCCGGCCGATACCCTTCGGATGAATTCGCCGAACTACGGCCGCGCATCACCTGGGACCGGGCGACCGATCGTCTGGAGGCGCGCGAGGGAGTGAAGATGCTGGCGATCCTAAACGGCGGCACGATTCCCGATCGTGGCCTCTATGGGGTCTTCCTCTCGGGAGCCGAAGGCAAGCCAGTGCGGGTTGGCGAACTCGATGAAGAGATGGTGTTTGAAAGCCGCACGGGAGATACGTTTGTACTGGGTGCGTCGACTTGGCGCATCGACGAGATCACGCATGATCGCGTGCTGGTTTCCCCGGCCCCGGGCCAACCGGGCAAGATGCCGTTCTGGCATGGAGATGCGGCAGGCAGGCCCCTCGAGTTTGGGCGGCGAATCGGGCAGTTAATGCGCGAAATACGCGAGCTGCCACGCAACGCGGCGATCAGCAGGCTCACGAGGGAACATGACCTGGACCCGCTGGCAGCAGAGAATCTCATCCGGTTTTTGGCTGACCAGGAAATTGCCACGACCGCTGTTCCCGATGACCGCACACTCGTAGTCGAGCGCACCCGCGATGAGCTTGGGGACTGGCGCGTCTGTGTACTTACGCCTTTCGGCAGCCGGATTCATGCGCCATGGGCGATGGCGATTACTGGACGGATCCGTGCGGCCGGTGGACCGGATGTAGAGGCGATGTGGGGAGATGATGGATTTGTCCTGCGCTTTCCTGATACCGACACGGCGCCAGATCCGGAGCTGATTCTGCTGGATCCGGCTGAAGTGACCGGCTTGGTCCTTCGCCAATTGGGTGCGAGCGCGCTCTTTGCCGCGAAGTTTCGCGAGAGTGCCGCCCGCGCACTTCTTCTTCCTCGACGAAGGGCTCAGGGGCGCGCGCCGCTCTGGCAACAGCGCAAACGGGCCTACGACCTACTCGCGGTGGCTTCGCGCTATCCATCCTTTCCCACGCTGCTCGAGGCTTACCGCGAATGTATGCGCGACGTCTTCGACATGCCCGCGCTGATCGAAACCTTGACGGCGATTCAAAAACGAAATCTGCGGGTTCACGTCGCAGACACGCGTACACCATCCCCTTTTGCCTCATCTCTGCTCTTCAGCTACGTTGCCAATTACATTTATGACGGCGATGCTCCGTTGGCCGAGCGGCGCGCGCAAGCACTGACGATCGATCAGGAACAGCTTCGCGATCTGCTTGGCGATGCCGATCTGCGCGAACTGCTCGACCCCAATGCAATCCAGGAGGTCGAAGAGCAGCTTCAAGGGATTGCCGAGAATCACCGCGCCCGCTCCGCCGATGGCATTCACGACCTCTTGCTGCGTATCGGGGATCTATCGCGGGAGGAGCTCGCCTCGCGGGTGGCCAACCCCGAACTTTTGAGTCAACTCGAGCGGCTGTTGCGGGCGCGACGTCTCCTCGAGATCCGGATCGAACGGGAAAAGCGCCTGATCGCCGTCGAAGACGCAGCGCGTTACCGCGATGCACTGGGCATTCCGCTTCCTCCTGGAGTTCCCAAAGCTCTACTGGAACCCGTGGCCGAACCCGTCCTTGAACTGATCCGGCGCTACGCTCGAACTCACGGACCGTTCACGTTGAACGAGGTAGTCACACGGTTCGGTTTCAACACACAACAGGTCGAGAGCGCTCTGCATAGTTTGCTTCTCACCGGCCGCATCCTGGAGGGCGGCTTCCGTCCCGGAGGAGTCTATCGCGAATGGTGCGACGCGGAGGTCTTGCGGCTGATCCGGCAGAAATCCCTAGCCAAGCTCCGGCGGGAAATCGAGCCTCTCGAACAGCGTACTCTGGCGCGCATGGAGACACACTGGCAGGGAGTGGTCCAGCGCAGACGGGGTCTCGATGCGCTGCTCGACACGATTGAACACCTCCAAGGCGCGCCGCTTCCTGCCTCCCTCCTCGAGAGTTCGATCTTGCCGCCACGTCTCGCTGCCTACTCGCCGAGCCAGCTCGATACATTGATTGCCGCCGGCGAGGTCGTCTGGTGCGGCCTCGATCCTCTGGGAGAGCATGACGGACGAATCGGTCTCTTCCTCGCCGACAAGCTCGGCACCCTGCTTCCGCCAAAAGCTGGCGAAGAATATCCTCTAAGCCCACGTGAATCGGCTTTGATCGAGCAACTCAGTCAGGGAGGAGCCGCGTTCTTCAGCCAGTTGCACGAGGCGGTCGGTGGGGGCTATCCCGGTGAGACACTGGATGCACTTTGGAATCTCGTGTGGCGCCGGCTGGTCACGAACGATACTTTCCACGCATTGCGTGCCTATGTCGCGCGACCGTCCACTGCGCGGCAAACCAAGCGGCAACACAATCTCCCAGCCTTTCGCTCACGACGTACCACGCCGCCGAGCGCGCAAGGGCGCTGGACTCTTGTCCCACCCGGCTCCTCCTCGGCTACCGAATGGAGCTACGCCGTAGCCAATCAGCTTCTTCACCGATACGGTGTGCTCACGCGCGAGGCTGCCGCACAGGAGAACCTGCCTGGCGGCTTCGCCGCGATCTACGACGTGCTGAAGGCCCTCGAAGCCCGGGGAAGCGTGCGGCGTGGTTACTTTGTCGCCGGCCTGGGTGCCACTCAATTCGCTCTGCCGTCGGCTGTCGACTTGCTGCGCTCGTTACGCGATGAGCCGCCATCGGAAAAGCCGGAGATGGTCTATCTCGCGGCTACGGATCCAGCCAATCCGTACGGTTCCGTCCTGCGCTGGCCTACCGGAAGCTCCAGTGGTGGGAGCTCCAGTGAATGTGACGAGCCAGCAGACGCGCCCCGGCAGCTCACGCGCAGCGTGGGCGCGAGTGTGGTGCTGCGCAATGGCGAACTGGTTGCCTATTTGAGGCGTAACAACCCGAACCTTCAAGTGTTTCTACCGGGAGAAGAGCCTGACCGCACGAACACCGCTCGAGACCTCAGCCACTTTCTTGCGACGATAGCCAAGGAGGAGATGCGGCGGCGGGAGGACCACCGGGGCGGGATGCTGATATCGACGATCAATGGACAAGCAGCCGGGCTGAATTTTCTGGGGCGGTTTCTGCAGGATGCCGGTTTTCAGATCGGGCCCTCGGGGTTCAATCTTAGCCGTGCCTTGCTCGCCCAGGGAGCTGCTGAGGAGCCCTCCGTCGGGGCGCAGTAACCATGCCCGAGGGAGATACAATCTTCCGTGCTGCCCGGACATTGAACCATGCACTTGCCGGCGAAGTTGTCACGCGATTCGAGACTGCTTATGCGCCTCTGGCCAGCGTGCATGACCAGACACCAATTACCGGACGCGTGATCGAGAGCGTAGAGTCGCGAGGCAAGTGGCTGCTGCTTCATTTCTCCGGAGATCTCATTCTTGTCACTCACATGCTCATGAGCGGCAGTTGGCATATCTACCGCCCAGGCGAACGTTGGAAGCGCAGCCGCAGCCACATGCGTGTGGTTCTTGGGACGTGTGCTTGGGAGGCCGTCGCTTTCGATGTTCCGGTGGCAAGCTTCCACACTGCGCGCTCGCTCGAGCGCCACACCGCGATACCATCCCTAGGCCCGGATGTGCTCGGTGAGACCTTTGCACAGGACGAAGCTGCGCGACGGCTGCTCGCTCGCCCGGATCAGGAGATTGGCAATGCCCTGCTCGATCAGCGAGTCCTAGCGGGTATCGGGAATGTCTTCAAATCGGAGGTCTGTTTTGCTTGCAAAGTTCATCCGTTCCGCCTGGTCTCCACACTTCACAGACGGGAGGTCGAGTGCCTGCTCGACACCGCTCGTAAGTTTCTAGCGGCGAATGCCGGGCCGAATGCATCAGGCGCGATCGTGACGTACACGGGAGGGCGCAGGACGACGGGACAAAGCAATGAAGCGGCGCGGCTCTGGGTCTATCGCAGGAACGGGCAGCCCTGCAGGCGCTGCGGGACTGCAATCGCGATGCGCAAGCAAGGCCCAGGGGCGCGCTCCACATATTGGTGTCCGCAGTGTCAGTCCTTCGAAGGAGCGAATGACTGATCGAAGAGCACCCTGTGCAGCTTTATACTGCAATGGCCAGATAGACACCGAACCATTCGCGCGGATCGCTCCACTGCTGCCGAATCACAAAGCCGGCACGCCTGAGCATCTGAGCAACGCGCAAATTCGTGAACTTGTAACTGTTTTCCGTGTGGATGGTTTCACCCATGGCAAAATGGACAGTGAGATCAAGCGCCCCGATGCGGACTTCTTGCGTCATGAGGCTTTCAAGGTGCATTTCCACGCGCGATTGCTGCACATCCCAAATCACCCGGTGACGGAATAGCTCGAGCTCAAAGTTCGCATCGAGTTCGCGATTGATACGCACTAAAAGATTCTTATTGAACGCGGCTGTCACTTCAGCCGAATCATCGTAAGCAGCGAGCAGCACTTTCCGATCTTTCACCATATCGACGCCCAAGAGCAGACCGTCCCCCGGCGCGAGCCTGGCGCGGACGGTGCGCAGAACTGAAAGCGCGTCCTCTGGAGCAAAGTTACCGATGCTCGACCCGATATACATGACCAGGCGGCGCTCGCCAGCGCTCTCGAGATCCAAGTGCCCAGTCGTATAGTCAGCCACTTCGGGCTTCACTGTTACACCGTCGATTTCGGCCTCCAGCCTGGTCTTTGCCTCCTGAAGCGCGGACTCGGAGACATCGATCGCACGGTAGGTCACTCTGCCTTGCAACTTCACGGCGGCCTCGAGAAGCAGCCCAGTCTTGGTTGCGGTCCCGGCACCTAATTCGAAGATGGACAATCGCCGGCCGTCTGCAGCCGCGGAGATGATCTGGCCGGCGTTCTGTGAGAGGATACCCCGCTCGGTCCGCGTAAGGTAGTACTCCGGCAACTCAGTGATCGCTTCAAATAATTGCGATCCAGCCGAATCGTAGAAGAGCCACGGGGAGAGTGTCTTCGGCCGCGCCGTCAGACCGAAAAAGACTTCCGATCCGAACGCGCTATAAGCAATCGCGGGCAACCCGGGGAAAGGTGTGGCGCTCATGACAATAGGATTCCGTGATTCGATAAAAGTCGTTGAATATCGCGTTGCCCACTTCGAATAAATCAGCGTTCCGCCAGACGAATTCCAGAGAATTGCCAACGCGTCTGCGGTGAAAAGAAATTTCGATACGTCGGACGGATATGAGAGCCAGGAGTTACAACAGAGCCGCCCCTTAATACCATTTGCCCCGACATAAATTTGCCGTTGTACTCTCCAAGCGCTCCGGAGGAAGGGCGGAAGCCCGGGTAGCCAAGAAAAGCGCTCTGTGTCCACTCCCACACGTCGCCGAACATCTGTACGGGAAGGCCCTGACTTGCATCCCCGTTTGCTTCCGGGTGGAGACGGCCTGTCTCGAGCAAGTTGCCCGCTACTGGGACAGCTTGCGCCGCGACCTCCCACTCAGCCTCGGTCGGCAACCGCTTGCCAGCCCAATTTGCGAACGCATCCGCCTCGAAATAACTAACGTGGCAAACCGGTGAGCTCCCCAGTTCCTCGAGAGATCGCTCCCCGGTTAGGGTGTAGATCCACCAATCTCTTTCGCGCCGCCTCCAATAAAGCGGCGCCTCCCACCGTTCCTTATTGGCTGTGTCCCAACCGGCGGCGAGCCACAGCTCCGGTCGACGGTAGCCACCGTCCTCCATGAATTCCAGGTACTCCGCACAGGAGACAGGCCGGGAGGCAAGCCGAAACGGCTGCAGATAGATTTGATGACGAGGAGACTCCATATCGAAGGCGAATCCCGGACCGGCGGAACCAATCTCTCGCAGTCCAGCTTCGTAGTCCAGCCATGTTGCAGGTTTCACTGCTCCCCCGTGAACCTCTTGCGCCGCGCGTTCCTGGTAGACAGGATGCATAGGATTCGACCAAAGGGCATGCTTCATATCGGTGGCCAGCAATTCCTGATGCTGCTGCTCATGGTTTAGACCGAGCGTGATTCGCCCGACGGTCTCAGGTTCGAGATTCGACTCCAAGAGCTGCCGGATTTTCTCTTCCACGTGCCGGCGGTAACGGAAGATGCTTTCAACTCCGGGGCGCGAAAAAGAGGCGCGCAGCTTCTTCTCAGGCTGGTCCGAGACCGCGTTGTAATAGCTGTTGAAGAGCCATCGATAGTTCGGATCGTACTCACGATAGCCTGGAATGTATTCGCTCAAGATGAAAGTCTCAAAAAACCAGGTCGTGTGGGCCAAGTGCCATTTGGCAGGACTGGCCTCTTCACACGATTGCACCATCATGTCTTCGGGAGAAAGCGGCTCACACAGTGCTTCGCTCTGCTGCCGCACTCTACAAAATTCTTCGTCGATGAGGGTAGATTCGGGAGTTTCAGTGGCGGGCGTCATGATCTGGAGGGTTCCTCTCTATGAGAGAAGCTAACTGCTTTGGTGTTGCCTGCTGGGCTACGATTAAAGAAGGATATTCATATCAGATTTACGGATGGGCACTCAGGAGTCTGGCGAGTAGATACGCTACCCCGGCCGCCAAGCCCCCGATTACAACTGTCTGCACGGCACTGCGGACCGTCCCCGTCCCGGTCAGTTTGCCTTTGACCGCTCCAAAGACCAGAAGTGCCGCCAAAGTGATTGCGACCGATGCGGGAAGGGCCATCTGCGGGCTTCTCACCATGTAAGGTGCCAATGGGACCAAACCGCCGACGATGTAGGAGATGGCGATTGTCAACGCGCTGCGGCTGGCCCGGGTTTGTAATGGCTCCTCCAGGCCCAGTTCGAAGCGCATCATGAAATCCACCCAAGCCTCCGGCGTACGCTTCAGTGCTTCGAGGACAGGCCGGCTCTCATCGCGCTCCACTCCGTATTGTTCGAATATTTCGTAAATCTCTTCTTCTTCGTCCCTGGGTCGCTCAACGATCTCGCGCTGCTCGCGGAGCCGCTCGCTGGCATAGTGTTCCGAGTCGCCCTTCGCTGCCAGGAAGCCGCCAAGACCCATCGCGATCGAACCGGCTGCTATCTCCGCTAGTCCGGCGAGTACTACGACGTGAGAGGATGTGACAGCTCCAGACAGTCCCGCAGCCAGCGCGAACGGGACCGTCAAGCCATCTGACATGCCGATGACCACGTCACGGATCATTTCCGTGGATTCGAAGTGCCCTTCGACATGCGGGTGCGGGACGGCGGTGGCCACCGCTGCCTTGGTTTTCTCAGACATCCGGGAAGTTTAAACCGTTTCCCTTTCGCATGGTTGCTGTAAACCCTCCAGTGTGAGGGACCCAGGTCCGTCCAGTTTCCGATGCTGCGGCGACTTGATCGGCTTCAGGTATCTACAGGCGATTTGCAAGGGGGCTCAGGCGGCCCGCGTCCTTTGCCGGAAAATCGGCGTCTAAATGGCCAGAATTGGCAAGCAGCGCTACTCTGGATTGTTTCACTTCCGGGGTTTCGGTGATGCGACTTCCATGGTCTGTGCTTCTTGCCTGCTTGGCGGCGATCCTTCTGGTGCAACCTGGGATGGTCCGACCTGGGATCGCGCAAGACGAGGGGCAGGATGATCCGGCCGCCGGGATTGCTCAGCTCTTTCGCCAAGGAGACGGGATCCGCGGCGTCGTTACCGCAGCGCAGGGCGCCAGCTTCCTGGTTCGGACGGATGAGGGCGATACATACAAGATTTTTTATGGTCCCAACACGCGCGTAATCAAAGACCGGCAGCCTGTTGAAGCAGGAGAAATCCGGATTGGCGACATGCTTCTGGCCGCAGGCCAGCTCGATACGAAGGCGAAGACTCTTGGCGCTGTGTTTCTTTTCGACGTGGACGCTGCTGAGGTCCGCAAGGCACGTGAAGGGTTCGGAAAGACGTGGACAGCGGGCAAAGTGACGGCGATTCACGATTTGAAGATCACGATCGAGCGGGCTGGCGACAAGCAAACGCAGACGATTGCAGTTGACGAAAATACATCGTTTCGAAAGAAGCGGGAAGACGTCACTCTGGCAGAGGTTAAGGTTGGGGATTTCATCAGCGCGCAGGGCGCTTTGCACAACGATCTGTTCACTGCCACTATCTTGCGAGTGATGGAACCGCGAGCGGGGAATCTCGGGTTCCCTGCGGGACCGCAAGGCTGGTCCAGTGAAAGTCCGTCCTCAGGCGGCCCCGATTAGGCCTGCGGAGCGCATTTTCTAATGAATGCTTGAGGAGTACATGGAAGGTTGTCACATCAACCGGTGTGGTTTGCGCAAGGTAGCGGGTTGCGCATTCCTAGTGGTGCTGTTCTGTTATAGCCGGCCCTTGTATGCGGCCAGCCAAGCCGGGCTTCCTGCGGAACCGGCTTCTGCTCCGGACCGGCCGGCCCCAGGATCGCAATCTTCTCAGCAACCCGTTCAAGGTCAGCAGCCCGTTCCAGTGCCCGAATCTGCGCCAGCAACACCTTCGGGGCAGGCTGGCGGCGTGGTCCACGGAACCGTCAAGTCAGGAAATACGCCGCTTCCTGGGGTAGCGATTACCGCGACCAACACGCTCACGGGCCAGAAGTACTCGACTGCCACCGACGTCAACGGGAATTTTTCCATGAGCATCCCTGTGAGCGGGCGCTATGTGCTCAAGACGGATCTCGCCGCTTTTGCTCCAATGACCAAAGAAGCGCTGTTGAAACCGGTTGGCTCCGCCCCGATTAACCAGCAGGTGGACTTTTCGCTCGTCCTGGCTTCGCGAGCGGTTCAGAGCAATCCGCAGCAGCTTGCGGGTAATTCTCGCCGGTATGCCGGCGGGGGCGCACAGAATCTCGATCTTCTAGGTGTACTCGCCGGGGCCGCCGAAGCGGGGAATGATACTGGCGCGTCGGGCGCCGCTCTTCCTTCTCTTGCGAACAATAGCGATTTTGCGAGTGACTCAGTGGCCGTAACCGGCCAGGCGGGCACAACAAATCCCTTCGCGGGCGCTGACATGGACCAACTTCGGCAGGGCGCGGAACTCAACCTCTCCCTCTCTCCAGGCTCTCTCTCGCCGGGAGGTGGGCCCGGAGGCAACGCGGGAGGCCCGGGCGGCGGTCCTGGTGGAGGGGGTGCGGGAGGAGGACCAAGTGGAGGCGGTGGAGGTCCTGGTGGGGGCGGGTTCGGCGGCGGTGGTGGCTTTGGCGGCGACTTTGGCGGAGGTGGCTTTGGCGGCGGTGGCTCTGGTGGCAGACGCGGCGGACGCGGTAGCGGCTTTGGAAACTTCCGTAATTTGCAAGCCAATAAGCATCACGGTTCGTTTTTCTGGACCGGTGCGAACAGCGCGCTGAATGCGAACCCGTTCCCAATTAATGGCTCTCGCGGCCCACAGCCAAGCTACGCCCAAAACCAATTCGGGTTGACGTTCTTCGGAGCGCCCTATATTCCTCATGTGCTTGTCCACGACAACAAGGACCTGATCTTCTTTACCCTGTCCGGGCAGCGCTCGTCTTCTCCTACCGATCTGTATGGCACAGTTCCGACGGCAGCCGAACGGAGCGGGAATCTCTCCAGCCTGACTCAAAATGGCGCGCCTGTTCTCATCTATGATCCGTCGACAGGTCAACCCTTCAGCAACGACACGATCCCTGCAGGTCGCGTTGTACCGCAGGCAACCGCGCTTCTGCGCTACATCCCCGCTCCCAACCAGCCGGGAAATACTCTGAATTACCGGCGGTTGACCTCGGCGGAAAGCAATTCCACACGGATCGGTTTGCGCTACATTCGCACCATCGGCGCCTCGGGGCGCGGCTCGCCGGTCATGGGGCTGATCCGCCAGTATCTCGGGCAAGGCGGTCCGGGAGTTCGACAGAACTTCAACGCGAATTTCAATTACAGCCATCAAGCCTCCGATGCGCTGGCCCTCTTTCCTGGTTTGGATGGGAAGCAGCAGACAAATCAATACTCCCTGCAAATCGGCTATTCGATCGGGAAGGGCCGGCTGATGAACAACCTGAATTTAAATTGGAATCGCACGAACTCCCAGCTCACGAACATCTTCACGGACACAGCCGACGTCGCCAGCCAAATCGGATTGAATGGTCTGCCGAACAATCCGCGGCTGTACGGATTGCCTAATGTCTCGTTGAACCCGTTCAGTGCCATCAATCAAAAACAAGCACAGTTTCAAATCAATCAAACAATCTCTGTGTCAGAGTCGAGCTCCTGGATTCACGGCAAGCACAACATACGGTGGGGCGCCGACCTGCGGCGGGTACATTTGAATATGACAGGAAGCACCGGTAACGTAACCGGAACGTACACTTTCACCGGGCTCTTCACTCAACAGCCGGGCACGACCGGAAACGGGACCAACGCATCGGGATCGGCATTTGCAGACTTCCTGCTTGGTCTGCCTCAGCAAACTACTCTCCAGGCGCCTTACGGCACTTCGTATCTGCGCGAGAATGTGGTGGACGTCTATGCTCAGGATAACTGGCGCCCACGGAACAATCTCACGATCCTGTTCGGCCTGCGGTACGAGTATTTCTCACCTTACTCTGAGAAGTACAACCGTCTTTCCACGCTGGATACGGGGAACAACTTCTCCGAAGTTGCAAACGTTCTTTCCAATGGCGTCGGGCCATACACCGGTAAGTATCCCCGCGACCTGATCAACCCGGAACACGACGATTTTTCGCCACGGATCGGCTTTGCTCTGCGTCCGATGCGAGACACCGTCCTGCGCGGTGGCTATGGTATCAACTATGCCGGCGGCCAGTATGTGAAGTTCGTGCAGAATTTCGCGTTCGAGCCACCTTACGCAGACGTGCAGACCAACGAGGCAACTGCCGGAGTAGCTATCAGCCTGGCCAATGGCTTCCCGAGCCCGCAGACGGTGGGCAACTATTCCGTAAACAAGAACTTCAGATTGCCCTACGTGCAGGTGTGGAATCTCAACTTGCAGCGGACGATTCCAGGCGAGATCGTGCTGAACATTGGATACAGCGGTTCGAAGGGAACCCGTCTTGACATCGTCGATGCACCTGGCCGCACTCCTACCGGATCGATCAGCAACGTGTATTTCGACTTTGAAGATTCTGTCGCCTTTTCGAACTACAACGCGCTCACTGTAAGTGCCCGCCGCAGATTACACAGCGGTGTTGCGTTGGGCGGCACCTACACTTATTCTCACTCGATCGATAATGCGAGCTCGATTGGAGGCAATGGGGGTAGCGGGATTTCTGTCGCTCAGAACTGGCAGAACCTACTGGCAGAAGAGTCCAACTCGAGCTTCGACATTCGTCATCTATTCAACGGAAACTTTCTTTACGAGTTTCCCTTTGGGCCAGATACGCATCTGCTGACGACGGGCTGGTTCGGGCACGCTCTCGCAAATACTTCGCTCTCGAGCAATTTCACCTTCGCAAGCGGTGCGCCGTTAGCCCCGAACTACGCTTCCAACATTCTCGATGTTGCCCGCGGCAGCACTGGATCACTCCGTCCGGATCGGGTAGCAGGCGCGTCGCTCACGGCGGGCGGCGGCTCGCTACGCAATTGGTTCAACAAGGGAGCATTTACGGCTCCCGCCAATATCTATGGAACTGCGTCTCGTTTTTCGATTCCCGGCCCAGGTACAGTCTCCGTGAATGCCTCGCTTTCAAAGACCATCCGATTCGGCGAGACACGCTCGTTCGAAATGCGCGCGACTGCCAATAACGTCTTCAACACCGTCCAATACTCAGGCGTCAATTCGACGCTGGGCACTGCCAGCTATGGGCAGGTGACCTCGGCTGCGGCGATGCGCAGCTTCAGCTTCACAGCGCGGATGCGTTACTAGAGGCTGCTTTGGGAGATCAAGAATGAAGCTCACTCGCTGCACCCGAAAGATCTCCTCAAGCGCGCTCTCGCTTCTGCTCGCTCTATCCATAGCGCGACCCAATCGGAGTCAAGCGCAGGGCAGCGCCAGCCAAGCGCAGGGCCAGCCGCAGCCTCAACAACAGCAGGCCCAGCAAAGCCCTTTCACACTTAAGGTCAACAGCGACCTGGTGCTCACGAATGTCGTGGTCCGGGATAAGAAGACAGGAGAAATTGTTACCGGCCTTACCGCCAAGGACTTCACGATCCAGGAAAACGGCAAGACACAGGAGATCACCAGCTTCGACTTCGAGAACGTGGATCAGGCGGCGCCGCTTAATGAATCAACCATCAACGGCAAGAACCCGAACGGCATCATGGGAACGATGAACCGCGCGGCGACCTCCGAACAGCTTCGGAATCATCGGCTGATCGTGATGTTCTTCGACATTTCATCGATGCAGCCGGAAGACCTGGAGCGCGCCCAGGAGGCGGCCCGCAATTACATCAACAAGCAGATGCAGCCTGCGGATCTGGTTGCGGCGGTATCACTCGATACCTCGCTTTCCCTCGATCAGGATTTCACCGCCAGCAAGCAACTGCTGCTGACCGCAATCAACAACTACTCCGGACCGCAAGGCTCAGGCTTCACCCCGGGCGCAACCAGCACGACCAACCAGGTAGAAGACACTAGCTCCTTCACTCCAGATGAGAGCGAATACAACGACGTCAATACGGACCGCGAACTCTTCGCCATTCAAGATATTTCGCGCTCGCTCGCCTATATTAATGAAAAGAAATCGCTGCTCTACTTTTCCGGCGGCATTCAGCGCAACGGCATTGAGAACCAGGCTTCGCTCCACGCCGCAATCAATGCCGCAGTCCGCTCCAATCTTTCCATCTACTCAGTCGACGCGCGGGGACTGCAGGCAATTTCCCCGCTGGGCGATGCCTCAACAGGCAGCCTCCGCGGAACGAGCGCTTATAGTGGATCGGCCTTGCAGAACAATCTGGACTCCAACTTCAATTCGCAGGAAGTGATGGCCACGCTCTCCTCCGATACAGGCGGCAAGGCATTCTTCGATTCGAACGACTTCTCGCCGGCCTTTGAGCGCATTCAACACGACACGTCTTCTTACTATGTTCTAGGCTTTCGCTCGGCCGACACGCGGCAAGATGGGGGATATCGCCGACTCTCGATCAAGGTTAGTAGGCCGAATATCAAGTTGGAATTCCGCCCAGGCTACTATGCGCCAGCAGACTTCAAACACTCGACACATGAAGATCGCGAACGCGAACTCGAAGAACAATTGGCCAGCGACCTTCCGGCCACCGACGTTGAGGTCTACCTTCAGGCGTATTACTTCCGCAACGAGAGCGGAGCCGGCGCGGACCACTTCTATGTCCCCGTCTCTCTCATCGTGCCCGGCTCGCAGATTCCGTTCGTCAAGGGCGGCGACCGCAGCAAGGCGACGCTCGACATTATCGGCGAACTCAAGAACACTGCAGGACAAGATATTGCGGACGTACGTCAGACGGTGAAGTTGGCGATCGACGATTCGCAGCAGGTCTCGCGGAAAAATATCCAGTACTCGACCACGTTCAATGTTCCCCAAGGAAAATATCATCTAAAGTTTGTCGTTCGGGAGAATGAGACAGGACGCATGGGCTCCTTCGAAGCGGACATCATTCTGCCCGATCTGCGAAGAGCTCCGCTCAAACTCAGCTCGGTTGTACTGGCTAGCCAGCGCATGCCCGAGGATAAGAAGAGCGAGAACGATCCTCTCACGCATGGCGGCTTTACCTGGGTGCCGAATGTCGCGCATGTCTTCCGCACTGACCAGCACCTATACCTGCTTTACGAGGTGTATGACCCGGCAGGCGCGAAGCTGGTGAAGGCGTCAACTGCCGCGTCCGCTCCAGCATCAGCCTCGGGCCCGGCTGCGGGCGGCGAACATCCGGCAGGAACACAAGTGTTGACCAGCATCGAGTTTTTGCGTGGAACAAGTAAGGTTTTCGAGACACCTCTGGTCCGGGCCAACGAACTCAATGTACCGGGCCGCAACGCAATCGCCTTTGCGTTCGATATCCCGCTGACTCAGCTCCAGCCCGGGCTCTATATCTGCCAAGTGAATGTGATTGATGATGCGGGTGGAAGTTTTAGCTTCCCGCGCCAAGCGCTTCTCGTTCGTGCACCGCTGCCGGGTTCTGTTCCCGTAGCTGCGCCAGATCACGGGCGTTGAGTTATGCCTCGCATCGATTTTTGAGGTTTTAAGGAGAAGTGTCCACAGAAAGACCTAGACACCTCTAATGAAATTCGAAGCCCGGCTTTTGAGGGTGCTGAAAATTTGCTGTTTTTGGTCGGGTATTCGGGCCATGCGGGAGCCGCAGCAGGCTTGGGCTTTTCTCATTTTTAGGGTATATAAATGATTGTTTATATAAACCGATATGGATGGATTGATTTTATTGATTTCCCTAATGAAATGAGCCGGCACGAAAGTTGACATGTCAAGAGTGCAAGAAGATGCGAACAGCCAGCGGAAAGACTCTGTGCTGCAATGAAACTGCCCCACTCAAGCCAAAACAAGGCTTGAGTGGGCCACCCGAAATTATAGAACTTCCACGGTTGCATAAAAGAACAACGTGTCGCCAGCGCTTGAGTTTCTGCCGGTCCCTGCTCAGTGCATGCCCAGAGCGGTATTGTGCAGCAGTGTAATTGGGTGTTGATCCTGGCCCGGCGCGCGGCCGCCGACCGAGCCCGGTACCAGGTGGGTGCCGAGAAAGCGAGAGTGCTCCCATACAGCTCGGGACGGCTCTGCGCGCTCGTGATCATATTGCGCCAGCGCCGCTCGAAGGCGCGTATCGTCTTTCCAGTCTGGGCTGCCGCCTGGTCCCAGCTGAGTTAGGAGCACCTGACGAAGCGCCCACGCGTCTTGAAATGCTTTCGTGGTGCCGGCACCTGGATGAGGCCGCGCTAGCACTGCCGCGTCCCCCACCAGCGCGGCGCGGCCGACGGCAAGGCGAGAAGCGCGGAGATCATAAACAGGCTGCAGAAAGGGACTTTCCGTGCTCAGCACCATATTCCGCATAGGAGGTGGCAGGAGCCTTGCAGCTGCCTCGCGCATGTCAGCAATCGTGCGCCGTGCGATTGCCGGAGGTGGTATCGCAACCTCGTATCGGGTGCCGTCCTCACCCGTCAGCAGATCTTCGAGCTCTCCTCCGGCCGGTGCGGGCCGGTACCAGACGAAGTTAAGACGGCGACTGCCAGGTTCAGTTTCTCCTTGCTCGCCAGGCACTGAGTAGATAAGGATTTGTTCCTTTTCGGGTGTAAAAAAGCTCATCCGTTCGCAGAGAGCATCGCGCGTGGCGGCATCAAGCGCGGACTCGGCAACTAAGCCACGCCATGCCACATAGCCCGCATAGGCCGGCTTGTGTCCGGGGAGAAGCTGCGCCCGTAGGGTCGAGCGCGACCCATCAGCTGCAATTATCATGTCACCCTGCTCCCGCGCACCATTCCGAAACAGTAACCTGACGCCCTGATCGTCCTCCTCGAGCCCTAGAACCTCTCGGCCCTGGTGGTAGAACTTGTCAGGGAGCGCGGGACGCAGTAGGCGATAGAGTGAATCCCATGACGTGACGATCTGGTGATGCGTCCGGCTCGCGGTGACACGACCATTCTTGTCGAAGACAACCCGCTCCCGGAGCGCGACTCCGGGCCGCTTCGACTCCGGCTGAAGAACGCCGGCATTCTCGAGCGCCTGCCATAGTGGCGGCTGGGTCGCAATTCCACCGCCGCGACTCGACATATTCTCTGCAACTCTCTCGTACACCCCGACATCGTGTCCATCACGGCGCAAAAAGACCGCATGCAACAAACCACTCAAAGAACCACCAGCTATCAAGATCGTTGCCACGAATTCGCTCCTCCCATTTGGATGGTGGGTTAAGCAATTCGACTCTGTGACAACGATAGTGACTGGAATCGTAGAGAGGCACTGTGAGTCCGGAGAATCCCAGGTTTCAGAATCGAGACCTGGGACACCCAGCCGGCTGTATGCTAACGAATTTACCGCGACAGGCCACTAGTCGTTCAGGTTCAGCGTCACCAGAGCGTTGTCGACCACTTTGGCCCATCTGGGGTCGGGCGAGGCGCCGGAGGCGTATTCGTCATGCCAGTTCCACCACTTGTACGGCTTGGTCTGGGGATAGCCCTCGGGCGAGTCCTCCCACTCCTCCTGACGACCGAGTGGGGTGATGTCGAGATAGCTCCAGGTGCTACCCATCGCCTCGTCGCCGCGGTTGTTGATGAAGTAGGTCCGGAAGATGCGATCGTCGCCATCACGGATGAACACGTTGGTGCCGTGCCACTCGTCGACGCCGAAGTCGGTGTCAAAGCTGTCGGTGATGGTGTACCAGGGCATCTGCCATCCCATCCGCGTCTTCAGGCGCGCGATTTCGGCCTGCGGGGCGCGCGATGCGAACGCGAGAGTCGTGTCGCGAGCATTGAGATGGGCTAAGTGGGCGACCTGATCGGCGCCCAGGGAGCAGCCGCGGCAGGCGTGATCGGGCCAGCCGAAGACGCCGGGCTCGAAGAAGGCGCGATAAAGGATCAGCTGACGGCGCCCTTCGAAGAGGTCAAGCATACTGACCTTGCCCGAGGGGCCTTCGAAGGTGTAATCCTTCTTGATGGTCAGCCACGGCATGCGCCGACGCGCGGCGGCCATAGCATCACGGGCGCGGGTCAGTTCCTTCTCCTTCATAAGCAGCCGCTGGCGTGCGTCTTCCCATTCCTGCTGCGATACGATTGGTGGCGTCGTCATGTTCATCTGAGTCTCCTTGTTGATATCCATGATTTCCTCCCTGCTCGGAATTCCTGTTCCTTGTTGTCCGTTCCCTGTTCGTGCCACGGGACCTTTTGAGGGCAAGCACGGAGATGCCGCCGGTTGAGGTAGCCCCCGCAGCGATCCATGCCATGGTTGCGAGACATATGGGACACATGGCTAGCTGCCTATCGCCTTGTTCGCCGCCGCGGAACGAATTCGGTTTATCAGGTCTGTCCAGCCGGCGTCCACTCCACGGTCCGCGTCGCGGATCCAACCCATCGCCCGATGCACAAAGCGGAGGCGGGTCACACCGTTGTCCTCGGTGAGCCGGTACTGGAGATTTGAGACGGCCGGAGTCGACATAAAAAGCGGACCGGAGATCTCCAGCAGCGACGGCGGTTTGATGGCTTGCACCACACCCCAGAAGTGTCCCGTGTTGTCTCCCAGGTCGCGAAACCAGCGGCCGCCCGGCCATGCCTCGAGCTTCATCGGCATCGGCTTCTCCGGTGTCGAATTTAAGGGACCCATCTGCTCGAGGATCGTCTCGAAGACGATGTCGACGGGCGCCGCAATTTCCTCCTCCTTCACTAGCTCGAAGGCCTGAACCACCTGTTCCTGAATCGTCGCTGCCATTCAATCCTCCTTTGTTCCGCTGTCGGTTGAAATTATTCGCTCCAGAGCCTTGCGCTCCGCACGCTCCTTGATCTGGCCCAGTTGGTGCGTCCAGTACCGCTCAAACGTCTTGACCCAGTCATGTACCGGCTTCAGTTCGGCCGCATTCAACCGGTACATCCGGTGCTGTCCGCGTTTCACCATCGACACCACACCGACCTTGCGCAGCACCCGGAGATGCTTCGAGACGGTCGGCTGCGACATCCGCAATCGCACCACAACCTCGTTGACGGCGTACTCCCGGCCATCTGCCAGCACAGCGATGACCTCGCGCCGTCGCGGCTCCGCGATGGCATTGAAGACATCAGCCGTTGTTGCCGCTCGTGCCATTGATCGAAGTATATTCCCATATAAGAATATGTCAAGGCAAACCCTGTGTGTGCTCATGGGAGCCCCCTCCGCACGATCAGATGGCTAGGGCGTCATGCAGCGGAGGGCGTCATGCAGCGGAGATCCGGGTTCCTCCCGTCTCGACAACGTTGTGCGCTGACGCCGCGGATGAGAACAGAGGTATGAGACCTTCGACCAGTGTTGGGTGAGTCAGGACCCCATCGCGCAGCGCGGTGTAGGGCAGCCCTGCGATCATCGCAATCTGGACGGCGGCCAGGATCTCCCCCGCACCGACAGCGAAGGCCGTGAACCCGAGGATGCGATCGCTATCAGCCTCCACGAGGGCCTTCACGAACCCTCGGGTCTCCGAAAGCGTGCGTGCACGCAGGTTGGTTTCCATTGGGACTTTAAACAGGCGATACGCTATCCGTTGAGCCTCCGCTTCTGTTTCACTCAGACCGATACGAGCAAGTTCGGGGTCGGTAAACAGACAATATGGGACTTGCCTGCCCGCGGTCACACGGTTGCCGCCAGTTAAATTGGCATGGACTACGCGGAAATCGTCGACGCTGATGTGCGTGAACTGCGGGCTACCTGCGACTTCACCGATCGCCCAGACGCCGGGCGCGGTGGTCTGCAGCCGCTCGTTGACCTTGATGTATCCCCGGTCGGTGAGCTCAACGCCGGTCAGTTCCAGGCCGAGTCCTTCGGTGTTCGGATTGCGGCCTATGGCGACCAGTACATGACTACCCGTTAGGACTTTCTCAATTCCATTCTGCTCGATGACGATTTCCACCGACTCTCCCGATTTTCCCGACACGCGCCTGATCCGTGTATTCAGGAGAACGTCTATGCCCTCGTCTTCGAGGAGACTGCGAAGAGCTTCACTCACGTCCTCGTCTTCTTGGGGCATCAAGCGCTGTCTGCGCCCGATCACCGTCACGCTGCTGCCGAAACGGCGCATCGCCTGCGCAAACTCTACTCCGACGTAGCCGCTTCCAATTACAAACAGGTGTTCAGGAATTTCATCGAGTTCAAGCGCCTCGATATGCGTGAGCGGCTGCACTTCCGCAAGGCCAGGAATTGTCTCCAGCGCGGCACGCGTGCCCGTACTAACGATCACGTTCGCGCCCCGCAGTTGACGTGTGGTCCCATCGGCCAGGGTGACTTCCACTGTTCTCGGAGCTACGAACCGGCCCGTTCCCAATATGAACTCGGCTCCCGTGTTCCTGTAATTTTCCATATACATGTCGTTCAGGCCACGCACCATCCTGCGCTTGCGCTCGCGCACGTCCGCCATGTCGATCGCAAAGCCCTGGTGTGTGATGCCGAATTCCTTGCTTCGGCGAAAGTACGATGCGACTTTCGCGCTGTGGATGATGTTCTTGCTCGGCAAGCACGCGATGTTGGGGCATGACCCGCCGATGTATTTTCGCTCGACGACTGCGACTTGCTTTCCTTCGCCAGCAAAAGTCCACGCAGCGATGGTCGAGCCGGTTCCGCCGCCGAGAATCACCAGATCAAATTCTTTCGGCTGCGTCTTCTTAGGTAGCTGAGCGGATGAGTTGCTTTCGGTGCGCTTCATGCGATTTTTCCTTTCTGAGGTTCATTCTCGGCTCTCATTGATTTCACCAGGTCAGCCGCTGACGCTCCCTCGAGCGAAAGTCCATAGCCGACTTCTCGGACAATCCGCTCTTTCAAGGGTTGAATGAAATGTATGCGCGTATTGCGGCGGGTCACTTCGGGAGCCCGCAAATATAACTTGGCCAATTCCCGTGCTCGGGGCAGCGCCTTACCGTTTGGTACAACCTCTGCAATCACTCCCCATTCGTGCGCGGTTTGCGCCGTGAGCGGCTGTGGGTTGAGCAGGAACGCCTCCGCTCGTCCCGGTCCAGCGCGATAACTCCACGTGGTAAAGATTCCGTCGCCCGGCACAATGCCTCCCGCGAAGTGCGGGACATCGTGGAAGGTCGCACCCTCGCCCGCGACAATCACATTGGCCAGCAACGCATACTCTGAGTGCACATGGGCTCGTCCCTCCAAAGCCGCGATTACCGGCACGCGTATATTGGCTATATTTTCGAGGATCTGAACGCCTTCGTCGTGAACCTGGCTCCAAACGCCAGGATCGGCGACGTTGCCGAAGGATGAGAAATCGATTTCGGGAATGAACTCCCCGCCTGCTCCCGTCAGAATCACAATCTTGTTCTGTCGATCTTGGGCGATCCGGTAAAAGGCATCGACGAACTCCGTATGATCTTGTGCCGTGAATCTGAACGGCCGGCCCTTGGTGTGAAATTCGACAACCAGGACACCTTCGGGGTCCCGAGTCAGTTTTAGGCTGCGATATGCAGCTAAGTAGTCCTCTTGAAGTCCTTGCATAGGATCTCCTCTCTAAACTTCCGGTTGGGCGTGATGAAAGATACAGCGTTCGCTGTTGGCGTGGTGAAGTTTGGCGCAATAGGGAGCGGCGCCCCGACGGACTCGAAGAAACACCTCGCCGGCGGCCAGCATACCCATCGATGGAGCTATGAAATAGATCCACAGCGCGTGCCAATCGTTGGCGTGAAGCGCTGAGCCGAATGTTCGTGCCGGGTTCGTGCTCATGCCGGACAGCGGTGCTTCGAATGTAAAGTAGGTCGCGATCAGTACGCCCACAAAATACGCGGTGTATGGTGCCAGTTTTTTGTGATTGGTGGCGAACAACACAGTGGCCATCAGAAAGAAAGAGATCGCCAATTCGGCCACGAACGCGACAGTGCTTCCGTACACGCCCGGCACTGTCACCGCATAACGTACCGCATGATTGCGAAGCGCGCCGCGCAACACATATCCGGCAAGAGCGACACCACAAATGGCGCCTAAGAACTGGGCGATGACATAGAGCCATGCATCCCAAAACTCCACTTTTCCCAGCCGATAAAAAGTGAAGGTGATTGCCGGATTGAAATGACCTCCCGACCGTTTGCCCCAGGGTGACATCACAATTGCAATCGCCGTTCCACCCATAGCCAGTCCCATCAGACCCCTACGAGCAAGGCTGCTGGAAACAAACTGCCGCACAATCGACGCAGGGTGCTGTAGCAACGTGGCGACCACGCAGGCAACGAAGAGGTACGATCCCATCTCACCCACTTCCATCAGATATTCCGGCCAATGGCGACGTAAGCTGGAAATTGCGCTCAATCCATCGAGAGGTCGAAGCGCGGTTGACGGACGCCGTGCGCTGATGTTTGTCATCATCATGGGCCGGCCTTGTTGTTTGTTTCGTAGTTTATTGCAACGTACCAACCAGCTTCTTGGCTATCCTTCCTTGAAGCAGATCAGCCGTTTGCGGAGCAGCGTAGCTCCAGAACTTTGGAAAAATTGGCCTTCTGAATTACCTTCGAGGTCAGCCCGTCGACTCAAGTGGCCACAACCAGACCGCCTGCGGCACGAATGACCTCACCGGTGATCCAGGCTGATTCGTCTGACGCTAGGAACACTGCCAGCGGGGCGATATCACTGACGCGACCGAGCCGGCCGAGCGGCGTCTTTTCAGCCAAAACAGCGCCGGCCCCACCCTCAAAGGTTCCCGCCGCTACGTTGCCTTCGGTTTCTGTATGACCCGGAGAGATGGCGTTGACGCGGATCTTACGCGGCGCAAGTTCGAGCGCCAATCCCTTTGTCAGCGCTTCGATGGCGCCTTTCGTGGAAGCGTACAGCAAGGCTCCCGCCACGGGATGCGAGCCCACGATGGAGCTGAGGTTGATGATGCTACCGCCGTCGGCGCCGAACCGCTTGATCGCCTCCTGCACGGTGAGAATCGCCCCGAGAACGTTGATGTTGTAGTGGAGGTGAAAGCTCTCTTCGGTGATCTCCGTGAAGGCGCCGAAGCGGAATACCCCAGCGTTGTTGACCAGAACATCCAGTTTTCCGAACGCAGAATGCACTTCTTTGAATAACCGCGCGACATCTCCGGACTTGGATACGTCTGCCCCGACCGCGATCGCCTCGCCCCCGTTGTCGATGATCGTCTGAGCGACGCGTTCGGCGCCTTCCCGGTCGGAGGAATAGTTCACGGCCACGCGCGCGCCCGCAGCTCCCAAGGCCGTTGCAATCCCACCGCCTATGCCTTTGGACGCGCCCGTCACTATGGCTACTTTATTCAACAGTCTGCTCATATTCACCATTGTTCTTGATCCGACTTCCCGCACGCCTGAACATCCTGTGAATTGCGCCTGTGAATTGCGCCTCGCGCGAATGAAAATCTCGATTTATGCTCCTTAGGCCAAAGAGCGTTTGAAGCTGCGCGTCGACATCCAATTTTGCATCCTGAACGAATCGTCGGCAACCCTTCCACACCCGTTTTTTCCGTCATGCCTTCTCCCCATACTTCCCAACCTTGTTGACCCTGCGGAAGAGCCGTCCTCGATCGATTGCTGCCGCGGATCCTGTCGAAGGCCAAGCGCGGTTCTGGAGCAATACCAATCAACGAACTCATCGATACCAATCAACGAACTCGTCGATCGCGTGACGATAGCCCCTCTTTGCGTCTATGGAGTTGTGCTCACTCATCTGTGAATTCAGGTTAGAGCGCACACAGAGCTAGGAAATAAAGTGATATCTGACGCAGAGTCACGCGTC
>DASYBJ010000572.1:0-4928 GCA_036500845.1 Acidobacteriaceae bacterium
GCTTGGGCCGACGTCGTCATGATTCTCACGCCCGATGAGACGCAGGCAAAAATCTACAGCGAAGAGATCGCTCAACATTTGACTCCGGGCAAGGCCCTGGCCTTCGCCCACGGCTTTAATATTCGCTACGGCACGATTCAACCCCATTCGGGCGTAGACGTGTTCCTTGCTGCTCCCAAGGCCCCCGGCCATCGCGTGCGCGAGGTCTTCGTCGAAGGCGGTGGCACGCCCGGTCTTGTCGCCGTGCAGCAAAACGCCAGCGGTAATGCCCTCGCGCTCAGTTTGTCCTACTCCAAGGGCATTGGGTGCACTCGCGCTGGTGTTCTTGAAACCACTTTCAAGGAAGAGACCGAAACCGATCTCTTCGGTGAACAGGCCGTTCTCTGCGGCGGCATCGCGGCCCTGGTCAAGGCCGGATTCGAAACACTGGTTGAAGCCGGCTATCAGCCTGAGATTGCTTACTTTGAATGCCTTCATGAACTGAAACTCATCGTCGATCTTATCTATCGTGGCGGCTTGTCCTACATGCGCTACTCTTGTTCGAACACCGCCGAATATGGCGACTACACTGCAGGTCCGCGTATCGTCACAAATGAGACCCGCATCGCAATGAAGAAGCTGCTGACTGAAATTCAGAACGGCATCTTTGCCAGGAACTTCATCGAAGAAAATAAGACCGGCCGTAAGAAGTTCGATGAGATTCGCAGGCAGGAAGCCAAACACCCCATCGAGGAAATTGGCATCAAGCTGCGCGCGTCCATGCCCTTTCTCGATCCAGTCACGGTAGAGGATAACAGATCACAGGCCGCATCTTAACCGGAAAACGGTACGGAACTGCATGTACACCCAGGTACGCCGCATGGATATGACCTCATAGCGCCTCACTCTGAACTTGTCAAACGATGCATCGCTGACCGTGCAAGGGTTCTTATAAGGGCTGTGAGAGGAGTCGGTTCATAGTTGAAGGTTCTTTGGCGCACGTTTGTCTGCATGGTCAGAGCCAATCGAAAGCAATCAGGACAATCAAAGCGGAGCATGTCGCCCCAGCGCATGTCCGGCGAACTAGGACGACGCAGGTCTGTGTCCACCTGATCGCTGCCTGCCAAATCCAGGACGACAAGCACAACTTTAGCTTGCTCACCGCTCGAATAAATCACTTCATCAGGTGTTTTGTTCTATGAAGACGATTGGTCCCTCCGCCGGAAAGGAGACACAGTAACTCGATGGATGTCGCAGGACAGCCGGTTGCTCTCGGGCAGCATCACTGACCTGAGCACCGGAGATCAGCGCAGCGCTAGCGAAGACGCCAACACCCGGATCGTAGTTAGCGGGGATGTTGTGGCTCTCAAAACGGCGTATTGACCAATATGTCCGGAGAGCTTTGAAGAGCAACCAAAGGGAGATCAAAATGAGTCATGTCCAACTAGAAACCACAGTACAGCACGAAGTGGTATTGGCGGTGCTGACGCATCTGCAGAAAGGAGAAATCAGTGAAGCGACCTCATACTTTGCCGAAAGGTTTCATTTCAACGACCACGGAATTGAGCTCGAATTCACGGACTCAAGACAACTGGCTGACTTCTTCAAAAAAGCCCGTGAACTTTATCCGGAGTCCTCGCTGCGGACGGACAGGGTGCTTGTGAGCGGCGATTACGTGTCCATCCAATGGATGCGTCACACGGTCCTAACCGAACCTTTCTTCGGTGGACCATCACGAAAGGTCCCAATTTCGCTGCACGGCGTGTCGATCGTACGCATAGAAGGCGACAGAATCAAGGAGTGGTCGGACTACTACGATGGGCTGAAGTCGCGGCGCACCGCTTTGGCGGATTACTTCACGGAATGGATCGAACTCTGATCAGACGAGGGAACAAAACCCTGGGAGGTAGTGCAACGATGAACAGGGTGGTCAACGAATCTCTATATGGAGTCCTGGACTCCGACCGAGAACGAATAATGCCGGCGAAGATTGCGATGGCAGGAAAGAAGAACATTGCTTTGGTCGCGCACGACAGAAAGAAAGAAGAACTTTGTGAGTGGGCTGGGTTCAATCGTCACCTGTTGGCCGAGCACTCGCTCTACGCTACGGCTACAACCGGCCATCTTCTTACGGGCAGACTTGGCTTGAATGTGACGTGCCTAAAGAGTGGACCCTTGGGAGGTGATCAGCAAATCGGGTCCCGAATCGCAGAAGGTCAGATTGACTGTCTTATCTTTTTCTCAGACCCATTGTCGCCACCACCTCACGATTGGGATGTGAAAGCGCTTCTCCGGATCGCTGTGGTGTGGAACATTCCGATTGCATGGAATCGGGCTTCGGCCGACTTCATTCTGTCGTCGCCGATGATGTCGGGAGAATATGAACGTGTAATTCCAATGACAATCAACGATTGCGAGACTTCGGAAGACGGCGCCTCGCGGTCCCTTGTGTAGGGATTCAGGATTCCCATGTGTGTAGCCCCGCAACCAGGTGACACAGGCACTATCCTACTCATGAAATCACTTACTGATAGATAGATCACGTCAAGGTGTGAGATGGCTATTCTTTCGAATGCCAGGTTTCCGCTGCCCGAGGTTGAACAAGCTGAGATCATAAGAATCTTCATAGAACTTATGTATCAGGGAGCTACAACGGGTTCTTGCGAGAGAGAGAGCCGTGCGCACACCGATTCAACCTGCGAATAGCGGATGAACTTAGATCGCAGTGGGGGATGTTGTGAGGGCGTTTCTCAGGGTACGAAGCCGCTCGGCCTCAGACCGCAATTACTCGTCCAACGCAGAACATCGCGAGATCGGCCCAACCGGAATGCGGCCTTGCTTCTGGTCCGAGCTCAAAACGAGTACCTCCCTGTGAACTGAATCAGCCGCGGAGATCCCTGCGTGCTGGTGATGGCACCGAAATTACTAGGGCTCTCGACGTCCACAAACGACGGACTGCTGAACACAGCATGATTCCACAAATTGAAGAAGTCTGCCCCGAAGCGAAACTCATTGCTCTCCGCGATCCGGAAAGTCTTTGCCAAGCTGAAATCCCAGTTTTGCTGTCGCGGTCCACGATAGGTATTGCGCCCGAGATCGCCAAACCCCGTGGACCCGTCCGGACCGATCGCGGGAGCAGGCGAGAAGTTGTTGATGTTGAGATAGTGAGTGAGACGACTGTGCACGCCGCCCGACGTCACTCCTTGACTAACACGCCCTACCAGATTAGGCGTAGTAGGCGTCCCGGAAGCGTTCAACCCAAAAGCAGATGCGGCGCCAGAATCGAGCACCGTGATCGGCGTTCCGGATTGGAAGGTGGTTATTCCGCTCGCTGTCCATCCGGCAAGTAGGAAACGCTCGGCTCCCGCCGCACTCTTGAAGAACGGCAGTTCATACACGTAGTTGAAGATCAAGCGATGCGTGCGATCAAAGTCAGATAGACCATAGGAATCCGCGAGGCTGGTTTGGTCGTTCACGGCCGTATTGAATGCCGTGTTGCCTGTAGAGGTCTCGTCCATCGCCTTCGAAAAGGTGTACGCTGCCTGGAGTTCGAGGCCCGACGCGAAACGATGCGTTAGACTGGCTTGTCCGCTATGGTAGATCGAGATCGCATCGTCCGCAAAGAGCTGGTATCCAGTCGCTCCCAAGCCTAAGGCTCGGCTGCGCGCATTTACATTCGCCGCGGTATTTTCAGTGATCGTGTAGGTTGCGCCGCCAGCACCGGTGATCGTCAGCGGATGGTTCCGAACGTCATAGGCCTGAATAGCATCGCGCGTCTCGCGAAGGTGTGTGCCTTTGGTTCCGATATAACCCACTTCCGCAATCCATCCGTGCCCGAGGTTCTGCTGTACCGTCAGGTTCCATTGCTGCGTGCTCGGGACTACAAAGTGACGGGGAACTTCGAGGGCAAAAAGATTGACGCTGTTTCCGCTGAAGTTGGGCGCCTGTGTCGTATCGCCATTCGGAAAGCCTGTCACCTGCGAATATACCGGGGAAAAGGCTGGATCGATGACGCCACCTATCGGCAATTGGCCGGGACCTGTGGCAAACAGAGTAGCCATGGTTCCGGGCGGGCCTGAGGCAAAGGTGATCGGAAGAATTGGTGCAATGAAAGAGAGCTGGTCGACATTGCCAACATCCTCCTTCACATAATAGATGCCATAGCCGCCGCGGATTGCGGTCGTACCCTTGCCGGCAACATCGTAGGCAAATCCGAGGCGCGGGCCATAGTTCGAAGCATAGCTGTTGTCCAGCGTCGTTGCGCTGCTTGTGCCTGTAATTCCGGCAATGTCGTAGCGATTAATTCCTTTGGGGAAAACAAAGGGATTCTTACCCGCTTGCGCGAGGTCGGCGTGAGTGTTCCCGATATGGTAGAGCTCGTCATAGAACGCACCGGCGAGCTCCCAGCGGAACCCCGTATTGAGGGTTAGATCCTTCGTGACCTTGTAGTCGTCCTGCACAAAGAGAGCGATATTGTTGCTCCGGTATTGATGATTCGAGACCCCACTGCCGCCGAAGGAAAATCCCGGTGAGCCCAAAAGAAAATTCTGAAAGTCGGAGTATGCCCCGCCGGGGCTAAAGAAGAGTTGCCCGTTGAACACCTGCGGAAAATTCTTGTCGAGGTTTACCCGGTCATATTCCCCGCCCGCCCGGACCAGATGGCGACCGTGGCTGTAACTTAGGGTATCCAACGCTATAAAGTTATTCTGCGTCTGCGATTGGTTGGCGCTCGGTGTAGGCCCGATCTGAAACCCTCCGCTATTGAAGGTGAACTTGTAAATCAACTGGTCCACATTGGAGTTGGGTCGATCGATTCCGAGGTCGTTGACGGTCGCAATCGGCACATTGATGGACTGATTCTCAATGCGCACATATCCAAACCGGGCCTCATTGACCCACTCGGGCGAGAAAATATGCGTTTCTGTCAGGTTTAGAAACCTGTCATGTAC
>DASYBJ010000573.1:0-11525 GCA_036500845.1 Acidobacteriaceae bacterium
GGACCCACTTCCCGGTTTGAAAATAGAAGTAACTCACCAAGGCATGATGAAACAGCACGCTTGTAGCGAGGAGCCCGCGTAGAGATTCGAGAGGAACATTCAGTTTCCTAGTGTCTAACCGCAAAATGCGCGCAAGCACTCCCGCTACACCGATGATGCAGCCAGACAGTACGAAGTACGGCCAGGGAGCGGTAACTGTCATCTCGAAGACCTTTCGCCAAGAAATTACGGCAGACTCAAGTTCATGACTCTGGTTCCATTGCGAAGTTTGAGTGAGCAGAGTCGAGACGGTTAAAAAGTGCTATCTGGAAAAAGGGGTTCTAGCAGCGATCCGGAACAGCTTCGCTGAAGCGCGCTTGATCTCCGGTACCATCGTTGGCTTCCCATCTGACTCACCTTTTCCAAACGTCCTTACTAACATTCAAAAAAGAGACAGCTATAGAGAAAAACACCTGAATGGCCGGATCATTCCAAGAAACCCTGCTGCATAGTGGTCGACAAATCAAAAGGATGTTTTTGCCGGGAATGCAAGACAGAGCCATAGATGCTTCGCTCGACCGGTTCCGCCGCAACTTCGCCAGGTACTTCGACCTCGCCGTTTGTCTATCGCAGGCTGGCGTTTGGAGCGACGTCAGACGTAGCAATGTTGCCCGGAAATCAATCAGGGAAAAAGTGGTCAGGAGCGGTTTTCCTTTTTAGAAATGGTGAGTGAGGCTGGGCAGTGTGCCGCTTTGGAATCACCGCCGTGACGCGCTTCAGACGGCTAGCGTACTCGAGCTCACGATATGCTGTAAGATGATGGATCTCTCACAGATTGAAAAAATCTCCAAGGCCTTGGCAGACCAAACGCGCTTGATGATATTTGAGGCGATCTCATGCCAGAAGCATATGAACTGCAGCCAGATTGTTTCTCTGCAAGGAGTCACGCCGGCGACCGTCTCGCATCATTTAAAAATTCTTGTCGAGGCAGGCTTGGCCGAATCACATCGCGAGGGACAGTTCGTATATAACAAAGCCGTCCCGGGGAAGATCGAAGAGTACACACGGGCTCTCACCAGTATTGCCCGTGGAAAGAGGACAGCCAAACAGCGTTAGGTCGCTCGCCGCATTCCTCGACTTCGCGCTTGCGCTCGCCGAAGCCGGAGACCAAAAAAGGTGTCACCGAGGGTGTCATCGAGTCATGCATTCGGTGAACGCAGCAAGACGAGAACGGGTTGTGCCGCTGCTTCTGCTTGTTTGTCTCTGGAGCACGGGCGCAGATGGCACGTCAGTTCCAATCAACGTTGATTTGCAAGGGCTTCTTCACTCCACACTTCATGGGAGTGGTGGGGTTGGAGTCGTGCTTGACGCTAAGAGCGGTGCCCTTCTGGCAGCCGAAAGGCCCGAGGCGGCCGCACAACTCGTAAGTGCGCCAGGCTCGACGCTCAAACCTTTTTTCCTTGCCAGTGCTCTGTCCCAGGGCAGAATCAACGCTCAATCAACCGTTGTCTGCCGCCGCAGCCTGCGGGTTGCGAATCGCGATTTAGCGTGCACCCATCCGAAGGAGATCAATGTCTTCAACGCGGAGCAGGCCCTCGCCTACTCCTGCAATACCTATTTCGCGGCTCTGGCAACGCTTTGGACCCCGAAAGAAGCAACTGGACTCCTGCGCAGCTATGGCTTCTCCGAGCGGCCCCATCTATTTGCAGAAGAATCATTAGGGACTCTTCGGGAGCCTCCCGATCGCGGGCAAGAACAGCTCTTAATCCTGGGCCTGGGGGATGTGACGGCCAGCCCGGCACAGTTGGCTCTCGCCTACCTCCGACTGGGCAGGAAACTCGAACGACTGCCACCGGTGAGGCTTGGACTCGAAGGGTCCGTCGCCTACGGAATGGCGCACAATGCTGCGACTCCCGGTTTCATCATCGCGGGAAAGACCGGAACCGCCAGCGATTCGGGACAGGCATGGACTCACGGATGGTTCGCGGGAATTGCCTCTCGCCGCGCGAGCAAAATTGTGATCGTGGTGTATCTTCCGGTAGGTAATGGAGCCGATGCTGCATCGCTGGTGCAGAGATTTTTCCGCGAGTGGAGCGGCCAGACACCATGAACGCGCGCTCTCCTATCTCCTATCTACCAAGTGCCATTCTTCTGGCGCCCACTGTTCTGGCCGCATGGGCGATCTTCACGCCGGTCTTATCTGCGCAGAGAGCAGCTGAGAGCGCACGGACCCTGACCGTCGACCTGTTTGCCACGCAATCGATCCACGCTGTCACAGTGACGCCGATCGGATCGGGAAACTGGCTCATTCCTTGCTTAAAATGCACGAAAAAGCCGGTGTTGTCTCCAGTTCGCTTCAAGGCCGGAGTAGCGCAATTTGAAACTTCGCCAGGCACACACCCGCAGTCCCTGCGGCTTGAGGGCGCATTTCGAGTGGAGACCGATAGCTCGCCAGAGGGTATCGCAGCGAGCGGTCTGTGGGAAGTGAAGCCAAGCAGTCAACGTCTTCGCGTGCTGCTCGCGATACCCAGCGAACGCTACGTTGCCTTAGCACTCAACGGCGAGGCGGCCGCAGATGAGCCGCAAGCTTCGCTTGCGGCCATGGCCATTGTGATGCGGACGTTTGCCGCCATAAATGCCGGGCGCCATTCCGCAGAAGGTTTCGATCTGTGCGACAGCACGCACTGTCAAGTACTTCGCTTCGGTAAGATTCGGCCCGAGGTCGAGCAAGCTGTGCTCGAAACTTCGGGAGAGACGCTCTGGTTCGGCCCGCAACAGGCGAAGGTCTTCTTTCACCAACACTGTGGGGGGAAGACAGAAGATGCACAGGGTGCGTGGCCCGATGTTCATGAGCCCTATCTTCGAGCACACGCCGATCCGTATTGCCTGCGGCGGTCGCTGGCCCAGTGGCATTCGGAGATTCCTGAAGCGAAGATTCAGGCCATCGCACGAGAGCAGGGTTGGCACCTTCCGCCACAGATCGAGCAGATTCGCGTTGTTCGAAGCACGGCCTCCGGACGTGCCGATCTTCTGGAGTTTTCGGGGGAGGGTGTGCGAGCTTCGATTTCAGCCAGCAGCCTCCGCTTTGCGGTTGACCGATCGCTTGGGTGGAACCAGGTGCGCAGCGATTGGTATGGGATCACCGTGAACAACGGCTTCCTGCACTTTAACGGCAAAGGCTATGGCCACGGGGTGGGACTGTGCCAGGCGGGAGCGTACGAAATGGCAAACGAAGGCCGCAGCAGCCGGGAGATCCTGAATTTCTATTTCCCTGGAACGCAGGTTCGCATCACGCGGGCGGACAGCGGCTGGCACAAGGTCGAGGGCTCCGGATGGACGCTCATGACAGCTGATCCTCAACCAGTAGAGCTTGAACCGATGCTCCTTGCGGGGAACACAGCGTGGCGCGAGGCGCAAGCGCTCTTTTCTCCACATGCGCGGGTGCACCCTATTGTGCGCGTGATGCCCACGACGGAGCTTTTCCGCCAAGCCACGAGCGAACCGGGCTGGATTCTGGCAGCTGAGCGCGGAAATTCAATCGTTCTTCAGCCGGAGACGGTGCTTCGCAAAAACGACGGAGCGCGGTCAACTCTCCGTCATGAGTTCCTGCACATCCTAGTGGAACACGAAGCCAGCTCAGAGGCGCCGCTGTGGCTTCGCGAAGGATTGGTGGAGGCGCTTGCCCAAGGCGGGCTAAGCTCGTGGGCTCCATTGCCCGCGGTCAGCCTCGCAAGTATCGATTCTGCGCTGAACCACGCCCCGGACCAAGCGGCGTCGCAACACGCGCACGCGGCTTCCGAGGCGCTCGTTCGATCACTGATCAACCGTTTCGGAATCACCACGGTGCGAGGTTGGCTGCGGGAAGGTGTCCCAGAGCAAGTTGTCAGGACGCTTTCGAGGACACTTTCGCAACTCGATCAGGATCGCGTTCCACGCCTGCAAGATACTGCGCTGCGAGCGCGAGCACAAAAGACACCACCAGCATGACCGCCGTATAGGCAATCCCAACGCGGATAAGAGTGCTCGCCACTTCTTGCCCTACTCCTGTGCCCGGTTTCCACCGAGCGAGAGCGGTCGAAAGAGCTGACGCTACAAACCCACTGACGATCGCGATGAGCCAGTAGAGCCAATGGCGATAGACGTTCTGGATGCGATGCCACGCAACCGAGCTTACGCCTGCCACTCCACCCTCGAGTGCGATAGGCACGAGAAACGCTGCCGATGTCCACTGCACCAGGTCCCAAAAACCTTGCTGCCATCTCACGAGCCGGGCATAGGTGAAGAAATAGCGCTGCCCGGCGGCGAACTTTGAATTCCAATACCCGGCATACAGCGCCGCGTGGCCTCTCGCGATGTTGATCCAGCTCAGCACGATCAACCAAAGTGCCACGACTACAGCGCAAATGAGAAAGCGTAGCCAGAACGGAGCGGAATCTGAAGAGCGTCGCAGAAGAGTGCGAAAGGCGATGGTCTGCATCCAGACAAAAGCAGTCACTAATAGAACGCCAGAAACGATGGAGAAGACAAACTGCCAAAGATGCGAATCGGGGATCTGCAGCCAGGCGAACGCCAGCAGCAGGCAGAGGAGAGTTCCGAGCCATTCCAGAACCAGAACTCGCCAGCTGAGTCTGATCCATGCAGATCTTAGAGGATTTCCGGATGAACTCGTCATTTCTTGTCTTCTCCCGGTCCTTCCCTTGGGTTTTCTTGTCCGGCGGGATTGTTCACATCCAGATGCAGAAGATCACTCGTGGCCTGGGTGCCAGGCTGATACATCGGCTCGACGGATGCGGGGCTGATGCTGAAGCTGCCCGGGTTGACTACCTTGAGCAGATAGAACGACTCATCGCGGCCGCCGAATTCTGTGGCAAAGATGGCGGCACGGTCATCGTGGAACTCACGGCGTGTGTACCAGTAGGTCCAGCGAGTGGGGGAGTCGATGATGTTGTAGCTATCTTCATGCTGGATGAATTCGGTACCCGCCGGGATTGGATCTTCGATCAGCAAGTACTTCGCCGGAGAACCATTCACCGCGAGGTGCACGGCCAGCACATCTCCCGGCTGCACAGGACCGCGCAACGCGTCGAGCCTGTAGGCAATTCCGCTCTTGTTCTGTGTGGGGATTAGCCGGAAATAATCTCGCGTTATGTTCAACGAGAGCGTGCCCTTCTGATAGAGCTTGTGATCCGTCGAGGAGTAGGTGCCCTGTACCGTCCAGTAGGCGCGGCCGCTTCCTTTCTTAACGACCTCGATCGTATTGTCTTGAGTCTGGAGCTTGCTGGATGGGATTTCGACCTCGAGCACTGCACCGGAAGCTGCTTCGTCCGGAGTGAAGTGGCGATGGCCGGCGTTCGTGCCGTTCACCAGAATGTCAGCATCGAAATCGGCATTCAACTCCTGTGAACCTGCCAGATAGTCCACCATGCCGAAGATCACCATTGCGGTTTGCTCAGTGGAAACCCACCAGTAGCCTCCGTCGCGATTGAGCATGAGCCATTGCGCAGCCTGCGGCAGCAGCTTACTCTCCGGGTCTGCATGGGCGAGGAAACGCATCGCAAAAGCCGTGCTCTCAGCACTGTTGTCATATTCAAAATCGAGCAGCGGACTGAAGTTCGAAGGCCAGTAGACAATCTCACCCGTTTGCTTCGCCTTGCCCTCGAGCAGCTTGGCGGTTTCGCCTGCGCGCGTGTCGGAGTTCCGCAGCATGGCGAGGCCGACGAGGGCCAAGCCTTCGGAGGAGAGGTCATTGCGCCGCGACCAGAGCGTATCGAGCTGGCTGCCCAGACTCAATCCACCTGCCTCGGTCTTTGCTTCGGTCTTTGCCTCAGTCTGGGCTTCGCTGAGGGCGTAGACAACGTAAGCCCGAAGGTCGGGAATCATACGCGGATGGCCGGCGAGCTGCTTCTCCAGATAGCGCCTGCCGCGGTCCATCATTTGCTGGCGTTCCGAGTTCAAAGGGTAGGAGCGCGCTGCCTCAGCGAGTCCACCCACGACATACGCCGTCATGAAAACGCGGCTCTGATCTTCCTTCCACCAGCCCCAGCCACCGTCGTCGTGCTGATAGTCGGAGAGGCGATCGAATCCAGCGTTCACCTTCGCGGCGAGATCGTTCAAATCGATGCGAGCAGACAAATTGAGCTTCTTGAGCGTCTCAGCGACGATTACGTTCGGCAGGAAGCTCGACATCGTCTGCTCCGTGCATCCATACGGATAACTGGTGAGGTAATCGAGCGCAGAGAAAAGGCCGCCAGCAATCGAAGGGCTTACCTCCACGTGGATGGAATGAGCCGCGGCATCGGTAGTTCCCGGGAAACTGATGTTTACGACCTTCTGAGCTGGTGAGGCGGTCAGCACTCCCGTGGAATTGATCTTTTGCGGAACTCCAACCGGCTCCACGGGCAGGCTGATTTCAAGCGCATCGGACTCCTCGTTGGTTAGCGCCTTCGCAAGCAGAGTGGCGGTGCCAATCCGTGTCGCGCGCACTCTCCAGTACAGTGTGCCATCCGCTTTGCTCGCGACATTGATCTGTTGCGGCGCGCCGGTCAAAGTGTCGAGACCGTGGATCTCGAGCGAAACCTGCACCTGCTTGGGCTGATCGAGATAGTTGTGCACGATCACCGGAATGGCCAGTTCGTCGCCTTTTCGCAGGAAGCGCGGAGTACCCATGCGCACAATGATGTTTTTGCGCACGATGATGCGATCGATCCCAGAGCCAGCCTTGGAATCCGGAGTGATCGCTCGGACGGTTGTTCTCCAGGTAGTGAGAGAGTCGGGAAACGTCAGCGTGACGTGCGCGTGCCCCTGATGGTCAGTGTGCTCGTCCGGAGACCAATAGGCTGTGTCGGGGAAGGCCTTGCGAATCTTTGGCTGCACTAGGTCCATTCCGGGCTTCACTTGCGCGAGCTGCGGACGGTAGCGTGAAGCACGTTCAGCTAGTAAAGGCGATTTGAGACCCGCGCTTCCGCTGAAGTAGTATTCGATCGACGAATCGATCGAAGCATAGCTGAAGCGGTTGGGATAGAGTGTCTTTACGATATCGCCGCTCGTGTCGGGGTAGATGGAGTAGATAGCCTCATCCACGACACCGAAGCTGAATTCTGCAGAAACCGGGTTTCCAGAAGAGTCTCGAGTGTAGACGTCATAAGACGCCGACTGCCCCGGTTGAAAGATTTGCTTGGCCGGAGCAATCTCGATTTGGAGCTGCTTCGTGAGAGGAGGAACTTTAAGCTGCCGGCTCGCCTGATAGAGCTGATTGTCTTTGAGGAAGACAACCGTTACATCCAGGTTCGGCTGCGAGTCGCCGGTAATCGGCAGATCGAAGTTGAGGGTCTTGCCCGTCGAGGAAAGGACCTTGCGAAATTCTATCGAATACCCGGTGGCGATCACGAGAGCGTGGAAGTCATCCACTGCGGAGACAATCCCCAGATGAGCTGTATCGCCAGGCTGATACGTCTTCTTGTCCGCGATGATCTGCACTTGCCCCGCGCCGCCGCCAAAGAAGTCCGCTTGATTACCGCCGAAGATCCAGAGCCAGGTCGAGTCTCTGATTTCACGATTCTCGCCGCTGCTCAGTGTAGAGATGGAGCTTGCCATCACTTCGGCACTGCCCGAATCGGCAACCGCAATGGTCGCGCGCGCATTCCCCTGCGCATCTGTCGTAGCGTCCGTTGAAGGTCCCCGGGTCGTGACGCTTTTCCCTGAAGACCATCGGCGGTATGTCAATTGGAGGTGCACCTTGGCCGATACGGGTTTGCCGTCATAGTCGACGGCGCTCACATTGAAAGCGGCGCTCTCGCCGGCCCGTACGGCATAACTGACCGGCTCTACGTGGATGCGGTAGGTGCCGTACGTGGCTAAGAAGCGGCCTCGACCGGTAATCTCGCGGTTAGCTTCATCTTTCACTCCGGCCTCGACGGTGTAATCAAGGTCGCTGTGCTGAGCGCTGCGATCCTGCGTGGTCGGAACGGTGATGGTGAGCTTGCCGTTCGCGTCCAGTTGTGCCGTCTGCTCCGACTGCTGATTCGCGTCGTAGAGGCTCGTGTCTCCCGAGCCGCCGGCGTCCTCGCCCGCCCCCATCCCTTCGTTGTCTTGCGGTTCTTCGTCCCACCAATAGTGCGTGGAATGATAGACGCGGTACTTGACCTTGCCGAAGGCGACCGGCTCGCCGAAGAAGTAGCGCGAGTCGATGACTACCTGCATGCTTTGCCCTTCGATCACGCGCGGTTGCTGCGCGGTTACGCGGACCTGATACTCCGGTTTGCGATACTCTTCGACGTGAAATCCGCCATTGATGCCGTCATCCGCCCCGCCCAGACGGATGCTGTAGTAGCCGAGTGCCGCGTGAGCTCCGAGGAGGAAGTCGCCGGCCACTGTTCCGTCAGTGGTGAGGCGCAGATCTTTTTCGTAGACAGGATGGTCCTGCTCGTCTGAGATGACTGCGTGGATGGAGGAGGCTTTCGGCAGCTCCAGATGATTTTCCACGCGCGTACGCAAGATTGCCTTCCAATGCACAGCATGGCCCGGGCGATAGACGGGGCGATCGGTGTACACGTAAGAGGCCCAGCGGTTACCGCTGTTGTTCGAGAATGACCATGCACCGGGAGTAACCGCCGCAAATTCCGTGCCTTGGTTAGCCATCACCCAAAGATTGTCCTGCTGTGCAGGAGTTACGGTGGCATGCAGTTCGGCGGTGCCATCGGCATCTGTTTGCCCGCTTGCCAGTTCCCTGGCACCGATCCCGAGCTTTACCTGTGCGTTCGAAACAGGAGTGCCAGTCTGCCGGTTAACGACGAACGCCAGCACCGTCCCATTGCTCGTGCGTGTGATCAGGACAACGCGGCTTACGATGAGAAGCGTGTAGGCCTTGTAATGACCATCTGTGGCCTCGACCAGATAGAGTCCTGCAGGCAGAGGGTCGATGGGCAGGTCTTGGGAATCGGAGATGTAAGTCGGCGGTGTCTCCTGTCGCCAGCGCGCGACGAGCTGCTTGTCATTCAAAAGAGGGATTTGCGCAAATTGGGCTACGCCCACGATCCGGCTACGCCGCGCCAGGCTGGATTGCTTTGCGCGGAAGTAGTTACGGGTCTCTACCGAGAATTGCCCGCGGAAGAAGCGGCGGACCACATACCAGAGATGATGCTTCCAATCGTGAAAGCGCTCCAGCCATGTCCGCTCATCAATCCGCTCCTTTGGACCCCAGGGGGTACCGCTGCTAAGACTGTGCAGATCTCTCAGATTGGTGAGAAATTTTTCGGGGTCGCTTACCCGGTAGACGCGGAACTCCAACTCGTCCACATCGTGGGTATACAGATGGATACTCGGCTTCTCTTCCGGCGAGAAAGTGCGATTGGTGCTCAGGTTGAAGGAGACGGCGCGGAAGGCGAGCGCCGGCGTTCCAATTAGGATGGCCCACGCGACCAGACACAGGACACCAAAGGCTGAGAGTTTCAGTCTGCTTCGCGCAAGACGTTCCACCGGAAAACCCCAAGGAAGTTGGAATTGCCCGGCACGGGTCGCCAGCGCGCGTCGGGATAGTTCAGCAGATCTTCAACTGCTACTCTCCGCAGCTCACCCTTTTTATTGCTTATGGGTCCGGTGTGATACACCAGCCAATCCGCATTTTCACCCGTTACGACCATCGAATGATACGGCGAATTCTCCCCAAGTTGTCGAAAAAAAAGTAGATCCCCCGCACGAGCGGAGCGCAAATCAGGGCTGACGAGGTGGGTGTTCCAGCGCATCAGCGTTTGCGCATCCGCGAACTGGGCAAAGCTGCCGTTCTTGAGATCGGTCCAGAGGAAAGGACCCGGCTTCACCCGAAAGAGCGCGGCGCCAAGCGGGGTGTTGGGATAGCGATATTGGCTGACGGATGGCAGGGACAGGAAACTCGGCGGAAGCTCCTGCTGAAGGAACCATTCCGCATCATGACGCGTAAGAGCTTCCCGAAAAATAAAACGAAGGAATGCCGCGCAATCGTCGATTTCGGAGGGCAGGCGATGAGGAGGAAGTGCCGCCTCCTTGTCAGCAATCCCGGCTATCCACGCGCGAAAAGCGCGGCGGTCTGCCGCCGAATGCAATCGCAGGAAGTCGGGAGTTCCATCACTAAAGCTGTCCTGCGCATCCGGGACCAAATCGAGCGAGATGGGGTGCGGCTTTCCACTCCACTCGAAGGAAAAACTGGCTTTGCCGGGAGAGACCGGGGCATGGATCAGCACTTTGACAGTCTGCCGGCCAGCCTGTACGAAGCTCACCGAGTGCGTGGCATCGATTCCCGGCGCTTGCACGGCGATCTCACCCGCATTGAGAGCATCGCCGCTCCTGCGATGCATTAGAACCAAGGGATGGACGCGGCCATCAGCTGGGAGGGTCGTCTGTAGCTGGTCAACGACTACTTGGTCGCTTTGGCAGCCGGTCAGGATGAGGGCAAAGGCAAACCCGAAGTGTGACACGAGGAGGAAGCTCGAGAAAACTCGAACGAAATTCCCGAAGGGTTTGCTGTCCGCGGCCTGCCGCATCGCTCAAGATTATGCGAAGGCCTTGTCTTCGACCATGCCTGATCCAATGCACTCCAAGCCAACTCCGCCGTGCCGTATTTCCGGCATAGACAGGCTGCTGAAAAACTGGTCTGCGGCGAACGAACCATCTATTCCTTGGGGTGCTCCGATTCAGGTAATACATCTTCTTGCGCCTCGCTTGTTGCTTCGGCGCGTTTTTCCGCAGCCTGTAGAGGCCCTACTTTCTCAGGACCTCGAGGTCGATCGCCGATTTCGGAATGTTGCTGGCCGAGTTATTGGGGCTGCACGTCGGATGCTGAACGAAACGTAGGGTCCCATCCTGATCTTCGAAGGCGAGCCCCTCGCTCGAAGCTCCGCGGAACTCTCCCCATGCTTTAGGCGCCGCCGCGATGCACGCGGCCAAATTGTACGGTTGATCCTGTGCGTGCACGTGCATGGGAGTAAGACGAATGTGGAAAATTGATCCGCAAAGCATTCCAGTGCAGAACGTTCCAGCGAGGACGAGAATAATACGGCAACGTGTCTTCATGATTGTGTATTCCTTCCGCCGGCAATCTCTCGACCCGGCAATGCTCCACGAGTGGAACCACCTTGCCTGAAGGCTCAACAATCTTCAATGGTTTGCCGCAGCAACATCCTGACGCAAGAGGCCTTTTCTGCAACTCCGTGCGGAGCGATCCCTCTTCCAGGTTGGTTTCGTACCGGAAGGTCGTATAGATTCACTCGCTCAGAAGGTGCCATTATCACGCCACTATGAGAATGAACATTCGGGCACGCGCACCACGCCAACTCTCGCAAGACTTTCGGAGTTTACCTTTGTTCGTCACGATTGAAACTGCCCGCGGGCTTGCCGCGAACTATCAGCACTCGACCACCGCTCAGGAACTGCTCGAACTGTTGGATAAGCGGACGGACCTCAATGCCGCAGTACTCGATCGCTTCCGCGAGGAGCTAAGGTTCTCCCAACAAGCGAAGCTTAGCGATGTCGAGATGAGCGAAGATCTGCTCGAGAAGATCGGCTTCTTCATCTAG
>DASYBJ010000574.1:0-4692 GCA_036500845.1 Acidobacteriaceae bacterium
TCCTAGTTATGAGGAGAGCCGCAGGGATCTAATCCTTGGCGTGGACTTGCTTGCGACACAGTACGCGGGATATCGTGCATTCGCATCAATCCAGGGGATTCGCGGAGATGACAAAGCGGCACTGAAATATCTACAAAGTGCCTCTGAAGTGAAGTCGCTGGTTAATACAAAGTGGTGGAGTAACTCCGGAGGATACTTTTTTGGGTTTCTTGATAGCAATCATCACTTCCAGGGGCGTGCCGGAGCCGACCTGTTGTATCGCGATGTGACCGATGACGGGCCTAAAACCCAAAGCGCGCTTGGCACTCTCTTGAATCAGATGAGGAGTGAGCCTGCGAGTCAGGTCGAACGGAAGTCGCACTACGCAGAGATTCTCTATCGGTACGGCAACCCCGACGCAGCATACGCTCAGATCATGGACCTCGTCCAGACGGGTCGTGAGCGACGGGAGTATCCCGAAGTGTCTTACTCCGTGGTTGGAGCGATCGTCAACGGGCTCATGGGGATCAATGTCGAGCCCGATCTTTCTATCGAAGACATTGCACACGGCGAGCAGTTCGAGGCAGTCGTTAGAACGCTCCCTCAACTGACAGGAAAAACAGAGTGGGCGGAAGTGCGCAATCTGCCAGTCCAGAGTACTTTCATCTCAGTGCGCCATGAGGGCGAGAGGAGTACGGTCTTTTCCAACCAGGGACAGAGTGGATTGGTTTGGGAGGCGAAGTTTCCAGGATCGTTTGCAACACTTATCGTGAACGGAAAAGCCACCGAGGCCCACACCGCGTCCGAGTTCCCTAATCGTAGACTGACATGGGTCAGGGTGCCGGTACAGGCAGGAGCAACCGCACGCGTTGAAGTTCCGAAATAACAGGTGAGATCTATCTCACCGCCTCAGAGCCCCGACTCCTAGAGACTCTTCCGGATCGAACGAGATCGCAAATCGGTCCACGTAGATGCAAACGTGCGAAGGTTGTGGGGCCCTTTCATCGGTTCAAGCCTGGCACCAACTGCAAAGCGTGGCTATTCAGAATTCTATTGAATGGCACCAGAAGGAGTCGCTTTTCGGAAAGAGCCAATAAGAAATCAGAGAAGCACGTCGTTGTTCGATGTAAGGAGAACGCAAGTGCAACCTGTCTCGCTCCATACGCGACGATCGACGCTGCCGGCCTCCGACCTGATGTAATCGCCGGGATAAAGTTTCTTGTCATCGATCATCAGCTCGCCGTAAAGCAGATGCAGTTCCTCCACCCCGGCATGGCGGTGAGACGGATAGTCGGTTCCCGGCGCGAGCCGTACCAACATGCTGACGCTGTTTCTTTCCGTATCGGTCGCGAGCAGTTTACAGGAGATACCAGAGGCCAGTTCTTCCCATTCCGCTTTAGCTGATAACCGTGGCGGTGGTGAAATCGGCGGCTTGCCCGTCTCCTCTGCGATTCGCTGCGCAAGGCGTCCCCACAGCGATGCGGGTGGCCGCAGCACATCCGTTGGCCAGGAGACAAAGGAGCCAACGATCGGACGAAGCGTCTCGATTTCCCGCCGGCAGTCCACACATGAAGCGATATGAGCTTCCGCAACGGGAATCTCGCTCAAAGGGAGGGCCTGCAGGACGTAGAGGAACACCAAGTCCAGGTGTTCTCGATCGTGTTGACCCGATTGCGAATTCATCGGCCCTTCAGTGTCCCGGCAAGCGCCTGCCGGAGTTTGCTAAGTCCGGAACGAATCCGTGTCTTGACCGTTCCGAGGGGCTGATTCAACTTTGCGGCCACTTCCTGGTAGGTCAACTCGGAAAAGAATGCGGTTTCAATCACCCGGCGCTCTTCCTCAGTGAGGACCTCCAGGGCATTTCGCAGGATGCGGCTCTGCTCCTCAAGGTGAAAGGTCTGCTGTGGGTCGTTGACCCCGTTGGTTGAAAGTGGACTGTCCACATGCTCGTCAAACCTGTCCACAAAATCGGTAAACCGTTTTTTTCGGCGTTCGAACCGCACCCGATCGATCGCCCTGGACCGTGCTTGATTCATGATCCACCCGACGACGGATCCGTTCGCAGGATCGTAAGCCGGCGCTCTTCGCCATACATCGTGGAACACATCGAGCGTCACTTCTTCGGCGGTTTCGCGATCGTTGGTTATCCGCACAATCAATGTAAAGACAATTCGATGCGTCTGTTGGTAAAGCGAATGCAGCGCGAGCTGATCCCCGGCTGCGATGGATTGAACGAGCCTGACCCAGTCAAGCTCGGGCACTCTAACCTCAGTCGTCTCGAGACAGAGCAAATCCCCAAGGATTCGGGTCTCCGGTTCACGCACGTCCAGATTTGCCCCCACGATGGAAATCTTGCGTTATCGAATAGGTTGCCGTCAAGAGCCGCACGGTTGACGAAGATTCAAGCCCAATTCAATAAACGTCAAACTTCTCGTTCTGGATTTTGTGAGCTGGGAAGTTCATGCAGACGGCAGCCAATTTGAGAACTTGGTGAAAACTACCAAGAGGTCTCATCCAAGATTCAACCGTTGACGTTATCCAGAGCGACACGATCCTCACCGACGAGTGGGCTTCGCAATATTCATTGCGTCCCGTCACGACGGCCGAATACTTATCTCCCCGAAGAAAGGTTCCATGAGGAGAAGGTCAGTGCGACTACACTCATCACCTGTCGAGCGACCCGCTAGGAAGTACCTTACGAGACGATCAACTCAAGACCAACCGCTCTAATACCCCTCAGGAAGCATCTTGCACAAAGTTTCGCTATCGTGCGAACGCCGTCATCGGATTCCGACGATGCGAAACCACAGCATAAGGAGATTTGAAAATGACGACTACTACAAAAACTAAGCCCGACACATTGAAGTCGCGCCGCAGATTCCTGATCAGCAGCAGTGGCATGGCGGCTGCTGCAAGCCTGTCGGCAATGACGATGGCTGCAACGGCCAAGCAGGCGAGCGCCTCGACCTCTTCCACTCCGAATGAAGAGTTCGAGAAACAGCAATCCACGATTACAACCAAAGACGGTACAACGATTTACTACAACGATTGGGGCAGTGGACAACCCGTGGTCTTCAGCCACGGCTGGCCGCTAACCGCGGATGCCTTTGAAGACCAGATGTTCTTTCTCGCTTCCAGAGGTTTTCGCTGCATCGCGCATGACCGCCGCTGTTTCGGCCGATCGAGCCAGCCCTTGAACGGCCAGGATATGGATACATACGCCGACGACCTTTACGAGCTTATCGAACACCTCGACCTGAAGGGGGCAATCCACGTAGGCCACTCAACCGGCGGCGGCGAAGTCGCGCGCTATATTGGCCGCTACGGCACGGCGCGTGTGGCCAAGGCCGTACTGATCGCCGCTGTGCCGCCGCTGATGCTGAAGACGGCAAACAATCCTGGGGGCACACCGATCTCTGTGTTCGACGGGCTACGAGCCAGTGTTCAGGCTGACCGCTCCCAATTTTGGATGGATTTGAGCTTGCCGTTTTACGGTTACAACCGCCCGGGTGCGAAGGTCTCGCAGGGCGTCCGCCACTCTTTCTGGCTCCAGGGTCAGATGGCAGGCTTCCCAGGCGCCTACCTCTGCATCAAGGCGTTCTCCGAAACAGATCAAACTGAGGATCTGATGAAGTTCGACATTCCCACGCTCATCATGCAGGGGACCGATGACCAGATCGTGCCGTACACCGACTCAGGCCTGCTCCAGAACAAGCTGATCAAGGGCTCGATCCTGAAGCTATACCAGGGTGCCCCGCACGGCCTCGCAACCACGATTAAAGACCAAATCAACGAGGACCTGTTCGCATTTTGTGGAGGCTGACCATGACGGCTTCGCAAAATGAACGTGGCGGTGGGCCACTCAAGCCTTGTTTCGGCTTGAGTGGGGCAGTTTCATTGCAGCACAGAGTCTCTCCGCTGCCCGTTGGCGTCTTCTTGCAGTCCACTCGGATTCAATCTCCACGCGTCCTTCACACCCGATCGCGTAGTGGAGAAAACTACTCCACTTATCCCCAAGAAACTTCCCCCACTCAAGCCAAAACACGGCTTGAGTGGGCCACCCGCCAGTCCTTACCGGATCGACCGAGATCGCAAATCGGTCCACGTAGATGCGAACGTGCGAAGGTTGTGCTGATGGCATCCTAAGCCTCATGATCACTGACGGTCTCAGCGAGGAGAAGGAGATGCTTCGCGGTAAGCTGTACTACGGCAGCGCGCGGAGGCGCAGCTTATGCAGCTAAACGGACGGAGCAATCCAGAAATTCGCGTAGGTCACCGAATCGGTCTGTTCATTTCAAACTTGCAAAGAAAGCACCGAGACAGCAGGTTTTGCGCTAGACGAGAGCGCTGCCGCAATTCTGGAGCACCATGTCACCCTCATCTTCCGAATCTGATCGCTTCGGCACCATCCAGGTCCGGGGCGCGCGCGAGAACAACCTCAAGAACATCTCCGTCGACATTCCTCGACGGAGAATCACCGTTTTCACCGGAGTCTCAGGTTCGGGGAAATCGTCGCTGGTGTTCGACACGATCGCTGCGGAATCCCAGCGTCTTCTCAATGAAACGTTCTCGACGTTCGTGCAGACTTTTCTGCCTCGCTACGGTCAGCCTGATGCCGACGTTCTCGCGAATCTCTCGACGGCAATCATCGTCGATCAGCAACGCTTGGGCGGGAATCCGCGCTCGACATTGGGAACCGCGACCGACATCGCC
>DASYBJ010000575.1:0-6121 GCA_036500845.1 Acidobacteriaceae bacterium
ACCCGCGGAAGGTTCAGCTGAGTGCTGACAACTCCGAATGAGGCATTCGAGGTGCTGCAGCAGACGGTATTGGGTTGGCCGAACTGAACCCGGTTAAAGACGTTGAAACCCTCGGCCCGAAACTGCACATTGATTTTCTCGTTGATGTCCGTGGTCTTGAAAAGCGCCGCGTCCCAATTGGCTATCCCTTGCGTGCGCAGGGAGGTGTCGGTGCGGGGCTCATTCCCGAACCCGTAATTGGAGGGCTGCGTGAAGCAACTTGTATTGAACCAACCGTGCTGCCTCGAAATAGCGCTTCCGGACAACTTTTTCGCGCAACCTGGAGTTACGTTGGGCCGCGGAATGCCGGCACCAAATTGTTGGCTGATAAACGTCGGCTGTGCGGTAAATATCAGAGGAAAGCCAAGTGCATAGGTTGTGATTCCGTCGAGGCCCCACCCGGAAACAATCTTGTCTACGACTCCGCCCTGATTACCCAGAAAGCGTTTGCCTTTGCCGAGAGGTAGGTCATACACGTAGGCCGCCACGAACCGCTGCGGAACGTTATAGCTGAGTGGTCCATACTCTGCCTGAAGGTTGTTCCAGTCCTGCACTTCACCGGGTTGGACCGCTTCCTGGAATCCGGTCTGCGTGTCAGCAGTTCCCATGTTCTTCGCCCACGTGTAAGCTCCCAAGAGTGTGCCGCCCTGGGCGAACCGCTTTTCCACTTTTGCTTGCATTGCGTTGTAGTTTGATCCGGCCGCGGTATTCGCTGCATTCCACAGGTTGAAGTATTGTGGATATGGGCGCAAAAGCTGGCCTGCAGGGATGGTCCGCCCAGCCAGATTGCCTGTGGTTATCAACCCGTAGAATGGATTTGGAACTTGGGTCAGCAGCGCCGGGCCCATGGAAAGATAACCGTCGGGGATCTGGTCCAGGCCCTGGCCGTTATCGTTCAACCCGGCCGGCAGCTGCTGATGCACCCCATGGTTGCCGACGTAAGCCACATCAACCAGAACTTGATGTCCGAGATCCTTCTCGATATCTAGGTTCCACTGTTCCACATAAGTGGATGGCTCTTTCGGCACGTTAGTTACTACAGGTTGTCCCTGAATAACGCTCAGATAATTGCTGCTTCTTCCCACTGGCTGTAAAACTCCACCTGGGAAGGGGTTGCTAAAGGAATTGATAGGTTGAGTCGTGGGATTGATCTGGGTAAATGCCAGATTGACCGGCGCCTGATAGGGCTGCGCATCTTGCTGTATATTGGCTGTCGGAGAAAAGAGGATAGCAAACCCGCTGCGGACTACAAAGCTATGGGTCAATCGATATGTTATGCCGAGGCGCGGTGAAAACAAGTCGTAATGCGGCAACAGGTTTGTCCGATGCGGATACGCCGGAGTATTCACCAGTTCAACGTTGCCCTGAAGTGGCAAGTGTGTCGGCCCAGCCAGCGGATTCGTCTCGTTTGCCAAGAAGACAGCTTGGCGGTCATGCCGTTCCGTCCAGTAGCCTGGATATTCCCAGCGTAGCCCGAAGTTGAGCACCAATCTGTTGGTAGCCTGGAAACTATCCCCGGCATAGACTCCGCTATAGTACGTCGTTGAGGCTGGGATGATCGCGAGTTCAGTAACAGTCGTTTGCGGAAGGCCCAGCAAGTAGGATGCCCATGGGTTGCCGGTAAAAGCATTTGTGAAGCCAAACGCTTCAACCTGTGTGGAGTTGGTTTGTCCGTAGTTATTGGGTGCGCGCCGGAATTCGCCGCCGAACCTGATTGTATGTCGTCCCAGGATCTTCGTAGCGCTTCCTGAGATGGCGTAGTTTTCTTCGGTTACATAAATTTGTTGGCCCCCGCCGCCATTTACAGAAAGCCCCGAAACCGCGACGCGGGGAATTACAGGACCGCAACAACTCGCGCCCAATTGAGCGATCGTGGCTGCCGGCCAACCTGTAAATCCAAGGTTGAAGGGAATTCCAGTGGCGCCTGTAAAACTAGTGTCGCGGAAATAAGAAAGACGAACATCCAGAATCGTCGTTGGGCTGACTGTAATGCTATCTCCGAGGACGACTTGGTGAACTGCATTATGCCCCGTAGACCTGTTGGGCAGGTAACCATAGGGTAAAGCGCTGGGATTCAGTGAATGGTGGTATGTGTAACGGCCGAAAATTCGCTGCTTCTCACTTGCGTTCCAATCGAGGCGCGCAATGTACTGGTTCAAAACCGGATGCGTGGTGGCATTCACGCTATAGTTGTTGACGGTACCCAGCCCATTCGGCGGTGCCCACCACTGGAACATCGCCTTCGATGTGGGATTGATCCGGTTGGCAGGAATAATGTTGCCCGGAAATGTCGTTCCCGGCGGGTTGGGAACGAACACACCATTTGCATTGAATTGCCCCGGGTCAAGAATGGGCGTAGAGCTGCTGATGACCCCGGCTTCCATTTGAGCAGTTGGCACAGAGTAGGTGGTCGTCGTACCAATCGCCGCGCGGATACCTTCATAGCTGCCGAAGAAGAATAGCTTGTCCTTCTTGATCGGGCCGCCGATCGTCCCGCCGAATTGATTTTGAATAAGAACGGGCCGTTTCAAATGCGCCTGATTCGAGAAGAACGTGTTGGCGTTCAGCACTGTGTTACGTAGAAATTCGTAGGCAGTGCCGTGGAAAGCATTGGTCCCGCTCTTGGTCACCATCGTGACGACGCCGTTTGTTGTACCGCCAAACTCCGGTCCAATCGCATTGGCTTCGATGCGAAACTCCTGGATGGAGTCTTGCGCTGGTATGTAGGCAATCGCGTTAATATAACCGTTGTTGATTGGACCACCATCAATGAATTCAGCGCCGGTGTTGGGGATCCCTCCGGAGATTTGATAGTTGCCGGTTGCAAATCCGTTCCCGTTCATTCCCGACACGGCATTACTAGCCTGTGTTCCTCCTTGAGGCACAACCCCTGGGGAAAGCGCAAGAAGATTGAAAACATTTCGGCCATTCAAGGGCAGCTCACTCACCGCTCTACCCGCGACCACCTGGCCAATCGTAGCTTGCTGCGTTTCAAGTAGGGGAGCCTGCGATGTGACTTCAACAGTCTCACTCACATTCCCTAATTCCAGCGCGGCATCGACACGAGTCGAACCCTGTACTTGTACGACAACATTGATGCGAGTGAAGTGCTTGAAGCCCGTGTTCTCCACGTCCACCTTGTAATTACCCGGCGGCAAATTGAGGAACTGATAGTCACCGTTTGAGTTAGTCGTAGCGGTGCGGAGGTCGCCCGTGTCGACATTGGTTAGTTTCACTGAGGCGCCGCCGACAACAGCTCCGGAGTGGTCAGTGATTGTTCCCACAGCCGATCCGTAGGTGTTTTGTGCGTGAAGCGATCCGCACAACAGCACGGGAAGCAAAGTGAGATAGCCAATCCAGTAGAGGACTGTCTTCCGGCGTTTGTTGTGAGATATGTGTATCAAATGCATAGGAACTGCCTCCGAATGTTGCGTCGTGAATCTTGTCTCGGATCGAGTCTGTTGGCGGTCCGGGCTGTTTCCTGGGGCGTAAACGAGGACCGCAAACGAGGAGCGCAAACGAGCTGCAGTAGCACCGCATGCCGTCAGAGCTGGGCCTCAGCGTCCTTTTCACTACTTCTATGGCCGGGAGTCAGGTCAATAGATCAGTTGTGCTGAGCAGCACGATCGCGGAACTTGACCATAGTTATCGACTCCATTGATTCAAGGGCCCGCGCCGCTTCGCGCGAGCCACGGCTGCAAGATCTGGAGGAAAGCAACGGTTCTTCTGACGCTGTGTCATCGAAAAGAGCAAGATCAAAGCATCACTGTTATCGTTAACAATTATTAAATCTCGACCGCTTTTAAACGCTTAGAAGGAGTATCCAGAGCAGTCGCAACGACGACCGGAACTATATACACGGTGGGGAACGCCTGTCAAAGCGCAAATGCGCAACGACGCGGAAATTCGAGAATGATTCGTGCGCTCACCGTAGCTAGAACTCGGTAGCCGGCCCTGGCAGCAAGGTGGGACTTCTCTATTGCGCGAGATTCAATCGACCGACGATGGCATCGACATCGTAAACACACCCGCCCCACACACCGCCGCTCGCTCGAACGAGTGCCGCCCACAGTCTCGTATCTTCTGGAAGAGCAGGATGGGGATGCAGATCTTTGCGTGGTTCACGCGCTGCCAGAATGCGCGTACCCTCCTCCGCACTGAATCGTCCTATTCCATCCCCGATGAGGTTTATGGAAGCGCTAAGGTTCTTCCGGTCGATGATGATTTCGATAACGTCGCCGTCATATACCTTCCCGATCGGCCCTCCCGCGAGCGCTTCCGGCGAAATGTGTCCGATGCACGCTCCCGTCGAGACCCCGCTGAATCGAGCATCAGTCAACACCGCGATCTGATGGCCTCCATCCAGGACCTTGAGGGCAGAGGTGATCTGGTAAATCTCTTGCATGCCCGCACCTGCCGGCCCGCCGCAAACCAAAACCATTACATCACCAGGCACAACGCGGTCGGTCTTGATCGCATGGATGGCATCTTCTTCGGAGATGAAGACCTTCGCCGGGCCTACGTGCCGGTAAACTCCATCGGCATCGATGACTGAGGGGTCGATTGCAGTGCTTTTGACGACTGATCCCTCTGGAGCAAGGTTGCCGATAGGGAAGCAGACCGTGGCTGTGAGTCCACGTGAGCGAGCTCGATCCGGTCCCATGATGACCTCACCGGCATCGATCCCGTCGCGCATCTCTAGGGTCTTCTTGAGCTCATGACGGCGATCGCTCTGCTCCCACCAATCCAGCGACTGATCGAGCGTCTCTCCCGAGACGGTCTTGACACGGGTATCGAGCAGCCCCGCTCGGCGTAGATGCAGCATCACTTCAGGCACACCTCCGGCCAGAAAGACCTGGACTGTCGCGAAGTTCCGCGGCCCATTCGGGAGTGCGTCCACCAGCCGCGGAACCTGGGCATTGACCGACGACCAATCGCTCGAGTCCGGCCGCCGGAGTTTGGCGCTAAACGCTATCGCCGGCAAATGCAGCAGTAAATTCGTCGAACCACCAAAGGCAGCATGCACCACCATCGCATTTTCAATCGCGCCTTGCGTAAGCACATCGCAAGTGCCTAATCCGAGTTGATGAAGTCGCAGGAGCGCCCGTGCCGAGCGCCGCGCCGCATCCAGCCAAATAGGTTGACCGGATGGAGCAAGGGCCGTGTGCGGCAGTGACAATCCGAGAGCCTCGCCTATGACCTGCGACGTTGCCGCAGTGCCGAGAAACTGGCAGCCTCCCCCCGGGGTCGCGCACGCCCGACATCCCATTTCTGCTGCGTATTCGAGTGTGATCTGCTGGTGCGCATACCGCGTGCCAATGGTCTGCACTTTCCCCGCATCTTCTCCGCCTTCGGGCAGCAAGGTCACACCGCCCGGAACCAGCACCGTCGGATACTTGCCTGCTGAAGCGAGCGCCATCATCATCGCCGGAAGACCCTTGTCACAGGTCGCCACGCCGACCAATCCCATCCGGGTGGGTAGCGAGCGGGTCAGCCGTCGCAACACGGTCGCGGCATCATTCCGGTACGCCAGGGAGTCGAGCATGCCCGTGGTCCCTTGCGTTCGGCCGTCGCACGGATCGGTAACCGCAGCAGCAAAGGGGACCGCAGCGTTGGCCTTCAACTCTCGAGCCGCTTCTGCTACGAGCAGACCGACCTCCCAATGTCCGGTATGGAAGCCAAGCGCGATCGCACGGCCATCATCCGCGCGCAGGCCGCCATGTGTGCTCAGGATCAGCACCTCAGGTCCCAGGAGATTAGCCGGTTCCCATCCCATTCCAACGTTCTGGCTCAGCCCGAATAGATTGCCAGAGGGTTGGGTGAGCAACATCTCGGGCGTCACCGGCAGAAAGCCCTGAGGACCGGGCGCGTGAGTCGTCACTTCGCTCAGTTTGAGACCTGTGCTTTCGAGAATAGAAGGAAGAGAAATTTGGCGAATTGGAGCACCCCGCATCACATCGGAATTGTACTGCGCTGCGGATCGAAGCGACCAAGCGGGCAGTGCCGGATGTTTGCAGCCCGGAGATTTGCGCACTCTCGACAGGATCAGTTGTGAATTCTTCGTATGCTAGGCTGGCTCTTT
>DASYBJ010000576.1:0-11020 GCA_036500845.1 Acidobacteriaceae bacterium
CGAGGTGAGTGCGAGTGTCACCTTCTCACCCTTTTTGAGCGTAATATCATTGGGCGAGAAGGCAAAGCGTTTTGCATGTATCTCAATGGTACGGACGCTATCTTGCCCGTGCAGAGCTGCGACGCTAACCGTTACGATTGAAATGACGGCAGCGACGATATATATAGACACTTTATTCATCGTGTAATTCCCTTTCTCTCTCTTCGTTGAACTGTCGGTCGGCGCGACCTGCCCTTAGATTTGTGGCGGTCGCCTGACAGAGCGCTTGAATGGGCGCCTTGACGGAAATCCGTAGCGCGGCATGTTCGGTTGTGTTCAGGTCCCCGCATTGGGGTGCCCTCACTAAGAAAAGTATAGATATCCGGTGTCCTGAGATTGTAGACACGATGTCATCGCTTTGTAATTACACCCGTACGCATGTGTGACAAGTGATCGAGTGGTCTAGAGTAGACATATGGCGCGATGGAGGGTATGTAGGTTGCTCCCATGGCGGATCGTGCGGCGAAACCCCAGCCCGCTGTTAATCAGTAGACACGCACAATGACTCGCAGACGATTATCTTGCTTCTCACAGCTGTTCCGGATCACGACGCTTGCTCTGGCCTCTGTCGCACTCTGCGGCGCTCAACAGGACATGCCTTCGACCAACGCGACGTCTGACGGACGCGCGCAAAGCAGTTCATCCTGCGACAACCTTCTCGTGTCCTGTGGCAACGACCTCGACGGGGCAGAGCAGCTCGGGTCGAGTTCCTCTGTGCTCGGGTCGAGCTCCACTGACTCACGCTTGACGAACCGGAACGCCGACCCAGAATCGCTCAATAACTTCGGAAACGGTGAACCCGTGAATCTAAGTCCGCAAGGAAGCGGACCGGCCTCCAGAGATCAGGCCACGACGCAACAGATCAAGCTGCCCCCCGAACCTCCTACAGAATTCCAGCGCTTTGTTGCAGATGACATTGGTAGGATGCTGCCCATTTATGGCAACCAACTGTTTAGCGAGGTTCCGTCGACATTTGCGCCTTTGGATCGCGTACCGGTGACGCCGAATTACTCCATCGGACCTGGTGATGAGCTTCTTCTACGCGCGTCCGGGAGTATAACCTTTAATCTGCGTGAGGCTGTCGACCGAAGCGGAAATATCTATATTCCGCATGTTGGCTTGATCCAGGTTGCTGGAACGAGGTTCATGGAGGTCAGGGATTATCTCACTCAGCAGATCTCGCGGGAATTTAGAAGGTTTGATCTGAGTGTCGAGATGGGGCACTTACGATCGATTCAAGTGTTTGTTGTGGGACGAACGCGTCGCCCTGGCAGTTACACCATTAGTTCGTTGAGTACCCTGGTCAATGGTCTGTTTGCTTCTGGTGGGCCTTCCCGCGCCGGCTCCATGCGGCACATCGAATTGAGACGGGGTAGCTCCTCCGTCACGGAATTCGATCTCTACGATCTGCTGCTGAACGGAGACAAGTCGAAAGATGTAGCCTTGCTGCCCGGGGATGTCATCTATATCGCTCCGGCCGGCCCCCGCGTCGCGCTCACTGGCAGCGTGAGCGAGCCAGCCATCTTCGAGATTAGGAAGGGAGAGGTCGTCGGCGATCTGCTCAAAATGGCAGGCGGGCTCACGTCGCTTGCGACGCTACAGTCTGGAGAGATTGAACGTATTGACAGTCGAGGGGAACGGCAAGTCCTCGAGATTCGCTTCGATGAAGCCGGATTGGCCACGCCGCTTAAAGATGGCGATATCCTGCGCGTGTTGTCGATCGTTCCACGCTTCGACAATGAGGTCACCTTGAGAGGTAACGTCGCAAACCCTGGTCGCTATCCATGGCACGCGGGGATGCATGTCCGGGACCTTATACCAGACAAGGAATCCCTGCTAACCAGAGACTATTGGAGGCGCAAGAACCGCCTTGTCTATGCCCAGGTAAAGCAGCCAGCGGAGGCTTCCGATTCTTCTCCGAGCAGACCTGGCACAGATCAACGAGACACGGATCCTACGAGCGACTTCTTAAGGTCTCCCGGAACGACGGCGGCCGATGACGCGACCTCTAGCACTGGACAATTTGGCCAAACCGGATCATCGTCAGCGGCTGCGGCTGCGGCTGCGGCAGGTCGAGGGATGCAACCAGCGCGCTCTGGCCAATCCTCGTCTAAGGGCGAGAGCATCGGATCCCAAACCGAGTCTAGGTCTTCCCGCTTTCCCGCTACTAACCAAGTTGAGCTCAGGGTCCCTGAGATCGACTGGGACTATGCGGTCATCGAGCGCAAAAGCTCCAAGGACCTCACGACATACCTAAAGTCCTTCAATCTGGGCCAGGCGGTGCTTCAGGACGACGAGACGCAAAACCTGGAATTGCAGCCCGGTGACGTGGTCACTATTTTTTCCCAAGCCGACATCCATGTCCCGCAAACGAGGCGGACGAAGTTTGTACGGCTGGAGGGTGAATTCAAGTCTGCAGGGGTTTATAGCGTCGAGCCGGGCGAGACTCTGCGTGAACTCGTCGAGAGATCGAATGGCTTGACGCCACAGGCTTACCTATTCGGCTCCTCGTTTACACGTGCGTCCACGCGCGAGCAGCAGCAGGCGAGGCTAGACGAGTATTCGTCAGATCTAGAACAGGACATAGACAGAGCCTCAGTGAACAGATCGACTTCCGCCGTCACCGTACAGGAGGCAGCCGCTGTTTCCTCGAGCCTCGAGAGCCAACGAGCTCTCGTACAAAAGTTGAAGTTAGTACGCGCTACCGGAAGGATCGTGCTCCATATTGCTCCTAACAGTCATTCCGTGTCCGACATTCCGGATATTCCGCTCGAGGATGGCGATAGCTTTGTGGTTCCATCCAAACCGTCCAGTGTTTCCGTAATCGGCTCCGTCTACGATCAGAATGCATTTGTCTTTGAAGGCCGACGCAAAGCCGATGACTATCTGCAGTTGGCCGGAGGCATTACCAAGGACGCTGATTCTAAGCACGCATTTGTAATTCGCGCCGATGGCTCCGTTGTGAGCCGTAAGTCGCGCGCAGCTCGGACAGGTGGGGGTTTCGATTCATTACGTATGAATCCAGGGGATGCCGTAGTCGTGCCTGAAATGGTAAATAAGATTACCTTTCTCCGCGGCCTTACGGATTGGTCCTCTATTTTGTCGCAATTTGGTCTCGGAGCAGCAGCGATCAATGTCCTCCACTAGGGAACATGAAGAACATGTCCATCTCTTTGCCTGAAAAGGATGTAACAAATGCATAGTTCCTCGGAGGCCAGTGTGTTAAGGATGGTTGTTGTTCTCGCTCGCTGGCGACGAATCATTGCATTGAGTACATTGATCACGATGCTGGTCACCGTGATTGTGGTGCTCGTTATCCCTGTCAGCTACACGGGCACGGCCCTGATCATGACTCCATCGCCGACGCAAGGCTCGGCATCCGCACTGTTGAGTCAACTCGGGTCGCTTGCGTCTGCCCTGCCCGGAGCCGCGCTCGAAGGTGGATTGAGGAATCCACAAGAAACGTACGTCGGAATACTCAGCAGCCGTACAGTTGCAGACGATCTCATCGCTCGGTTCAAGCTACAGAAGCTGTACAAGCGTAAAACGCTAGTGGATACACGCAAAGTGTTGGCACGGCATACACATGTCGAGTCCACCAAGGGGCTGCTTATCCGCATAACGGTAGAGGACAAATCAGCGCAGCGTGCGGCAAATATGGCGAACGCTTACGTTGACGCTCTGTATCAGATCAATAAAAATATCGCGCTCACGGAGGGTTCGCAAAGACGAGTTTTTTTGGAGCAGCAGGTTTCTGCTGAGACCGACGCTTTGAGCAAAGCGGAAGTCGCCTTCAAGCACATTCAGGAAACAACCGGCGTAATCCATTTAACCGGCCAAGCGGAGGTGACGTTGCGCACAATCTCTCAGCTTCGTGCTGAGCTCGTCAGTCGTGAGTTACAGCTTCAGGAGCTACGCTCCATTGCTACTGAGCATAACGAAAAGGTCGGAGAAATGGAGACCGCGATAGCAGCTCTCCGGGAACAGCTTAGCCAGGCTGAGAAGGGGAGTAACAGTTCCGAGACCACTGACTATTTCCTGCCGGCAGGCAAAGTTCCAGCTGCGGGGCTTGAGTATGTTCGTGCGGTACGGCAGTTGCGGTATCACGAAGTGCTTTTCGAAATGCTCTCAAAGCAGTACGAAGCAGCCCGGCTCGAAGAGGCAAAGTCTCCCCCTTTACTTCAAGTTGTGGACCGCGCGGCGGCTTCAGACAAACGAGCGTGGCCCCCCAGGACGCTCTTAGTTCTTCTGGCCGGCCTACTTGCCTCTGCATTCGTCTGCGTACTCGCACTTGTAAAAGACGCTTGTGCCAGAGCAGCAGCCGAGCCTGCACATGCTGAGCAGCTCGCTATCTTGCGATCGATTATGCAGCGCAAGCCGCACTCTACCAGGATGAGCGAAGGCTGAATTCCGGCGATGAATGTCAGAATCGCAGTGGTGCTCTACTCTCTCGCGGTGGTTGTGATTCCCATCGGCGTCGCATCCAAATTCCTGCTGGGATTGGATGATGTCACCTGGATCGATCCCACTCTGGTCCTATCAATAGCATCGATGGCAGTACTTCTGCCGCGCTGGGGAGATTTCCTGGGTGCGGATCTGAGGCTGCTTACGATTGGAGCGGCCATTCTCGCCGCGGCGAGTCTCGTATGCGCCTTCTCGGGCTTCTTACTACGGCCCACTCCTTCTCTCTATAACGCGATACGCGAGCCTCTACGGTTGTGGCTCAACCTTTGCTGGTTTCTCCTGAGCGCTTGGTTCTTACGCAATCGGCCACGGGTAGTCCTTTGTTGTTCGGGTATCGCAGTAGCCTTTGCTTTGTGTACTGGCGTCTACCTTGACTTGGTAGTGTTCGGAATTGCCCCCGCCCCCCAGTTGGTAGTCTCGTACGCGCGAATTTACTTCTTGCGCCAAACCGTTTGGTTTGGATACACCCCAATACCTCGGATGAGTGGTTTGTACTTCGAGGGACCGCCGTTCGGACTGTTCATGTTTTCCATGCTCGTCGTATTGTTTGTCTTGCGTCGAGATGGCTTTCGCTCCAAAGGGAGCGGACGGAGTATAGCGCTCGCAACTCTGGGTACAATACTGGCTCTCGCCGATCAGGTTCTGCTGGGGGCCTTGGTATCCTTAGCTGTTTGTCTCCCGGCGCTGGGCAAAAAGAATGCCCACGCTCTACGCTTTGCTATGCTCTTTGTGATCGTCGGACTAGGGTGCTTTGAGGCATATTCGATATCTGCGAAAAATGGTACCTCGGCATTCGAGATCGGTTCGAACATCAACGGCAATAGCGTTGGAGAGAGAAGTTTTCATCTTCGCTATGGGCTCTCTCTACTCCAGTCAAATCCTTCAGCAACCCTCCTCGGTATTGGCCCTGGCCGCTACGGGGAGTACGTCGCTGAGACCGGCAACTTTCCGGATACTGAAAGCATGCAGACATCCGAGGCCGAGGTGCTCGTCGAGTGGGGTGTGCTCGGATCATTCGTTTGGCTGGTTTTGTTTGTTTGCGTTATGACACGTGCCTGGGCGGCGCACCACATGCTGGGAATCGGCCTGCTGTTCGGAGTGATTATCGCGGATAGCTTCCAGGCGAATTGGAAACACGAGGCGGTTTTCCTTGCCATCGCAACTCTCTGTAGTCCCCGTTGTACCAACCCCACGGGCGACAGCGCTGATGCGGCCGTTCCTGGGGCGCTTTGCGGCGGATCACAGGCGACTCCATGACTGGCCAGCTAACTGTTCTGGAACGTAAGGTAGCGGGCCGCATTCGCTGGTCGAGCCGTTCCATCGGTTCGATCATTCTCGGAGAAGGCTTTGCGAGAATCTGCAACTTAACTCTCGTTATCTTCGTTAGCCGTAAGTTTGGTGTACGCGTGACAGGAGCCTACGCGTTGGCTCAAACACTTGCGCTGTATCTTATGCAAGGCATAGACTTCGGCCTGCGGCATATCGGTGCTAGGCTCGTCGCGTCCGATACGGCGGTTATCCCTTCAGTTGCGCGGGCAATCCAACTTAGGAGGACACTTCTCGCCATTCCAGTAATCTCGCTGGGCTACTGCTATGGACACTTCGGCCCGGTACCATCGGACACGCGGACGATTGTAAGCCTATATGCGATTTCCATGGTGGGCTATGCATTCTCTTTGGATTGGTTGGCATGGGGAATGAAGCGCTTCGGCTGGGTTTCGGGCTGGAGGTCGCTGGTATCTTTCATAGGGGCGGGAGTGGCTATTCTTGCAGTGGAGCTATTCCATGTCGGCCCTACAATCATTGCGTTGGCAAACGGCGTGGGCTATGCAACAGCCGCTTATGTTCTCTGGACATACTGGGCGAGGCACATCTGGACTCGAAAAGGGTCGCCCGGTCTGGACCCTAAATCGGGTCCAATCCTCCGTTGGAGCACGATCTTAGTGCTGGGAGCTGCAATGATTGTGAATCAGGTGTTCAGCTCGATCGATATAATCATGCTGGGCAGCCTAACCGATAGTACTCAAGTAGGCCTATATAGCGCGGCATATCGTACCCTCCTGCTTGTGCTGGCTGTCTATTACATGGCGATCGAATCTATCTATCCAGAATTGGCGGCGATACCTGGGCCGCAGCGAGGACCTCATACTCTATGGCGCTCTTTGTGGAAGCTTATGCTCATCGGAATCGGGATCACGATCGCCATGGAACTTCTACGGAGACCTTTGATTCTGATGTTCTATGGGGCCGCGTTTACAGCTTCTGTACGATTGTCAGTGCCGATCCTAATCAGTATTCCGCTTGAATTGGGCGGAGCCTTCCTGCTTACGGCAATGATCGCATGGGATCGTTCGTCGATGGCTCTACTCGCCGCATCAGCAGCGGCGTTGAGCAATATTCTATTGAACTTCTGGTTGATTCCGCGTTACGGGGCAATGGGCGCCGCGTATGCGACGCCGCTCTCCTACGGCGTGTTTCTGATTGCTCTTTTAGTGTGTTCGCACAAGGCGGTGCGCTCCAATCCGCGATTAACGACTGATTCGGTCGCGTCAACCTGTCCTTAAAGTTTGTGGATCACCGACTACAATGACCCGTCTCGTCAACAAGAATGTCGTAGTTTCTTTGGTTGTACCAACCGTGGGCCGCGTCTCCGACCTGGACCGGCTGCTGGCATCCCTAGCAGGGCAGACTTGCAAGCATTTTGAATTAATCATTGTGGATCAGAATAGGGACGACCGCATCCAAGCGTTGCTGCTGAAATGGAGGCACTCCCTTCACTATGTCTATGTCCGGTCGGCCCTAGGCGCATCGAAGGCACGGAATGTCGGATTGGCTTTGGCTCATGGCGAGATCATTGGCTTTCCGGATGACGACTGCTGGTTTCCGTCGGATCTCATCGCTCAGGTGACGGATTGGTTCGACCCTTGCCCGGATTACGACTTTCTTTGCTGTAGCGCTCGGGATGACATGCTGAAAGATGTGGCATTGCGGTGGCCCCGGCATTCTCAACCAATTCATCGTAGGTCTGTGCTAAGCGCCTGCATATGTTTTGCTTTCTTTATCCGTAGAACAGCATTGCTTGAGGTAGGCGGCTTCGATGAAGCAATGGGTCCGGGTGCAGATACGCCCTTCCAGTGTGGCGAAGAAACAGATCTTGCCTTACGCTTGTTGAATAATTCACACCCTGGATGGTTTGAAAAGCGGCTCTACGTCCACCACCCGGAGAAGGACGCGAGAACGGCATCGAGTAGCCGTGGATTTTATTATGGGATGGGTCTCGGATACCTGCTGCGCAAACATCGGTTTCCAGTAGGAACATGGGTATATCAAGTAATCCGCGCTTCCGGAGGGGCACTGAGAGCGTTTTGCCTTGCGCGTCCTCGCGAGGCGCTGTTCTATTTAAAGAGTGCAGCCGGAAGGATACTTGGCTTTCTCCAACCACCTCTTAAAAGCTCAATACAGGACTAGGCCTTCCATGAGAAGGCCGTAGCGAATGCAGCGTGTCGCACCGGCACGGATGCACACCTTAGAAACTGCGTAAGTCAGGTTAGCTGGATAGTAGCTTGCGGATGATCGCGGCCTGAAGACAAGCTGAGTTGTGTTGGGAATATCTTCGGGCTCTCTTTAATCCCGCAGACGTGAGCCTCTCCTGTTCACTGGTCGAGTCCATCAGGCGTTCGATCGCTTCCGATAGCTCCAAGGAGGAATATGGCGAGAAATAGAGTGAAGCATCACCAGCGACTTCAGGCAGGGAAGCGGCAGCGGAGCAGATTACCGGTGTGCCGCAGGCCATCGACTCAACGACCGGGAACCCAAAACCCTCTTCGAAGGAGGGCAGGATTGTCATAACGGCTCCTGAATATAGTGTCGCGAGTGAGAGATCTGTCAGGCCCTTGAGCCAGAACACCGTATTCTCTAGCTTCAACGTAGATACATAACTCTTCACCTCGTGCATTCTTCCGCCATCGCTTCCGACGATGATCAACACGGGCGCGTCATGCCGCTTCTGATGTAATCGAGCAAGGGCATCTAGCAACAAAGGCACGTTTTTGCTGGGCCTCAGGCTGCCCACATAAAGCAAGTAAGGACGCGTGATGCCGTGCTCGCGCGCCACCTGAGATCGTGCCATAGCTTTGCTTTGTGGCTGAAATGCCTCCGAAATGGCGCCTGGGATGACAGTGACGCGTTCAGGCGGCACTTGTAGATGTTGATGAAGCATCCTTCTCGTGTACTCCGACGGAGTCACAATACAATCTGCTTTGTTAACCGCTAGCGTGACGAGGGGTTTGACATACAAGCGAGATTTCCAGTTACCCCGGTATGTGGCATCGATTAGGTGCGTCAGGTCGTGGATAGTGACCAGCAGTTGACGTCTCCAGAGGATTGGTATGTTGTAATGAGGCGCGTAGAATGCTGAGGCTCCCCTCGCAAGCCATGGCAGGACTAGCTGCTCCTGTACCGTATAGATATTCTGGCTGGCTTCGATCACACGGTCGCAGAAGCCGGCGACCAGGGCCTTGTGTTGGGGCTGCGTAATGCACACAGTCTCGATATCTGGTATACGGCCGCGCAATCCTTTGAGGACGGAGAGCGTGTAACGACCAATACCGGTCCGCAACCAGCGAGCATCGAACACCAGACGCGGAAGTGCCTGTGCGATTACTCCTGGCATGCCACGGCGCTCACCGCAATCTTAGGCGGACCCTGAAACTCTCCGATCGATGGCTTGAGCCTAAGATCGGCTCCTCCATGCGATTCATGGGTTGGCGCCAATGTCTGCTGTACAAGCACACGAAAGCGCTGCGTGAAAAGATTCGAATCGAACCGCTGCGCCCATTTGCGTATGGTAGGCGGATGAAAATGCTGCTCTCTGCGTTCGAAGTGTAGAATCGCATCGCTGATAGAACGAATGCTCTGCTCCTTGAATAGAATCCCGGTTGCGAGATCGTATTCGTCCAACCCATCACCTTGAGCTATCGACTCAAGGGCACCGCCTTTGCCAAAAGCGATCACAGGTCTGCCACAAGACTGAGCTTCGAGTGGCACCATACCGAAGTCTTCCTCTGCGGCGAATAGGAGTGCCCGACAACCCGCATATTCGCGCCACAGAGTTGGATTATCCACGTGACCGAGGAATTCAATAGAACGGCCCGCAATCGCGCGTAGCCTCTTTTCCTCTGGACCTGAGCCTATGACCCGCAATTTTCTCTGCAGACGATTGCATGCTTCTATTATGAGATCCATCCTCTTGTACGGCACCATCCGCCCCACTGCAAGGTAACTATCATCCGACTTCTCAGCTATGACCCCTAGTGCGGTGTCGATGGGAGGATAGAGGACAATACTGTCTCGAGCATAGTAGCGGTTGATCCTGGCTTTTACATTTTCGGAGTTCGCAATAAATCGAGTGACGCGCTGGGCGGCAGAGAAATCCCACGTCCGTACATAATGCGCAGATAAAGAGAATACGTATTTTGCAACGCCAGTCAGTTGTTCTCTGTATTCAAGGTAGTTGCTCCACAGATATCGCATTGGCGAGTGACAATAGCAGAGGTGAGTGCAGTGCGGGTCCACCAGCACTCCTTTCATCGGTCCCGCGTCCGAAGAAAGGACCAGGTCATATCCTCGAAGATCTAAGTGCTCGACCGCCATCGGGTATAGGGGTAACAGATGACGGTAAATGCGGTTCGAAAACGGCAGCCGGTTCAAAAAGGACTGCGTGATATTACGATCATGAAGTGGACGTGGAATGTGTTCGTCTGAAGCAACCAGCGTGAAGATATCCGCCTCGGGAAACATCAATGCTAACGCTTCAAGAACTCGCTCGCCTCCCCCTCTCGAAGTCAACCAATGATGAACGATCGCAACGCGCAATATAGCACCTGGGATCCCGTGATTCGGACCGATACTTGAAGGCTAAATGGAGATCTTCTCGATATTGTCCCGCAAGTGTCTCCGAAATGTTTTTTGTGTGTCAGCACGAGACAAGTACTGGATCGGCTGAACTGTACAGGCATTCCCTATCTGTCTCAGTGCACTGAAATCCCGGACTGTTGCACATAAAACCCGGACGAAGTTCCTGCTGAAGTTTGTCCGGGATATAAGCACAAAACTGACATTATCCTTTCTCAGTGCATCGGTTTCGGTCCGGGATTTACATGCATTGAAGTCCTCGGAGTCCGGGATTTTAAGCGCAGTAAATTGGGCTTCCAGCTCGAAATCCGGGATTCAACTGCAGCGCGACCGTAGGCTTCGATCTCGCCGAGGATCTCGATCAGTTCGTCATTGCAGTAAAGGAAGTTCTTCGGGATGTGGTCGGTCTACGGCGCTTGCGGCGGTGTATCCGGCGATTCTGGTTTCGCAACTGTTGAGTCGCCCCCATTCGGAAACTGGTTCAATTAGCGCTGCATCGTGAGTGGATTATCGAAGAACAGTCCGGCCAGCTTCGCATCCAGACCTGGCCAGCATCCCCTCACCGCGTCGCCTCCGCCTTAGCCAGCACCATGGCCGATTTCCG
>DASYBJ010000577.1:0-5436 GCA_036500845.1 Acidobacteriaceae bacterium
CAATCCAGATGACGGGTGCACCATGGCCGCACTGGCGCAGGAAGTGGCGCGGTCAACTCCTGAAATTAAAGGAGCGATGGAACGGGGGCTCGAGGAGATTCTCTCCGCAATGGGTGGGGACCGGGAAGAAGCCATCTTTCGTTCAGCTGCGATGATCGGTGGCGTCGTGCTGGCTCGCGCCGTGCGGGACGAACGGCTCTCGGACGAGATTCTTCAGAGTGTCCGGCAGAAGCTCAGCTGATCGCGAGCTGGCGAATCCGAATTAAGCCCGGACCAGCTCGCTTCAAAGGTAGGCATCAGCAAGCTTATGCCGGGGCACCTAGATTGCACTCCGAGGCGAACAGCATAGATTCGACCAGATATCCACTTGGGGTCCGTCAAAGCCTTGGAATGTCGCGCCTACGAAAAATACCTGCTGTCCCTCACGCTGATGTCACAGAATTGTCAATCGATTGTCATTTAGACTTACTGACGCTGAAGTTTTCAAGACACGCGAAAGTATTATGATGGGGCGGTTAATGCCCGTCCAGTTGAAATCAGGGGTTACAACTGGTTGGTCGGCTCAGTAACTATCTCCGGTCTAAGAAACTGTCGTTTTGCTCTAACTCCTGTGGAGCCCGCATAAGCATCTCAAGGGCAGGTCTGCGGCTGCAGCACCAGCGGGGTCTGCGGTCCCTGCGCAAAATTGAAGCTGTCCAACATATCGCTTGCCGCTGCGTCGCGCGACGTCAGCGCTTGCAAGCCATAACGCGTCTCAATAAACTTCAATACCGAGGAGTGTTCGTAGACGGTGTGCGAGATATACCCCGGCCTAGCGTAGGGAGAGACGATCAGCAGCGGCACACACGGGCCCAGACCGAATTGATCGGCTTGCGGCGGGGGTACGTGGCCGTAAAAGCCTCCGAAATCGTCCCATGTCACAAAGACTGCCGCGGAATTCCAGTCGGGCCCCTGCATCAAGGCGTTCAACACGCTCACTGTCCAATTCTCTCCTTCGCACATGCTGTAGGGTGGGTGTTCACTATATTCGCCGGGCGGCAAAACCCAACTCACGCCCGGCAAATGACCGCTCTTCGCGTCCGCTATGACTTGCGCAGCCGGCATCACGTCTTCTGTCCACAAGGCGCTGTTGCGAATGCTCCCGATAACGGCAAGAGAGCCGCCGCCATCGGCGTACGAGAGACTCAGACTTAGACGCTCTACTTGCAATGTGACTGTAGTTGTAGTATCCGAAATGAAAACGTCACACTAGTTATCCAGCCAGTCTTCTGATGCACAAGAAAGTGTTGATGAGTAATTTCGCGTCTAAGTGGCTGGTAACATCCGAGCCGAATCTGAGCGAAAGTAAGGGGGCCAGGTTCGCGAAGCTATCCTGAGATCCGCGCATGCAAACTGATGGATTCTTATTTCAGCAAAAGGCGGGTGGCCCAGCTTCGCGAAGCTAACCTGGGTGGGTGGCCCTTATCCAATCAGGTTCTCGCCTTTGAGACCTGGGTATCGAACTGTCGCTGCGCTAAGCGAGAAGAACAAATGCCGCTTAATCCTGCTCGTGGAAGAAGGTGTTGTTGATGTTGGGCCAGAATTCCTTGAACACAAAAGTTCCGCCATCGATCAAGATGCTTGTGATCCATCGCTGGTATGTCTTCACTTCTGTGCGCTCAGCGGAGGGATAGTACATATTGGAGAGCGATGCGGCAGCTCCGGCGCCTAAGATTTCGGAAGCGTTGAAAGCCTGATGGCCCTCGTCGGTGCGGGTGATCGCAATCCGTGTAAATGCGTACGTGAAGCGCTTCACGAAGCTACCTTTGTTCAACGTATAGTATCGAGTGTCCTGGCGAACCGCCGACGGTATCAAAAATTCCACCCAGAGATTTTCGTCGACTGTGTCCGCCAGAGTATGCCAGTAATAGCGACTGTACCCTGCCACTCCTTGGTGGAATTCCGGATACGATTTGTTCATCATCGCCAATCCGGATTGGAGTCCCACAAAGATAATTGACGAGTAATCGAAGCTATCTTCGGCTGCCGTTCTCATTTTCTCGTGGATCGACTGAGGCGGAAGAATCGAGTCGGCGCTCACGGCTCGGAAGTTCGGAACAATATAAAGGATGCGCTTCGTCTGTCTTCCCTCGGCCAGAGAATCTACATTGTCGACCGGTTTAGATGGAGAGCCGGAGGGTGCATTCGCTCTCGCCACGTTCACCGGCTCGGCCTTCCGGTTGGTTACGCTGGGGTCATCGGGCAACTGCGGGGCTTCCGTTCCTGTGGGCGTGCTCTTCTCCGGAGCAAACGTTTGGATGTTTGCAGCTTCTGGAGGAGTCGTTCTTTCTGGGTCAACAGACGCACTCTCGCTCAACGCGATTTGCTGCGCGTAGGCGCTCGTTCCTGCACAGCAGAACGAGCCGCCAAAGAAACCCGCAATTAGGCCGAAGGCCCAGAAAGAGCGTCTGTTGAATACACTCATAACGCCCTATGATTTGCTGCTTCGGCGCGTTTCCACAACTACCCAAGGTATGTAGACCACGAGTCGCTAGCTCGGCTCCTGGTTCGGCTCGCCCGGTCCTTAAGAACCGGGCAGGCTCTTCCTCGGAACCCAATATCAAGCTTCTTTTCATAGAGCTACAGCCGAGAGATTGATTCTCCATCGGAAGGTGGCATATGTTGAGAGGCCCCTTCGTGGACAGCCCAGTCGAGAAAAGAATCTACAACGTTTGTGGCATCAGGAAATGTTTCAAGGACTGCAATCCCTCTTCGATAACCTGAGGAGAAATGGCGTAGCCGAAGCGGACATGTCCTTCGCCCTCTGGTCCGAAGGCCGCGCCCGGGATCGTAGCGATGTGGGCGGTTTCGAGAAGCTCTCGTGCGACCTCGCGGCTATTGGAACCGATCTTCGCCACTTTTGGGAAAGCATAGAAGGCCCCCTCGGGAATCGAACATTCCAACCCTGCTTCGTTCAACCCCTTCACCAGAAGATCGCGTCGCAGCCGGTACTCCTCGCGCCGCGCGTCGATCTCCGAGCGCGGAACCTTGAGCGCTTCGAGAGCTGCAAATTGCGTCATCGTCGACACGCCGTTGACCGAGTAAAGCACAAGCTTGCGCAGGCCATTCATGAACAGTTCTTCGGCGACCGCGTATCCGATGCGCCATCCAGTCATCGCGTAGGTTTTCGAGAAGGTGTAAGCAGTAATCGTGCGCTGCGCCATGCCCGGCAGCGAAGCGATGGAAACGTGCTCGCCGCTGTATACCAAATCTTCGTACGCTTCATCGGCGATCACAATAAGGTCTCGTTCTTGAGCGAAACCGGCAACTTCCTCGGCTTCCGTTCGGGAGAAGACGAAACCGGTGGGGTTCTGGGGTGTGTTGTAGTAAATCGCCCGAGTCTGTGGCGTAACGAACCTTTCGAGCGTCTTCACGATTCCGCCATGACGCGCGGATTCAGTCGGCACTAAGACCGCCCGTGCTTGAGAAGCGATAATCATGTCGCGAATCGGCGTCCAATAAGGAGAAAAGAGCAGGACATCGTCTCCCGGATCGAGCACAACCTGAAATGCGCCGAAGAGCGCGTGCGCCCCGCCCGCCGTCACGATGACATCTTGCGGCGACACAGCAAGATGATTACGTTCTCTCAGCTTCTCCGCGATTGCGACCCGCAGGGACTCCATCCCGGAAGAAGGAGCATACCGCGTGTGGTTTTCAAGAGTGGAGCGCATCAGAGCGTACTTGATCCGATCCGGCGTCTCGAAAAACGGCTCCCCGCCATGGAATGGATGGATCTTCTGCCCTAACGCCCGCAATTCGAGGATCCGGTTGCGAATGTTTACGATCTCCGAGAAGCCCACCGCCTCCACACGTTTGGCCAATCGCATCGCTGCTGTCGCCGGCATTTCAGTTTTCCTCGCTTTGAACGTCCTGCCCCTATTGCGTTTTCGGATTCTAATGTAGACCGAAGCAACGATGGTTATTTGGCGTTTTCCCCAAGAAAACGCCATCTGCGGTGATCTCAAGAAGACTACGGTAGATCCGAAAAGGCGGTAAAAGCGCATCCTCGGTCGAACAGTGCGAAAGAAGGGTCCGGGTACCCGAACGGGTTCGTGATGCTGACATGCTAGGTTACAGCCATGAAGTCCAGATATCTTTTCCTTGCCGGCGGCGCGGTTTTTCTCGTCGTGGCGGCAGTGGAGCTCTTTCACGTCAAAAACTATTTGGCCGCCGTTATCAATGCAGTGACAGGGACGATCTTTCTCTATCTTAGTGGTATCAAGCCCAAGTTTCGTCCCTAGGACCTGTTAACAGGCCCTAAGTTCCTCCCTAGCTTTCCTCAATGATTTCAGCAGTTTACGTCGGAGACCCTTCCGTCGGCACGGCAGTTCCCCCGCCAGCTCAGATGACTGACCTAACCACATGGGAAGAGTCGCAAAGAATCAATCGAGATTTTCCTTTAGAATCGTTCAAGCATTCCTGTTGCAGTTCGCTGTGAGGTGACAATGTCCGCATATCTGCTGATTCTGCTCTCGGTCATCAGCCGGGTCATTCCTCATCCCGCATGGTTGAATTTCACAACTGTCGGCGCTTCGCTTCTTTACTTCGGTGCGCGTCGCCCACTACGGCAAGCGATTCTGCCAGTGGCCGTGCTCGCCGGGACGGACTTTTACCTCACGACCTACGCTTACGGCTATCCATTTCATATCTCAAGTTACCTGGTCACGTGGGCTTGGTATGCAGGGATGATTCTTCTAGGCGCTGGAATGCTGAAGGCCAAAGCTTCAACGGGACGAGTTCTCGGCGCTGCCGTGCTTTCCGCAACATCCTTCTTCGTCATCAGCAACTTTGCGGTATGGGCCGGCTCCGCGCTTTACCCGCACTCAGGCGCGGGACTGACAGCGTGCTACGTCGCCGCTTTGCCCTTCTATCGCAACGATCTGCTTTCGACGACCGTGTTTTCCGTGATTGTCTTCGGAGCTCCCCAGATTGTGAGTTATTTACTGCACAGACAGCAAGCCGGTCGCCCAGCAGTGAGCTGAGCCTCATCAGAGCTCTCAGCCCTCCTCGCTGCCCGCGCGGAAGAATTCGGCCCGCTGCACCCAGAATTAGCTGTCATCCGAGCGTAGTTCGAGGGATCTGCTTAAAGAGCCCTCAGCCCTCCTTAAAATGTATTTGGGATTCCTGGGCTACGACGGAAAGGGTTCCCCATTTCTGACGCGTACTCTGCGTCAGAGGCTGGATAAAGACAGGGAGCAGGTTTACGGGTCGGAAAAGCAGTCCTCAATCTCAGAAAAAGTAGCGGGTCATCCCCAGCAGAAAAAGTAGCCGTCATCCCGAGAGGATGTGACTTTATTCGATTTTTGCGCCTTTTGGGCGTCTAAGCTCTTTATTTTCAGTATCTGTTTTTGTGCTAAATCAAAAAAGTCACACGCTCCGAGCGTAGTCGAGGGATCT
>DASYBJ010000578.1:0-2415 GCA_036500845.1 Acidobacteriaceae bacterium
CTTCGATCCATGCCTGATGTTCGAGCCTGTGCAACGCGGGATACAAAGCGCTCTGGTTCACCCGCAGCACTTCCTTTGAGAGCTGGTTGATCCTTTGCGCAATAGCCCAGCCGTGCATCGGCTCCAGGCTCAACACCTTCAGAATGAGCAAATCGACAGTTCCTTGGAGCAATTCTGTAGATCTGGTCACGTCTTCCCCTCAATGACTGACAAAAGAATACAAAAAACATGTTTTCGCGACAAGAGCTTCACCGCAGATAACGCCACTACGCAATAAATTCATTGAGAGTGCTACTGGAGGCTCTTCAGCAGGGGCCTGGGGCATGGTCGACAACTTGGCCGTCATGCTTCAACTGACGATCTAGGGGTACCGGCAGCATCTGCGCGGAAATTTACTCTAACGGTTTCAGTCAGCCGCTAAGTCCAACGCTTTCAATGAAGCACCATGTCGGCCAATGCCTGGCAGAGGACGAGAACCGAACGTCTGCAATTGATTGAAAACACAGCGTCGCAGCGTTCTTAGAGTAAAAATCGCACGGTTGCTGCCGGGACCCCTACTGGGCCAGGCCTCCGTTCAGACCACGGAACGTTACCTGGGAACCGAGCAGAATCTGGCCTCGGCAGTGAACGATGCGATCGGCTTGGAAATGGAATGATGCTCGACAAAGCACCGGAATCTTGCAACAGCCTGTTGCAAAATTAGCCAGTCGGATCAGACTAAACCAGGCCATCGATGGATGGTGGTCCTTCCATGTGTGCTTCAATTGATCAAGTGTCGAGCTGTACTTAAGTACAGCTTGACACTGGGGCTCGACGTGAAACTGTGGGCGAAGCCATGAGTGCAAGCTTTAGGCGCGGCCGGTTTGATTTCATCGTGCGCTTCGCATGGGGAATCAACATACTGCTAGTGCTTTTGCTGCCGTTTATCGTCTACTTGGCTGTGCATTGGGCGCGATCGTCACAGCACTCAATAACCGACAGATTTCAGTTGCCGATTAAGAAGGGCAAGGCGCTCATCGTGAACTTCTGGGGCAACACGGTGTGGCAACCGCAAACTCGGAGATATCGTGGCTTGCCTAGCTGGCGTTGCCCGTCCAAGAGTCGTTCGTGAGGGAGAAACGCAAGGGAGTCCCGGAAACGCATCGGGTTTGCGAGTTTGCTGAGTCAAAAAGTGTTGAAGTTACCCAAGAGTCGGGCCATGTTTCATGGAGTGCGGTCCGGCCGCCAAGCGGGATAAGGAACGTTATGAATGCCACAGTCGTTTGTCGAAACCACAATTAGCCATGATCGCGGTTTTCTTCCCACCGAAGACCCCTTGACTCATCTTCCTAAGTCTTTGGACGCTTGGGAGAAGGTCGCTCACCAGTTACCGAAACTCCTCGTTTCAGACCAGGTTCACCGCACCATCGCAGACCTGCCCCCCTTCCTACTGGAAGAGATCCACGACCGTCGCGAGTTAGAACGAGCCATGGTTTTGCTCAGCTATCTCGGACACACCTACGTCTGGGGCGGACCTCGGCCCGCAACCGTGCTGCCGGGACGTCTCGCCGTGCCGTGGTGCGACGTTGCCGGGAAACTGGGTCGGCCACCCGTCCTCAGCTACAGCAGCTATGCCCTTCACAACTTCTTCCGATTCGATCCGTCGCGAGAGGTCGAATGCGGCAACATCGGCCTTATCCAGAACTTCCTCGGCGGTATCGACGAGGAATGGTTCATCCTGATTCACGTCGATATCGAATGCAAAGCCGCACCGGCGATGGTCCTCTTGCATGCCTGTCTTAATGCCGCAGAAGCCGGACAAGCCGAAGAGCTCGAAACTCTCCTCGCGCAGGTTGAAACCTCATTGCGCGCGATGCAGGCCACCATGCTGCGTATGCCGGAGCACTGCGATCCATACATCTACTATCACCGTGTCCGTCCCTATATTCATGGATGGAAGAACCATCCCGATCTTCCCGATGGCCTGATCTACGAAGGTGTCGCCGCCTACGGCGGGCGGCCTCAGCAATTCCGCGGCGAGACCGGGGCGCAAAGCTCGATCGTGCCATCACTCGATGCCATGCTCGGCGTAACCCATGAACAGGATGCGCTCAGCCTTTACTTGCAGGAGATGCGCATCTATATGCCGCCGGCACATCGCGCCTTCATCGAATCGCTCGAAGCCAGACCTTCCGTGAGAGGGTTCGTGCAACGCTGCGGAAGGCCATCGCTCACGTCGGTCTACAACGCCTGCACGGAAGCGGTCGAGAACTTTCGCTCACTCCATCTGGAGTACGCGGCGAAGTACATCTTCCATCAGGCGCAGACCGACTCAAAGAATCCGAACGCAGTCGGAACGGGCGGAACACCGTTCATGCAGTATCTCAAGAAGCACCGCGACGAAACAGGACAAAGCCGCTTGGAGTGAACGACCAC
>DASYBJ010000579.1:0-9114 GCA_036500845.1 Acidobacteriaceae bacterium
CCTACCCTGCCGGACGACCCCAAATCACCATCCTCAAGATCACTATCGCTCCACACACCACGATGAAGTGGCACTCTCATCCTCTGCCGAACGCGGGCTACATTCTGTCCGGTGAACTTACGATCGAGAAAAAGGACGGGACGAAACAGCATTTCGTGGCCGGACAAGCGGTCACGGAGACAGTGAACAGCGTTCATCGTGGCATTACGGGTGCAGAACCAACCGTGCTCATTGTGTTTTATCCGGGCACGCCAAGGACTGCCACTCTCCCGGTAGCGATTGCGGATTGAAATTTAACTATGCGGGTTGCCCCCGAGCTGTTGTGAAGCTTACAGACAGGTCAGGTACCAGTCTCAACGCCGCGTTTTTACGCGAAGCGAACCGACGGCATCATCTTAAACCGAATCAGCAGATCTCTTCTTTTTGTCCGAAGACCGCGTCTTCCGTGATACTGCCCAGGACTTAAGTGCACGAAGCGCCGGACGAAGAGCAACCCCATCTTCTGTCAGCATGTACTCCACTTTGGGTGGCACTTCCGGATATACCTTGCGGTTAACCACCCCTTCTTTTTCCAAATCACGTAACTGCTGAATCAGCATCTTCTGGGAGATGCCCGGGATAACGCGGCGCAGTTCCGAAAACCGGAGCACCGGCGCGCTGAAGAGATGGAAAAGTATGAGTAGCTTCCATTGCCCCTCAAGCACTTTGAGTGCTTCTTCCAGTTCCACTGTGGAGCACTCGGCCGTTAATATTTGCTGAGGTTTCTTCATGGTAACCGAAAGGTTAGTATTGCACTTTTTTGTGCATTCTTGCGCTTTGGCTACCATAATTTTATTCTTACTTCAGGCAACGGAAATGGTCCTTCGTTTGCTGTTGTGTGAAGAAATCTAAGAGGTTTTATGGACGTGACAGCAGTTGTAACCGGAGCGAGTCGAGGTGCGGGAAAGGGTATAGCAATCGCGCTAGGTGAGGCGGGAGCGACCGTATATGTCACGGGCCGTAGCGTCGCGGAAGGGGACTCTCCTTATGGCGGCACGGTATGCGAGACCGCCCACCTCGTCACTCGGGCTGGGGGTGAGGGGATTGCCATCGCCCTGGATCACGCCGACGACGAAGCCGTCGCCGCTCTGTTTGCACGCGTGAAGGCGGCGCATGATCGCCTCGATATCCTGGTCAACAATGCCGCTCAGGTTGTGGCTAGTACCACGATGAGCGGTGGCTTTTGGCAGAAGCCCTTGGAAGCGGTGGACCTCATTACCGTCGGCCTGCGTTCGCATTTCGTGGCGGCCTATCATTCCGCCCCATTATTGATCGCTAACGGCCGCGGCCTGATTGTCCAAACCGGCCATTATGGCGCAGTTGCCTATTACTACGGACCCGCCTATGGTGCGCAAAAGGCCGGCGCGGACAAGATGGCTGCCGATATGGCCAAGGAACTACGGCCGTACAATGTCGCGGCTGTTTCAATCTGGATGGGCGGACTCGATACAGAGCGGGGGCGCGCCTATCTCGCTAGCCTGCCTGAAGACGCCCGCCCACAGACGCGACGGGATTCACCGCAATTCACGGGCCGGGTAATCGCCGCGCTCTACGAGTCCGATCTGAGGATGAAACTGACGGGACGCGCCCTGATAGGCGCGGAACTGGGCGCGAAATTGGGAGTGAGCGATATCGATGGAAGCGCGCCACTGTCCTATCGTTACGAACTGGGCGGCCCGCCCGAACTGCACGCGACGCTCACGTCCTGATGCACGCCACGCTGCCGCTGCTAAGTCTTGCGCCAATTACAGGTCTTGCACTCACAGCTACATTCAATCAAACGGTTTCGTGCATTTGCGTCCACTCGGAGCCAATTCCATCTCATGTACAAGTGAACATCAATGCTCAAGATCAGGATCGTTCAGTATTCGATCATCTAACTTGCTTTTGGCTGGACTTACATATGCTGCGATCACTCAATCTCAGCAGTCTGGTGGAACCGGTCTGCTGATGAACGATAGGCCACTCGACAATCAATCTCAACCACCCGCAACTGATACAGGCCAGGAGCTTTCAAAACTTATCGGCAGACTGTCCATCATGCAAGAGGTCGCGCAATACAAATGGAACAAGAATGCGCCCATAGACGATCCCAATCGGGAGCAAAAGCTCTTAGAAAGTGTCGCCAAACAAGCGCAAGTTAAGGGCCTGCAACCGCAGTGGACACGGCACTTCTTTCCTCTTCAATTGAAGCGGCGAAGCTGGCACAATACCAGCTCTTCTACGATTGGAGACGAACCCAGCATCCAGCTTTTTCGGATGCGCCTGGTCTTGCAGCGGTTCTGAGACCACGCTTGGATGCGTTGACGCCCCTTCTGTTGAAGTCACTGAAATCTCACTGGAAGGACATCGCGGCGGGTTCGATGTCGATGGATGACGTCAGACCTTGTTCCATGGAACAACGTTTTCCCTTAGTTATCGGAGTTGCCGTCCTCCCATTTGTGGATGGCAGCGCGAAAGCAAATGGTCAATGATTGTTCGCGGAATTCATAAAGAAGAGTAGAAGACAGGGGGCTCCAAATCTCTCTCTTGGACACCGCCACGTCCGAAGCAGGCTACTGCAGAAAATCATGATGGCATCTAACCCAGACTATTTATCCTCTCGCCTCGCTCACCTGACATCTGCATCTTCTGTTATCGATTCGAGCGATAGCAATTCCTGGGATGGCATTCTCGTAGAGCATCATCGGATTCCTGAAGGTGAACGGGCAGAAACTGTAACCGATCAGCACGTTCTCTGGCTCTGGACAACGTCATTTTCCGGCGAATACGCGGGCCCTCGTGGGCGTTTTGTACGTAGTTCTAAAGGACCCGGAGCTCTCACAGTAACGCCGGTCGGACCCGTCCCAACATTGCACTTTTATACGCGTTCAGAAGTCATCCTCTGTGCCTTGGATTCACCTTTCCTTGGAAGCCTTTTGTCCGAGTTGGATCGACAGCCCAGCGTTAGACCTATCATTCGTCCTAACTTTCAGGACTCAGCCATTCGACGGCTCATGATACTCCTTTTGGAGGAGGTTCGAGCTGGGGCTCCTTCAGGCAAGCTATATGCCGATTCGCTCGCTCATGCGCTCGCAATCCGATACCTTCAGTTGGGTGACCGATTGCGGTACCAGGGGCTGCATTCGGCCGCTTCGACACTTCCACGCCATGCGTTGAAACGTGTTATAGAACGGATCGAGCATAGTTTCCACTCAGACGTTAGCCTCGCCTCACTCGCCGAAGAGGCCGGTTACAGCCGCGATCATTTTCTTAAGATGTTCCGCACGTCTACGGGCATGACACCTCATCAATATGTACTCAAGCGTCGCATTGACCACGCTCGATCTCTATTGAAACGACGGGAAATGAGCATTATTGACGTTGCTGCATATTGCGGCTTCTCGAGCCAGGCACACCTGACCCAGGTCTTCCGACAGCATGTCGGAGTCACCCCAGCCGGCTACCGTCGCAATCAGTAACATTTTGTGAGTAAGACGTATATGGGAAGGCGTTGAAGATGCCGCCAACTAGAATGCCGAGGCCGTCGGCGCGATAGGCGCGTGTCATCTCCGCGCTGCGTGAGCCTCCGCCCGGTAATCTCGCCCAAGGCAAGGAAGACCGCAGCCGGATCTACGAGGGTGATGAGCATAACAATAGTCATCGTAGTGATCGCGCCGATGTGAAATTCATTTGCTGTTGTGTGAAGAAATTTTAAGAAGTTTTATGGACGTGATAGCACTTGTAACTGGAGCGAGCCAAGGTGCGGAAAAGGCTTCTTTCGATTGAGACCACGGCAGCTCTCCCTAACTGATCGGATATTGCTTCAGCCTTCGAGCTTGAACTCATATTTCCGCTCGCGATTCTTCGAGGATAGATAATATGTGGAACGGATTACTTCCTGATTCGCTCGGTACTTGCAGGAACTCCCTATAGGATGTCCCGCCGATACTCGGGCACTGAGGTCACGCAGCGAGATCGCGCTGCCGCGACATGCCCGATGCATCGAGAACTCTAGACGATCTCGAAGGTCGATATGGTCACGCACCGCCCCAGGCTGCACGGGCATCGCCCGTGCCGTTTCCGAGAGCTCGGCGGCATCGACATCCATCATCGAAGACTGCGAAACCGCCATCAGGCGCTGACGAACCACCGACGACGTGGACGATTATTGGACGCCCGACCCGGCCGCGGGAGGTAGCGGATCTTCATCGCCTCCCTCGCATCACAGTGCGCCGCCTCGATTACCGGCACGCAATTCGTCATCGATGGCGAACACGGTGCCCACGGTGTGAGGCGTGGAGCGAGATATTGGATGAGGACTGGATGGGCCTCATGCTTTCGCAGCCTATCTAGCCTGCGGATGGATTCGAGAGAGCAAAAAGGGGAGATTCATATGAAGTACAGACTTTTAGGTAACAGCGGACTACGAGTTTCCGAGGCAGCGCTCGGTACCATGACATTCGGCGAGGACTGGGGCTGGGGCACCGCAAAGGACGAGGCTCGAGAGGTGTATGATGCTTTTCGCGAAGCGGGCGGCAACTTCATCGACACAGCTAACATCTACACCAACGGTTCGAGCGAATCGTTCCTCGGGAAGTTCATGGAGGGCAATCGCCAGGGCGTGGTGCTCGCCACAAAATACACTAGCTCCGCCGCGACTAAAGACCCGAACGACGCCGGCAACCACCGCAAGAATATGGTGCAAGCCGTGGAAGCGAGCCTGAAGCGGTTGCAAACCGATTACATCGACATTTACTGGGTCCACTTTTGGGACCAAATCACGCCGGTTGAAGAAGTCATGCGAGGACTAGATGATTTGGTCCGTCAAGGCAAGGTTGTCTATGTCGGAATCTCGGATGCGCCGGCTTGGTGGATCGCGCAAGCGAACACCCTTGCACACTTGCGGGGATGGTCGCCCTTCGTCGGATTGCAGATCGAATACAGCTTGATCGAACGAACGGTGGAGCGGGAGCTGATCCCGATGGCCAAGGCACTGAACCTGGGATTGATCGCATGGTCGCCGCTTGCCAATGGCGTGCTGAGCGGCAAGTATCACGGCCACGGATCGTCCGAGCCTGGGCGCATGACCGCTGACATGCTGAAGGGGTTCATGCCGGAACAACAGCGCACGGAGCGCATCATTACGGCGCTCAAGAAAGTGGCCGATGAGGCCGTTCGCAGCATGGCACAGGTCGCACTGGCTTGGCTTCGCTACCGCCCGGTACCGGTCATTCCAATCATCGGCGCTCGAAAGCTTTCCCAGCTGCTGGACAATCTCGCGAGCTTCGATCTGACGCTTTCAGAGGGGCAACTGGAGACATTGGATGACGCAAGCCGGATTGAACTTGGCTTCCCCTATGACCTTTATGAAAAGGATCTGATCCGAGGATTAATCTACGGCGGTATGCGAGACCAGATACTGGTGTAGGAACCGCCACGCGATCCGGTGACCATCCAAGACTCTTTGGATGAGAACTAGACTAGACAAACCTTGATCGGGCGTGAACCTATACAAGAATAAAATCGAAGACAAGCTGAATATCTCAAGTCAGAATATCACGCACAGCTTTCGACAGCTTCATGGCCGCACGCGCCCAGGTTGGCCACGCGCATTCCAATCATTTTCCCACGCTTACTGTTGGTCCCTCTTATTCACGCAATTGCTCGTCTCGTCAATTAACGACAACCTCCAGTAACTCGGGAGGCAACTCTAACTACACTTTGTTTAACTGAGTACTTATTTGACTGAGCTAGCTGTCGCTTTCGCTTAATTAATAGAACGCCTACCCTGATTAGAAAAGAGACACACATTGGTTGTCGCATGACGTGTCCTTTGAAGGAATAAAACGGCTGCCTTTATGTTTTTACTGTAAAGCTGCTTGCGAAGTAAACGCCAGAAATGAGGGCGAGAGCTGACAGATGAGCAGCGAAACAGTACGTCAATTCCTGAAGAATTACCTCCTGATCCGCAAGACGTCGAGGTATTGACGCACCGGGAACAGACTGACCTTGTGCTGAAGCGCGTCCGCCAATTTCTTGACGGCGTTCACCGTTCTGTAGCTAGTTGCGAACCGGTCACCCTATCCACTCTTTCCGAGGAACAACCATGACGATTCATCCCATCGGTACGTCAGCAGGCTTTTGCTTCTTACTGGCGCTCTTGTTTCTTCTTGCCCCTGCCACGCGGCTGATCGAAGGAGGATTTGGGAAGAAGGCCAGCCTCTATTTCGGCGCCGGCCTTCTGTGGTGGTCGTTGGCCACCGCGGCCTATGCACAGGGTGTGGGCGCCTCCGGCGACATTCATGGAACCGCTGTGGATTCATCGGGCGCCGCACTGCCTAAGGTGACAATCGCTGTGATAGACACGCAAACCGGCCTGCAGCGTACGGCGGTCACCGATTCAGCCGGGCAATATCACGTTGCGCGGCTCACTCCGGCGACCTACGATGTGACGGCGGGGTTATCGGGCTTTGCCACGGATATTCGCAAGGGGGTGGTCGTCGAGGTAGGGCAGGCGGTCCTCGCCGACTTCCAGCTCAAAGTGTCGTCCGTAGCGACCGAGATCGACGTGACCGCTGTGCCGCCCGTAATCGAGACAGAACGGGGCAGCCAGGCCGACACTGTACCTGAGCGTTACATTACCGACCTGCCGATCGATCGCCGCGACTATCTTACCTTTTCGTTGCTGATGCCGGGCGTCAGCAACTCGAACATCATTGCCAGCAATGCGGACTATCGTGTGAAACAGACTCCGCAAAGCGGACTCTCCCTTTATGGAAGCAATGGACGCGGGAACAGCGTAACCGTGGACGGCGGCGAGGCCAACGATAACACGGGTGGCGTCCGCCTGAACGTAAGCCAGGACGCGGTACAGGAATTCCAGATCAACCGCAGCAACTATTCCGCCGAGCTGGGAGGGGCCAGCGGGGCCTCCATTAACATCGTGACCAGGTCCGGTACAAACAACCTGCACGGTGGCATCTTTGGCTTCTTTCGCAATGATGCGCTGGATGCCCGAAGCCCCTTCGCCTTCAGTCCGGCTCTCGCGCCGGGACAACCCTTCTCGCTGACGGCTGAGGGTAAACCCATCAAGAATACCCTCAGCCGTCAGCAATACGGCGCGACGATTGGATTCCCGGTCAGGAAGGATAAGACCTTCCTTTTTCTTGCCTTCGAAGGTCTGCGCTCCAATGCACAGGACTCAGTCCCCTTGCTGACCAGTAGTAGCATCTTCGGTCCTACTGCCGTTCAGGGGCCGATTCTCTCCGGCTTGGCGGCAGAAGGGGCTGCGCCAGTCCCTTGTTTAGGCACGGCGCCATCGTACACGGTACTGCCGGCGGCCACGTGCGCCTTTGCGTTACAGAGCATCCTAACGTCTGATCCGACGGCCGTTGGGAATCCATTCGTAAGCCCGGCGCAGTTAGCCTCCCGGGCGTTCATCGTCAACCAGTTTGAAAAGAACGGCGGACTGTTTCCGTTTCCAACCCGACAGTACGAGGGATCCGCCCGTCTTGATCACCGATTCAGCCAAAAAGACTCGGCCTTGCTCCGCTATAGCTTTGCACACGTCGAAGAATCCGATCCGGACGTGCAGGCGCTCATCGCCTTTTCCCGAGGGACGTCGCTCTTGAATTGGGACAGCACTCTGCAAGGCTCCTGGTTCCACTCGTTCAGCGCGAATGCAATCAACGAAGCCCGAGTACAGTGGAACACGTACGTATTTAACGTCGACCCGAACGATCCAGGGGGGCCAGGTCTGGACGTTCAGGGATTTGGTTTCTTTGGGCGTAACATCTTTTTGCCCAGCCACACCACAGCGCGTCATTATGAGTTCGCCGACAATTTCACCCTCATCCGCGGTAAGCACAATATGCAGATGGGCTTCCAAGAGCTGATTCGAGGAGACAACACCACGTCGGATACTTTTTTCGCGGGACGTTTTGAGTTCCTCAATCTTCCCGGCGGCGTGCTCAGCCCATGCCTGCAGGTCCCCGCGGCTTGCGGACTCCCCAGATCGGTGGCGTCCGCCCCCATCAGCACACTTCAATCGTGGAGCCTGGGACTGCCTTCATTTTATGAACAGGGCTTTGGCAATCCATCGTTCATCCAGACCAAGCCGTTTACTGCCGGTTACTGGCAGGACGCATGGCAAATTCGGCCCGGCTTGACACTGAACTACGGTCTGCGTTACGAAGTGGATTCGCAGCGTGGGGTGATGAATACCTACAAGAAGGACTTCGCTCCCCGCTTTTCCTTTGCCTGGAATCCGGGCAACGACCAGAAGACTGTCATCCGCGGCGCGTATGGGATCTTCTACTCGCCGGTCTATTTTCAGATTCCGTATATCGTAAAAACCCTGGGCAATATCAACGGTACCCGGCAGATTGCCAACAGCCTCATATCGATTCAGGGCGCTCCCGGAAATGCTTCCCTTAACTCGGCGGCACTCTACCAGACGTTGTTTGCCGAAGGCAAGATTCAGTGCGGCGCGCCTCCCTCAGGACAGAACGCATGCATCGGGGCCGCGGATCTGCGGCAATTCGGCCTCACCGTCTCCAACACCGGGCCCCTCGCGCCAGGAAGCGTGCTCTTCTTCGCGCAACCGAATTATCGGCCGCCCCAGGCGCAGCAGGCCTCCTTCGGTATCGAGCGGCAGATCGGAAGAGACACGTCTATCTCCGCCAACTATATTTACGTTCACACTACCCACCTGCCCTGGGCGGTGGACAAGAACTTGCTGCCGGGAGCGCCAATCGTTACCGGCACCGGCGCGAACGGCCTTCCCACGAACGGGCTTCCCTTCCAGGATTGGGGCGCACCGCAATGCCTGGCCAATCCCGGCCTTTGCTTCGCGGATCCAACCCGCACGATTCTGCAGAATAATCAGTATTCCTCCATCGCCAATGCGGTTTACAACGGCGGCATTCTGGAGGTGAAAAAGAGATTCAGCGACCGCGTCACCCTAATAGGCAATTACACGTATAGCAAAGCGATCGACGAAGCGACGGATTTAAACAGCGATTACGCGGCATTCAATGAGGTAAACCTCGCCGCGGAGCGCGCTGTCTCGGATTTCGATCAGCGCCACAAAGT
>DASYBJ010000580.1:0-30843 GCA_036500845.1 Acidobacteriaceae bacterium
TCCGACCGAACTCTCCTATACGGAAGATGTGACCAAGCGATTTGAGGCCTACCATTGGCATGTACAAATGGTGGAGGATGGCAATGACCTCGAAGCGATCTCCAAAGCCATCGAAGCAGCGAAGGAAGTGAAGAACAAGCCGTCCCTCATCCGCCTGCGGACCATTATCGGATACGGCAGCCCGAAAGCTGGCACAAACAAGGCGCACGGGGAGGCTCTCGGCCCCGAAGCTGTGAAGGCTACCAAAAAGAATCTGAATTGGCCTGAAGACAAAACTTTTTATGTTCCCGAGGAAGCGAAAAAGAATTGGCGGCAGATTGTAGAACGCGGAAGGAAGTATGAGGAGCAGTGGAACGAACTCTTCGCCCGCTATAGGCAGTCCTATCCTGAACCTGCGGCTGAGTTCGAGCGGACGCAATCGGCTAAGCTGCCCGCAGGCTGGGAAAAAAGCCTGCCCGTCTGGCCCGCGGGATCCAAGGAGATCGCCACGCGCAGCGCGGGAGGCGAAGTCATGGAGGCTTTCGCCAAAGTAGTGCCGGAGCTTATCGGGGGTGCTGCTGATCTCACTACATCGACGAAAACCATCCTCAAGAATGGTGGCAACTTCCACTTGGACCCAACGGGCCGCAACATTTTCTTCGGTGTACGCGAATTCGGGATGTGCGCGATCGTGAACGGGATGGCGGCGCACGGCGGTCTGATCCCATATGGATCTACATTCTTTACGTTCAGTGACTATTGCAAACCGGCCATTCGCTTAGCCGCCCTGATGCGGATCCACTCGATATTCGTCTTCACGCACGACTCGATTGGACTCGGTGAAGATGGCCCGACGCACCAGCCGATCGAGCATCTGACGATGTTGCGTGCTGTTCCCTTCTTGACGGATTTCCGTCCCGCTGATGCGAATGAAACCAGCGCTGCCTGGCGGCTGGCTTTAGAGAGAAAATCTCCGTCGTTTTTCGCGCTCTCCCGCCAGAACCTTCCTGTTCTCGATCCCCAGAAGTACAAGGTCGCGGAGGGCGTCCCAAAGGGTGCATACATCCTCGAAGAGGGCAGCGCTTCTCCCGACTTGCTGATCGTCGCCACCGGAAGTGAGGTGTCCACCGTGCTTTCGGCTGCCGAAGGATTGAAGAAGGAGGGGTTGTCGGTACGCGTAGTCTCGATGCCGAGTTTCCGTCTTTTTGAAGAGCAGCCCGAGGAGTATAGACAGCAGGTCTTCCCCTTTCATCTTCCGAAACTCGCGGTGGAAGCCGGTGCTCCTATGTGCTGGTGGAAGTACGTCGGCCGCCATGGCGACGTGATTGGATTGGAACGTTTTGGCGCATCGGCGCCCGGCAATGTTGTGCTGGAGAAGCTTGGCTTTAGTGTCGGGAGCATCGCGGAACGCGCCAAACGGCTGGTTGAGCGTGCCCGGCAGTCAGAAGCAGTCACCACCACGAAGTAGCTGACCCAACCAGCAGAACGGGGAGAGCAGTGGCTGAGATTAGTGCGATGCTTTTCGATGTCGGTGGCGTCCTCCTGACCAATGGCTGGGACCATCTCGAACGCTCGGCTGTCCTCAGCCACTTTTGTGTTGATCGTGCAGCTTACGAGGCTCGTCATGAACTGGCCAACGATGCTTGGGAGAAGGGCTTTATGACGGCCGAGCAGTTCTTGCAAAGAACTGTTTTCTTTGAGCCGCGCCCTTTCACCCCAGCGGAATTTCTGGAGGAAGCGAAAGCTCAGTCTCGTGTGCTCGATTCAGGGGCCCTCGGCGTCCTTGACAAGCTTCGAGCATCCAACAGACTAAAGCTCATGGTACTCAACAATGAATCGCGGGAATTGAACGATTTCCGGATTGAGCGTTTCGGACTTCACCGTTACTTCGATGGATTTTTGAGTTCCTGCTATCTGGGGCTGCGCAAGCCGGATCCCAGGATGTTTTCGCTGGCGCTTGAGGTTCTTCAGCGGAACGCCGGGGAGGTGGCCTTTGTGGACGACCGGGAGCAAAATTGTGCTGCGGCCGGGAGTGCGGGGATCCATGCAATCCAATATCAAAACAGGGACCAGTTTGTGAAAGAGTTGGAGCGCTTGGGTGTCGAGTTCTGAGCGGATTTCCAATTGCGATCCATCATCAGCTCCGTGTAAGCGCTTTGCTGGCTGAAAGGGGCTAAAACGAAAGAGCATCCGCTAGGCGGCATGGAACCTGTCGCCGGGAGCGGAGAGTCGCATAACTGGACGAAGGAGCAATCCGATGGCGACAATGGAAGTGAGAGTCTCTCCGGAAGATGTAACTAGGACGGGTCTAAACGTCCCTGAACCTTCGGTCGTCGTCATCTTTGGAGCTTCCGGCGACCTGACCAAGCGAAAGCTGTTGCCGGCCCTCTTCCATTTGGAGCAGGCAGGCTTATTGCCCCCGGAGTTCGCCGTAGTTGGAGTAGCTCGCCGCCCGTTGCAAGGCGAGTTCGCACAGGAGATGCGCGAGGGAATCTTGCAGTTCGGTGGCGTTAAGGCGGACGACCCAAAACTGGAGCCGTTTATTGAGCGCGTCGAATATCACGCGATGAACTTTGACGATCACGAGGGCTACGCCAAGCTGAATGCGCTGCTCCAAAAGATCGACAAGGAGCGAGGGACCAAAGGGAATCGCCTTTTCTATCTGGCAACGGCGCCGGAATATTTTGCCGAGATCATCGAGCAACTTGGAGCGCAGCGGATGGCGCATCCCGAACGCGGAACAGTGCGGCTCATTATCGAAAAGCCTTTCGGCCATGACCTGAGCTCCGCGCGCGCGCTCAACGAAAACGTAAACCGGGTTTTTGACGAAGACCAGGTCTTCCGCATCGACCACTATCTGGGCAAAGAGACAGTCCAAAACATCCTGGTCTTCCGATTCGCCAACGGGATCTTCGAACCCATCTGGAATCGCAATTACGTGGACCATGTGCAGATCACGGCTGCCGAGGACATAGGCATCGAAGGCCGTGGTCCCTTCTATGAGAAGGCAGGGGCACTCCGCGACGTTGTACAAAACCACGTGATGGAGCTCACATCTTTCGTTGCTATGGAGCCGCCGGTCTCCTTCGACGCCAGGGCGATGCGCCGTGAGAGGGTGAAGGTATGGCGCTCCATTCAGCCCATTCATCTGGAAGCTTCGGTACGCGGTCAATATGGACCCGGCAAAATCGGAGGCCAGCAGGTCAAGGGCTATCGCGAGGAAGATCGCGTTGATCCGAAATCGACGACGGAAACCTACGCCGCGCTTAAGCTGAACATCGAGAATTGGCGTTGGGCAGGCGTCCCCTTCTACCTCCGTGCTGGGAAGCGGATGGCGAAGAGAGTTACCGAAATCACGATTCAATTCAAGCAGCCACCACAGTTACTCTTTGCCAACCAGAATGGTCACTGCAAGGAATTACAGCCGAATTTGATTGCAATGCGCATTCAGCCGGATGAAGGAATTTCGCTCCGCTTCGGTGCTAAGGTTCCCAGCCCGAATATGGAAGTGTGCCCGGTCGTTATGGATTTCAGCTACGCTCAGGCTTTCGGAAAGTCCTCGGCGAATGGCTATGAGCGGTTGTTGCTGGACGCGATGCTTGGCGACTCCACGCTTTTTGCGCACCGCGATGGCGTGGAGGCGACTTGGGCGCTCCTGACTCCGCTTCTTGAGCAATGGGCAGCGAATCCTCCGAAGGACTTTCCCAATTATGCGGCTGGTACCTGGGGGCCGAAGTCTGCCGATGAGTTACTGGCGCGGGACGGCCACGCTTGGCGCAACGTGTAATTTGTTTAAAGAGCCCGCGCGGAAAACGAGAGCGGGACGCAAGGCATCGCAATCTGAATGGCTAAGACGATCGAGGCTCTTTATACCGTAGATGCCACCCCTGAAGCGGTGGCCCACCGCGCTGCCGAATACTTTGTGGATCGCATTCAGGAGTCGGTCGATGCGCGTGGGAAAGCGCGCATCGCGATCTCTGGCGGCAGCACTCCGAAGCGCACCTTTGAACTCCTCGCCGGGCCTCCATTTCGGAGCCAGATCCCATGGGAAAAATTGGAGCTCTATTGGGTGGACGAACGTGCAGTGCCACCCTCCCATCCGGATAGCAACTATCGGATGACCCGCCTTGCCCTTCTCGACAAAGTTCCTTTGAAAGATTCGCAAATTTTTCGCATTCACGGTGAACTCGAGCCGGACGCGGCGGCTGCGAAGTACGAGTCGGACATCCGCAGCAGTTTTCGTCTTGAAGGTGCGGAGCTGCCCACCTTTGACTCTCTCTCTCTGGGTATGGGCCCTGATGGTCATACGGCTTCGCTCTTCCCGCACAGCGCAGCGCTCCATGAACTGCTGCGCATCGCCGTCGCCAATCACGTGCCGACCCAAAAAGAGACATGGCGCGTCACGTTGACATCTCCGGTGATCAATCAAGCGCGCGATGTTTTCTTCGTCATCGCCGGGCCGGATAAGGCGCCGGCTCTCAAAAGCGTGCTGCTTGGACCATACTTGCCGGAAGACTTTCCCTCTCAGCTGATCCAGCCCAAGAGTGGCCGTATTACCCTTTTGCTCGACTCAGCTGCGGCCGCGTTGCTGCCCCAGCCCGGCGCAGATGGCAGGGGAAGATTGGAGATAACGCGATGATCCTGGCGGGAGATGTAGGCGGTACGAAAGTCGAGCTCGCGCTCTACGAGTTCTCGCAGGGCCATCTCGTGCCAGTCCGCGAACAGAGATACGCAGCCAAAGAGTTCACCGGCCTCGAAAAGATCGTGAAGAAATTCCTGGAAGAGTCTGGCCTCACCGGCAGCAAGCGGGCGAGTGTCGTCGCCGCCTGTTTCGGCGTTCCCGGTCCGGTGCGCCAGGGACGTCTAAAGCTCACGAATCTTCCTTGGGAGTTGGACAGCCGAAGGATGGCCATTGATCTCAAGATCGATCACGTATATCTGATCAACGATCTTGAAGCGAATGCCTACGGCATTCCCGAATTGGCACCAGAGCAAATCTTTACTTTGAGCGCTGGAGACCCGGGTGCATCGGGAAATCGCGGCCTCATTTCCGCAGGTACTGGGCTTGGCGAAGGTGTGCTGATTTGGAACGGCCATACTCACGTTCCGATCGCGTCGGAAGGTGGACATTGTGACTTCGCCGCGAGGAACGATGACGAGATCGACCTATTGCGCTATTTGCAGAAGGAAGTTCAAGGGCGCGTCAGCTATGAGCGGGTGGTTTCCGGCATGGGCCTCACAAGCCTCTATAACTTTTGCCGCGACGTGAAAAAGCTAGAGGAGCCCGCTTGGCTCAAGGAGCGGCTGCGGACCGAAGATCCTAACGCGGTGATCGGAGAATTGGGAGAGAACGGCAAAAGCGAGCTGTGCGTGAAGGCGCTGGATATGTTTGTTTCGGCATATGGCGCGGAAGCGGGAAATCTTGCTCTCAAAATCCTTGCCGTCGGAGGGATTTACCTTGGAGGTGGGATGGCGCCCAAGCTGCTGACAAAAATGAAAGACGGCACATTTATTCGTGCCTTTGTCGACAAAGGGCGGCTGAGTGATTTGTTGGTACAGACGCCGGTGCGCATCATCCTCGAAAGCAGAGCGGCCCTTATGGGTGCTGCCGCTTATGCCGAAGCGCGGGCGGCGGAAGTGGGCGGTCACTCAGAACGAGCGGCTTCGGTGGCGCTTGCCGAGACGCCGGATCTCTCCGGCACTTCACGCTGACAGCCGTGATGTCCGCGGTTTGCCGCTTTTCCGAGTCGACTATCGAATATCCCAAGGCGCGAACCCGTTTGACATTGAACGGAGCCGCTCTTCCTCAATGATCCTGAAGGAGAAGAATCGCCTCACGATGCGCGTTGTAAGCCGCAAGTTCGTATCGAAGATTTTCTTTGCAACTGCTCTCACGATTGGGATGATGGCGGTCAGTTCAAGAACCGCGGTAGCTCATTCCGTGCTAGTGCGCTCCACTCCTGCTGCGAACAGTGCGGTTGCTGCGGGTAACATCGACGTCACGCTGGCCTTTAACTCACGCGTGGATCCGGTGCGTTCGAGCCTGAGTCTGCTGGGGCCCGATGGCAGAGTCATGCGGATCCCGATCGGGCCGCCGTCTTCGCCCGAAATTTTGTCCGCGAAAGTGACTGTAGCCGCGAAGGGAACTTACATGCTGCGGTGGCAAGCACTATCCACCGACGGGCACATCACACGCGGTGAAATTCCGTTCATCGTAAGGTAGCTGCTTGATCTGGCTACTGCATGACTTTGATCTGTTAAGCGTCCTGGCTCGAGCAGCGACTCTCTCGTTTGAAGCTCTGCTGCTCGGAGGCGTCTGCTTTCTGTGGATCGTAGCCCGAGGTGCCCCTGCAAGCCGGGCAAGCATAGATTCCTGGCGCCGCGGATTAAGGATAGCCGCCCTCGCGATGGCCTCTGCTGAGGCGGTCTCTCTCTTCCTCTCTTCGGCTCAATTAGTTCAAGGTGTCGGATTGGGTCTCCGAGAGCTCGCCACGACGGGCTTCTTTATTGCCGGATCGATTGCACTCCTCTGTTCGATTGCGCTCTGGATCTGCGCCCGCGTGCAGAACCCGAAGGCGATCTCTGCAATGCTCCCGTTAGGACTCCTGCTGTTGATTTGTACAGTTTCGGCAAGTCACGCGATGGCGAGAATGGAGAACCGCTTAGTTTTGGCACTTCTCACCGCTGTCCACCACCTGGGCGTCGCCGCTTGGATCGGCGCAATGCCTTTTCTCCTGCTCGGACTCAAGCACGCGGGAAGCGTGGACGAAGCGCGGACTATTTCTCGGCGCTACTCTCGGATGGCGATGTGGAGTGCGGCTGCCTTGATCCTGGCCGGCGCCGGAATGGCATGGTTCTACGTAGGCTCTTTGGGCGGGCTCTACGGCACAATGTATGGTGTCCTCCTGCTCGCGAAGATTTATCTCTTGCTCGTCATGGCAGGGCTAGGTTTTGCGAATTGGAAGGTTGTGCAGAGGCTCGAGACCGACCCGGAACCACTCCTTGTCCGGATCAGGCGATTTGCCGAGGCGGAGATCGGATTGGGATTCACCGCGGTATTGGCCGCAGCGTCTCTGACTGCGCAGTCTCCCGGCGTAGACGTCTCCGTCCTCGATCAGGTGACTCCTCACGAGATCTTTGCGCGGTTGCGTCCCGAGGTGCCGCGCATGACGAGCCCACCTGCGGACGCGCTCACGCCCGCAACGCCCATGCATGTCGCAATCCAGGAGAGCCAATTTCGCCCAATGGCTGCCAGCGATGCCAGGGACCGGGCATGGTCCGAGTACAACCACCACTGGGCTGGTATCGTCGTATTGGTCGCGGGGCTTCTGGCTTGGCTCAGCCGCTTGCGGCGGATCCGTTGGACTCGCTTTTGGCCGTTATGCTTTGCGGGTTTAGCGTTATTTATCGTCTTGCGTGCCGATCCGGAGAATTGGCCGTTGGGACCGCGTCCTTTTTGGGCGAGTTTTTCGGCGCCCGATGTTCTGGTGCATCGCTTTGCGGCGTTGCTTATCCTGAGTTTTGCCGTCTTTGAATGCTTGGTACAGGCGGGCAAGCTGCGGGCGCTGTGGCCTAGCTATGTTTTTCCCGTGATGTGCGTTGTCGGCTCAGCGCTGTTGCTGATGCACGATCACGCCGTCGCGGACGTGAAAGAAGAACTGTTCGCAGGCATGAGTCACACGACAATTGCCTTATGCGGCGCCACGGCCGGCTGGGGACGATGGCTGGAACTGCGGCTCCCTGAGAACCGGATGGCCAGGATTGCGAGTTATCTTTGGCCGGTTTTTCTGGCCGCGGCTGGGCTGATTCTGCTCAACTATCGGGAAATGTGACGCAAACTGAAGGAACATCAATGACAGTTGCCGTCCGTTGCGCGTCTAACTATAGCGAGGAACTTTTGCTTTCGATTTCTTTTCGCCCACTGTTTCGCCGGCTACCAATTCTGCTTTTTCCATTTTTGCTCCTGTACGGACCGCACGCGCCAGCCCAAAGGCTTAGCAACGTCGCACGCCCGCAGCACTATTGGCTCGAGCTGACGCCCGATCTCAACGCAGCAACATTTACCGGCAACGAGCGCATCGATGTGACGTTGGTGCAGCCGGTCCGCGACATTACGCTCAACGCGCTTGAGATTCAATTTCAGAGCGTCACGACCACGATCAATGGTCGCACTCTGACAGCGGAAGTCACGCTGGACCCCGCAAAGCAACAAGCGACGTTCCGATTTCCCCAGCAACTCCCAACAGGGCCACACCAGCTCATAATTCGCTACACCGGTGTGCTTAATTCTAAGCTCCGCGGATTTTATCTCTCCAAGACATCCAGACGCAATTACGCGGTCACTCAGTTTGAGTCAACTGATGCGCGCAGCGCATTCCCTTCTTTCGATGAGCCGGCAATGAAGGCGACATTCAATGTCAGTCTCGTTGTAGCCAAGGGAGACACGGCGATCTCGAATACAAATATCATCTCCGACACTCCTGGACCCGGAGTCGGCCGCCATACGATCCAGTTTGCCCAGACTCCGAGGATGTCTACGTACTTGCTTGCGTTCTTGGTGGGCGATTTCGAGTGCATTTCCGGGGCGAGCGACGGGATTCCCATCCGTGTCTGTGCCACCCCTGGTCACGTTCAGGACGGCGCCTTTGCTCTTTCGGCCGCGGAGTTCTTCCTCCACTATTACGACACTTATTTCGGCATCAAATACCCGATGCCCAAGCTGGACATGATTGCCCTGCCGGATTTTGAAGCAGGTGCGATGGAGAATTTTGGCGCGATCACTTATCGCGAGACCGCATTGTTGGTGAACCCGAACACCGCTCCTTTGAGTGCTCAGAAGATCGTCGCAGTCGATGTTGCACATGAGATGGCGCACCAGTGGTTTGGCGATATGGTGACCATGGAGTGGTGGGACAATATCTGGTTGAATGAAGGATTCGCTACCTGGATGGAATATAAGCCGGTAGCGGCATGGAAGCCCGAGTGGCAGATGCCTCAGGAGGTAGCCTCCAACTTGAACAGGACGTTGGACCTCGATGCCCGGAAAGTGACTAGAACAATCCGTGCAACAGCCAACACCCCTGACGAGATCAACGAGATGTTCGATGGCATCAGCTATGGTAAAGCCGGCGCTGTCCTGTCGATGGTCGAGAATTACATTGGTGAACAGACATTCCGTGAAGGTGTGCACAATTATCTCGCCGCACACATATATGGCAATGCGACAGCAGAAGATTTTTGGAACACACAAACGAAAGTGAGCCACCGGCCAATCGACAAGATTATGCAGAGTCTTGTGACCCAGCCTGGTGAAGCGCTCTTGACCTTTGGCGCGCCGCAAGGGGAAAAGGTAAGCGTGACGCAGGAACGCTTCTTCCTCAACCCCCAGACACCGGCCTCTCCGGAGACCGTGTGGACTCTGCCCGTCTGCGTCGGTACTAGCAGCGCCGCAGCAAATTGCCAGATTGTCGATCGGAAAAATGCTTCTCTTCGGGTTCCCGAGGCGCAGGGTTTTTACGGGAATGCGAGCGGCAAGGGCTACTACCGCAGCCAGTATGATGCAGCGAGTTATCAAAAGCTCCTCAGCCAGGTTGAGACCGCACTAGGGCCCGAAGACCGTATCGTCCTGTTAGGTAGCGAGTGGGCATTGACCAGGGCTGACAAAGCATCGATAGGGGACTTCCTCAATCTGGCCGCCTCCGTGAAGGACGACAGGAGCGCTTATGTCGCACAAACGGTCGCATACTCACTGAGCTCCATCGATCAACGATTGGTTTCCACTTCGCATGAGCACCAACTTCTCGCTGCTTGGGTAAGAGACACTTTTGGGCCGGTACTCCATCGTCTGGGTCCGCCTGCCAAAGCTGAGTCGGCTGAACGTAGAGAGCTGCGTGCCGTGCTATTTTCCGTGGTTGGCGGCATCGGGGATGATTCTGCCGTGATTGGGGAGGCAAGGCGCACGACGAGTGAGTATCTCGAGCATCCTGATTCTGTGGATGCTACGCTCGCGGCGACGGCTCTTCGTGTGGCGGCGCAGAATGGAAACTCGGCTCTCTTCGATCAATTGCAGCGAATGAGCGCGTCAACCGACAATCCTCAGCTATCTCGACAGACGCTCTACGCTCTCGCCCGTTTTCGCAATCCCGAGCTAGTTCGTCGAACACTTGAGTACGCGGTTTCGGGCAAGGTGAGGAACCAGGATTCGGCGGAATTGATAGCAGATGAGCTTGAGGACCGCAATACGCAAGAGGTCGCCTGGGATTTCGTCAAGAGCAACTGGCCTGCAGTTCTGGCTCAGACCACGATGTTCACGGGAGCGTCTCTAGTTTCGGCTACGGGGAGCTTTTGCACGGTCGACCGGGCGAGCGAGGTTGCTGCATACTTCTCGCAGCATAGGGTGCCGGCGTCGGAAAGCGCTTTGCAGCACGCGCAGAACAATATTAACGATTGCATCGGCTTGCGCTCTGCTCAGGGTCCGAGCCTCATACAATGGCTCAGTGCCGCTTCCAGTGGACATGATGCCGGGCAAGTTAGCACTATCGCGCAGCCAAACTAAGGGAAGACAGGGAGTTGATCGAAAGATGCTTTTGGGTCGTTCCGTCGGGGCTTGCACGAACGTGTTAGATCTCTGGCTATTCTGTCACTTGAGCGGATACATTCGTTCTGGTTCAATCGTACAGTGAAGCCTGAAGATTGTGGTAGCGCCATCCCTAACCCGGTTGCTTCTCCCTCGAAAGTAATCGCTTTTTCCGATCTTCGGCTGCGCCATCCTATGGCGGCGCAGCGCAGGGTGCGGATTGAGTATGAAGACCGGCCAGGTCACCGTTCGTTGTATGAAGTTTCGCTGACCTGCACTGCGGAAGGTTTCGGAGGATTAATCTACTTTGGCGGCTATGCTAAAGGGAAATTCAGTATTTTCCGCGCAGACTGTATTCACCGGGTAAGCTCTCTCTGAGTTCCCCGGGCGATGGGACTTCTCCGTCGCCCGTTAGCCCGTCGCATATTGCCCCCTGCTTTAGCTGATACCCTCCGCGGAATGCCGTTCTCCTCATCTCTGAGTTGTTCTTCCCGGGAGTAATCCTTCCTCCGCCCGCCGTCGTCAGGCTCCCAAAAATACACTCCTCTTCAGAACTGCGATTGTGCTCCCGGCATAGACCCCCCTCGACGAAAGCCTTACTTGGACGATCTTTTAGAGCTGTCCTGCGCGCTTTGATTACTTAGGTACTGGACGAACGAAAGCGGCATGGTGCTTTTTTACAGGTCGCGTGTATACTCAGTCGACGCTGTGTGTCAACTTTCGGCTATCTGTTAACCAAGCGTTAAAACAACTACGAGAGACATCGCTGAAAAGCATCATCGTCATCTAAGTCGTTGCAAGCGGCAGCTCCCCTATTTCGACAACCACGGTTTTATCGCCCGGCAATTTAGGAGTGCCACCACTATGTCTCAGACCCATCGGAGTTCCTCTTCCCCTAAAAAGAAGTTTGTTTCTGGGCTGCCTGTCATTGCACTGTTGCTTTCGGCTAGTGGAGCTTTTGCCGCCGCTCCGAACGTCGTAGTCGATGCGCAGCTCACGGCTCAAACCGGACTGAACGCCCCCCAAAGTCTCGCAGTGGCCCCAAACGGCACCTATTATGTCGCTGATGCGGGAAATAACCGCATAGAGGCTTACACCGGGACCAGTTCGAGCACGGTAGATCTCGGAGGCGGCACGCTCGTGAACCCCCAGGCCGTCGCCGTCGATTCGCTAGGCGATCTCTTTATCGGGGACAGTCCCTCCTCCGGAGTGGGACGGGTAACCGAAGTCCACGCGACCAACGGAGTGCTAAATGGCAATGTGACGACGCTTGTGCAGGGAGGGGCGCTCAAAGACGTCACCGCTCTGACCGTGGACACAAACCCGTCTTCCAGTACATTCAATACTGTCTACATCGGGGACGATGTGTCCTTCGCATTATATTCCGTGGCGGCAGGCTCCTCTACTCTAACGCCTCTTGGTATAACCGGGCTGCCGACCAATATCCTTCCCACCGCCCTTGTCAAAGATGCGGCGGGGAACCTCTTCGTTGGGGACTTCTTCTCGACGCTGTACCAAATCCCGGCGGGTTCCACAGTCGCTTCCATCTACGTTATCCCGAACTTCACAGTCTTCAGCCCGACCGGGTTGACGATTGACCCGAAGGGAAATCTTTACGTCCTGACCCTGACTGCCACTTCTGCGACCCCGAGCCAACAGATACCAGAGAACATTATTGAAATCCCAGGTGGTGATGCGTCCAGCGCATTTCGAGTTCCGGTGACTGGCCTGGTCAATGGCGCCGGCATGGGGATCGACCAGTCAGGTCATCTGTACGTTGTGGATTTCGTCAACAATAACGTCGTCGAACTGATCTACGGCGCTCCAGTTGGCCTCTCCCAGGTTCCAGTCCAAACAGTTGGTACTCCAGTTACCTTCAACTATGAGTTGAACGCGACAGAGACTCTGCAAGGCTTCCAGTTCATTTCTCAAGGCGACATAAGCACAGAAATTCAGGCAGCATCTGGGAATTGCACGAACGCAACCTATACCGTTGGTAGCGACGGCGGATCGATCGCACCTTCTGATCCTTTCATCTGTCAAGAGAACATCGCTGCCGACCCCGCCTTCCCTGGGCTGCGGTATGGTGCAGTTCTGCTGAGCGGTCCCTCCGGGACTCTTGCTTCCACCGAAGTTTTCTCCACAGGCATCGCGGGGGCAAGCGTGGTCTACCCCCTCGATGCAAGTACCGCCGCAACCAATATCAACTCGCCTACTGGGTTGGTGGTCTCCGGGCTCGACAGAAAACTTTACATTTCCAATAACTCCGGAACACCACAGATTCTCTCCGCCAACGGGCCCAATGGGAAGAATCTAACGGTGGTCGACACTTCCCCGGTTACTCTGGGAGCGCCTTTCGGTCTCGCCATCAATGGTCAGGGAGACCTCTACGTGGCGGATGCTGGAGGGGACACAGTGATTGGCCAGATTGTGGTTGTTCCGACGCAAACAGGTCAAGCTCCTTTCGCCTTCAATCCCGGAAATCTCCTCTTTCATCCGTTTAGCGTGGCTTTCGACACCGCGGGGAATCTCTTCATTGGAGATACGGGCCAAGATAACCTGAACGCCGGTCCCTCTAGTCACCCCGCTTTCATCGTCGAGGTACCAGTAGGCGGCGGACCAGCATTCAAGGTGAACACGGGAGCGGTCCAGCTTTGGTTCCCCGGCAGCATAGCGGTTGACCCCTACACCGGCGATCTTCTCGTCGGGGATGACGGCTTTAGCAATCAAACCGACGGAACCGGCGGTTCGAAGGTTGTCCGCATTCCGGCAGGGGGCGGTAGCGCCATCGACATTCCGGAGTTCGACGGAACAAATCCCGCGGGAATTGTCTTCGATCCAGCAGATGAGTATTACGTCCTGGATGGGACGACAAACCAGATCACCCTGGTTCCTCCAGTTGGCAACCCATACACGCTTCCTCTGAGGAACGGCAAGCTGATCAACACTCCGGATGCCCTCGCGATTACGAATGGTGGCCAGTCCTTCGTGGTCGCGAACTCCGCCAGCACCAGTACTTCAGGTTCAAATAACCTGATCTACTTGAATGGGATGGCCTCGACGTTGGCTTTCGGCGGCGTGCCAGTTGGTCAGGAAAAGAGCTTAGTTGGTTTTATAAACAACATCGGTACTAAATTCATGTTCTTGAGTACCCCGTTCTTTACCGCCACAGGGAACACCGGGGATTTTAGCTACAATGACAGTACCTGCTACGACGGGTTGGGCTTCCAGCCTGCGGCGATCTGTGTTCTTTTCGCACACTTCACGCCTCAAGCAACGGGAGCTCGCAAGGCAACCTTCACATTCCACACCGACGGCTATCTCCCGAACTCCTCGGTTCAGACGCTCAGAGGAGCCGGTAGATAACAAACGTGACCTCGACTGAAGGGCCGGAGTTTTGCTCCGGCTCTTTCCGTTTTTGCACTCTTTCTCCGGTCGTTGCCGCGTGCTCCGAGGCAGTGGTGAATGCGGATATTCCGTCCGGAGGTCTATGTTCTTCTAGGGCCTGTTAACCAAAGCCTTCGGCCCCCGCCTCGCCGGGCTTGGTTTTCGCTCGCAACACTGTTCGCCCAAATAAGGTTAAAAGGCCCTAGCGTTGAGTGGCGGAACGTGGTGCGCATCGGAAATGGATTGCACACTGTGCGAAGCCTCTCTCCATCAACGCGGAAATATAAGCTTGCGGTTTGTACTCAGCTTTGCTTACTTGGGCCACTTCAACTTCGGAAAATAAGTAAGCTGGACGGAGCCGGTGAAATCGGTTTGTAACCCGTGAGCCAGCGCTGGAACTTTCCAAAATTCCAGCTGACCGAATGCGTTCAGTTCCAGATTCTCCTTCAACCGTAGAACCGCTCGCGCACTGTAATCGTTCTGTGTTGTTCCACCAGGAATAAACGTTTTTGAGACTTTTGCGTTCCGGTATCCGAACTGGATGTAAGTCCTGGGGCTCAGCCAGTCGGTAATCCACGCTTGTCCCCCCTTTCCTTCTCTTCCGATCCAGCTGCCGAAGAAGTTCCCTTTGTTCAGATAGCCGTCCTTGTAAATAGTTTCGTAGTAAATGAACTGGCCCCCTTGGCTACTCGCTACCGGGTCGGTCGAAACGGCTTCGACACGAACGTCGAAATGGGGAAGCTTCGGCACATGCGATAGGAAAATGCCTGGAGTGACCGCAGCGCGCCGCGGCGCGGCCAGCGGTGAAACATCGTCGTGCACAATCGAGTCGGAATACAGAGTTAACCATTTCTCGACCCACGGTAAGCGCCAGGTGAAATCAAAGCTCGAATGACGCGCTCCTGGATCGTTCCTGCTGAACTTCTGCGCGACGGGAACATTGCTGAAGCTGCTGAAACTGTTCCAGAACGAGCCGAAGGTCAGAGGAACATGACCCTTCCCGGCGAACACAACGACTCGGGAAAACCCAAACTCCAAGTCGCGATACGGCTTGAAAGAAAATTTCTCCGCGTGGATCCAGGGCTGGTTGGGATAGCGGTTCCCCTTTAAATCGCCGAAGATTAACTCATAGCGAAAAGGGCCCATGACCGTCGAGAGCAACGGAACGCGTAGAGGTTCGACGCGATTGATGCGGAAGGCATAAATCGGCTCGGCATTGTTGCTAATCGCCATGCCGCCAGTTTGCGCTGGTCCCCACTCATCTTCGATTTTGCCGACCGATATCTCGTGCTGAGCGACATGGATGGACAAATTGGCATTGAGCAAGCGGAAGACATTAGTTTGAGGAACGGGCTCAGCCGGCAGTTCAGGGGCGCTGTCCACCTGCGCGAAGAGAGCTTGGACGGACTGGGGGTAGGCGCTGCGGCCTGGCGCGTGCTGGTATTCGCCGCGAACCTGCAAGGTCAGCCGCCACCATTCAGCGTCTGCGTTAAAGCCGGTGATGGCATTGAATCCCTCCTGGTAGGGACGTCCGTCGTCATTGATGATCGTTTGCCCGAAGTGGAACGAATTATTCACAGGCGGCCCAGCGATACCCGTAGGCCGGGTATAGACATTCGCTAGTTCGGCTCGCTTGGAAGGGGCTTGGGGATCGTATCCGAACTCTTTTGCCAGCGCCAGGAAGATGTTCCAGGCTTCGGTGTCTTGAGGCGCGCCTTCGAGTTTGGGGTAGGTTTCCTCGAGGATGTGCAGACAGCTCAGGCGCGTCCAGGGCCGCATATCTTGGTATGCGGAATCCGCATATCCAAGCGAAAATAAGCGCGCCATCGCTGGATAAATCCAGCTGTCGAACGGCACATAAGCTGAGCCGCGATCGCGATCTTCATCAGCCGAAGAGAAGACCGGCTGGAGAGCTGCCGGCAACTCAGGTTCTGTGGGAGCCGTCTGTTGTGCAAGCAGCCGCACCGGGGGGATTGCAAGGATGGTTATAAAACAAACCAGAGTTGAACCAAATCGAACAACCAGTCCTGCCTGCCGCATTCACCGTTCCGTTGATCTCATGGATTCACAAGCGCTTTCCGCAATGCAAAGAACCTCTTTTGAGCATAGCTGAAGCGGAACAATTGAGAAAGTTCGACGGGCCCTGCTAAGCGGAGGACCGAAGGAGAGACACGCTGTGGGACAATCGACAATGGAAAATGGCCCAAAATAAGAATCTGAGCGGTGACTTGCCCATTGTCTTGTCGAGATGGGGGCCTTGGATTCTGACTGCCTTCCTTACCGCGAGTCTAACGGTCTTTGTGATCGGCACGTGGAGATGGCCTCTAGTCGGCGATGCGTCCGTAATTCATTATGTCGCCTTCTTGATGGACCACGGTTTCGCGCCCTACCGCCAAATCGTCGAGCTGAATATGCCAGGCGCATATCTGGTGGAGTGGCTGCTCATTCATATCTTCGGCGGCGGTTCGCTCAGTTGGCGCATCCTCGATTTCGCGCTGATGGCGGCGATCGGGATTGCCATGGTCCTAATCGCCAGACCCTACGGCTGGTTCGCGGGTTTTGCTGCTGCGGCGCTCGTAGCCTTGATTCACGGACAAGATGGCGTAGCCTTCCTCGGAGAACGGGACCTGATCATCGCAGCTTTCCTGATCTGGGTGTGTGCCTTTCTCTTTCTGGGCTTGCGGCATAACTCAGCCTTGTTCATCTCAGCCTCAGGTTTCGCCGCTGGCGTCGCGGCGACGATGAAACCTCTGGCAATACCAATCGGATTTCTCTTGCTCATCGTATTAGTACTTCGTCTGAAGGCTCAACAGCGGCCTTATCGAAAACTTCTCCTCTACGCTGCAGCCGGCTTTCTTCTTCCTTGCTTGATCGTCTATGCCTACCTTGTTCGCGTGCATGCTCTGAGCGCCTTTGTTGAGACGATGTTCGGTCTGTCTCGCTACTACAACGGCATGTACCGCAAACCGATGGGCTTTCTTTTGCTGCACAGCGTGGCTCCGGTTGGTCCGCTGGTCGTCGTGTGGTTGGTAATCGTAGCCGTGCAGCGGGATTGGAATTGGGAAAGGCGGACGCTCGCAGGTGCGGCAACGATCGGCGTCGCCTTTTACATTCTCCAGGGGCGAGGCTTTCCTTACTACCGTTACCCCCTTTTGGTCTTTCTTTTAACCCTGATGGCGATCGACTTTGTGACCGCTCTGCGACACCGCGTGCTGCGTTATCTGGCCGCATTGGCAGGTGTATATGGTTTGCTCGTCCTCGCTCCGCAATGCGCTCTCAAGGCCATCCGTTATGACTGGCGCAATCAACAGTTCATAACGATGTTGAGCGGCGACCTCCAGAACCTTGGAGGACAGGAAGTTTCAGGCAAAGTGCAGTGTCTCGATACGATCGCGGGATGTATCAACACGCTCTACCGGGAACAGTTGGTGCAAGCAACCGGCTTTTTCTATGATTGCTATGCATACGCTCCGCGTGGAACGGAAATGATGTGGATGGTAGACCGCTATCGCAGTGCCTTCATGGAAGCGCTTAAGCGGAATCCGCCCAGGATCTTCGTTGTCAGTAACCAATATTGTCAGGAGGGCCCTGACACCTACGACAAGTTAAACCGCTGGCCTGCGCTGGCAGCCTTGCTCGACAACCAATACTGGGTTTATGCGGAACGTATGCCCCCAGATGACGTCTATTGGTGGAGCAGGCCGTTGAAGCCTTCTGGCTACCGTATTTACCTGAAGAGATAGGTGGGACATCCGAGGAAAATAGAGGACACGGCGTCGAGACCGCAAATCGCGATCAAACCTCTACGGTACAAGCTCATTGCATATCAGTGGTATCCGCGCGGAGCAGGTCAGAAATAGCACCAACCTCCTAGACTGCGACTGATCTGGGCCTATTCTCCGATCCTATGCCCGCATAAGGCCGAAAGCGAGATCCGCTAAAAAGCGACTCTCAGTGACTCACTTTGTCCTTTGAATTCTGAATCTCGACATTCCTGCACGTCCACTCATACCGTCCGAAACCGAAATTCCAAGTTTGATAGTAAGATTTGCAGGCAGTCTCTAGGGAGGTTTTGATTTGTCCATACAGCGTCGCCACCTGTTGAAGTCTCTCGCAGGCGCCGGTATCGTCGGCCTTACTACACCTCTGACGTTAATAGAACAAGCACAAGCGCAGGTGGAGCGCTCCACGCGCGCAATGCCCACTCCACGCATTAAAGACATCAGCGTGATCGAGTGCCAGCCAGCCGGCGTCCGTCTCACCGTGGTCAAGATCACGACCGATCAAGATGGCCTCTACGGATATGGCTGCGCTACGTTCACTCAGCGTGCCGACCTCGTCAAACCCGCGGTCGAGAAATATCTGAAGCCTTTCCTCCTCAACAAGCCAACAGATCGCATCGAGGACATCTGGCAATCTTGCTACGACAGTTCCTACTGGAAAAACGGCCCAGTGCTGAACAACGCGATTAGTGGGATCGACCAGGCGCTCTGGGACATCAAAGGCCGCCAGGCGGGCATGCCGGTCTATCAGCTCGCGGGAGGCAAGTGCCGCGAGGCGGTAGATACCTACGCTCATGCGGAAGGCGCGGATTATCCGGAGGTCATAGAGAACGCGAAGCACTATTTGAGCCAGGGTTTCCGCAACATCAGAGTGCAAGTGGGAGTCCCTGGAATGGCTGGTTATGGCGCGGGACACACCGGCACCACCACCGTCAAACCTCTCCACGATAAGCCGCTCTTTGAGCCCGCATTCTACATGCGCCGCGCGTTAAAACTTCTAGAAATCGCCCGGCAGGAACTCGGCGAAGACGTGGAACTACTGCATGACATGCACGAACGGCTGTCGCCCAACCAGGCAGTCGAGTTCTGCAAGGAAGCCGAGAAGTTCAGAATGTTCTTCTTGGAAGACCCGCTCTCGCCGGAAGACATCGACTACTTCGCGCAGATCCGCCAAAATTGCGCTACACCTATTGCGATGGGCGAGCTCTTCAATAGTCCTCACGAATGGCAGACCGTGATAGAGCGCCGATGGATCGATTACATCCGGGTGCATGTAACGCAGGCAGGAGGATTCACTCCAGCACGCAAAATCGCCATCCTCGCTGAGCAGTATGGAGTAAAGACAGCTTGGCACGGTCCCGGGGATGTTTCTCCCGTCGGCCACATGGCCAACGTCACACTCGATATCGTCAGTTACAACTTCGGCATCCAGGAGTACTCACCTTTCAACGACCATACGAAAGAGATCTTTCACGGCTGCCCTGAAGAAAAAGACGGATATTTGTGGGTGAATGAGACGCCTGGATGGGGCATTGAGGTCGATGAGAAGGCCGCGGCTAAATTTCCCTACCAAAATTCACCGCTGAATGGCGGCTGGGGAGAGATTCGTCGTCGCGATGGCACGGTGCTCAAGCAATAGAATCGATAGCCGGCCCGCACTGAACAGTCATCTTTTGGAGGAAACGGCTGGACTGCCATAGGCAGCCAGGACCTCTTTGTAGAGCATGCTTCCTACAATCTTGTGAACCGCAGTCGACGGATAATGGGTGGTTTTCAGAGATAAAGCAGAGCCGCGCGCATGTTCTCCGGCGGTGTTCCTTAGAATGAAGACTGAATCCCATATCTTGTCATCGCTACACTCGAGGACGCTCTCAAATGCAGGCAGTTCTATTTCGGTTCTCCAAGGCTCATCTTTCGGCAACGCTTCTAGGCTTCGTCCTTCTATCCGTGATTGCAAGGCCCGCTGCCGGCGGCGCACAGATTTTGGATTTCAAAGCTACTGGTGCTCCGGTCAAAGCCGCGCCGGCGGATAAAGAGATCGCACAGTCCGTGCGCTCGGTCTCCTCAGAGAGGATTCACCAAACGATCCAGACATTGGTCGATTTCAAGTACCGCAGCACAGTCTCGAGTGTGGAGACAGGGTTGCCCCCCGGCACGGGTATCCTGGCAGCGGCGCAATGGATTGAACAGCAATTTCAGAACATTTCAACAAGCTGTGGCGGCTGCCTCGAAGTAAAAGAGGATGCGTTTGTTGAACAGCCTCAAAAAGAAGGTTTCAACGGATCCGCTCCTCGTATCGCCAAGCCTACAAAGATCGTCAACGTCTACGCGATCCTGAAAGGAACCGATCCAGCTCAGAGCAAGCGCATGTATCTGGTGACGGGACATTATGACACCCGGGTCAGCGATGTGATGGATGCACACAGCTTCGCGCCCGGCGCAAATGACGACTCCAGTGGGACGGCTACCAGCCTGGAGTGCGCCCGTATCCTCAGCCAGCATCGATTTCCGGCGACGTTGGTTTTCGCCGCTGTTGCAGGCGAGGAGCAGGGCCTAAATGGGAGCCATCATCTCGCTGTACTCGCAAGACAGGAGGGCTGGGACCTCGAAGGCGTGCTCAATAACGACATCGTCGGCGGAGACACGACTCCCGGTGACAAATACGCGGACAAATCACTGGTGCGGGTCTTCTCAGAAGGCGTTCCGGCTAGCGCGACGCAGGAGCAAGTAAGGCGTATTCTCGCGCTCGGAGGGGAGAGTGATTCGCCCTCACGCGAGCTGGCGCGCGAGGTGCTTGACGTCGCGCGGACATACTTCCCCGTGAATGCTGTCCCAATGAACGCCGCGAAGCTAGGCCTGCCGCCGCTGACGCCAGTGATGGTCCTTCGTCTGGACCGGTATCTGCGTGGCGGCGATCACCGCTCATTCAATGAGCAGGGGTTTCCCGCAGTGCGCTTCACGGAGTGGCGGGAGAATTTCAACCACCAACACCAGAACGTGCGGACTGAAAATGGCGTCCAGTTTGGCGATCTCATTCAGTTCGATGACTTCAGCTACATTGCGAAAGTGGCGCGACTCAACGCTGCGACTCTCGCAACCCTGGCCTCCGCGCCTGGCACGCCGAAGAATGTACGAGTGTCGACCCGCAACCTGGACAACAACTCCGTTTTGAAGTGGGAGGCGCCCGACGGAGCTCCGGAAGGAGCTTGGTATCAGATTGTTTGGCGTGAGACGAATGCCTCAGACTGGCAGTATGCGGGCAGGGCATCGAAATACAACGAGACTGTCAGCGGAGCCGAGCATACCGTGTCGGTGTCTATTTCCAAAGACAATGTCTTCTTCGGCGTGCGGTCGTGCGATGCAAAGGCACATTGCGGCCCGGCAGCGATCCCGGTTCCAGAAAGATGACGATATGTTCGCGGCGTCTGCTGCTACTGCTGAGTGGAAAGGAAGGTTCGCTCTCCTCCGTCAATCTGGACTGCCAATAAGCCGCAGCGGTCCTAAAATACCCGAGGGCAACGGCTGCAGATGATCCATATCTTGAGGAGTAAAGCGCTCTCCATAGCGGAGATTTAGCAAGCGATAATCCGGCAACGCCTTCCCAGCGAGTTCGTTGATAGCGGTGTTGGCGACCACGATCTTGATCTCGTTCTTGCCCGCATGAAGCAGGTGTGCAAGATCGAGTGTGTACGGTGGATGCCACACCGACCCGGCGAGAGTTCCGTTGACATAAATGAGTGCCGCTTCCCGCACCGGACCTTCCAGCCACGCGCGCATCCCAGCAAAATGACTCTGGATCGGCGGCACAGGCGTCCCTGTGCCAAAGTCCAGCAGAATTCTCTCGGCACGTAGAAAGGACTCTGGAATATCGATCGTGCGCTGATAGGTCACGGTGCCCGAATAGAACTGCGTCGCATCGTCATCGGACCAGGAGCGTAAAACAGGCATTTGCTTTGAGAGACCCGTCTTGTCGAAGGTCACCTTCCAGTCGTGGCTCAAATCGACGGGTGAAGACGGTGGAGCATACTTTCTTACCTCGCGCTGCGTTCCGCGTTTCCTCTCCACGTTGGAAAACACGAGAACGCGCGACTCGTAAGGCGCGAGCGCAAGCGTGATAGCGTGGTTAGCTCCTGCCTCAGATATGTTGCCCGTGAACGGATTCCACCATCGCGCGGAGGTTTTTTCTGTCCGGAACATTGCTTCCACCGAGTGCGGCCGGTTGTCGGTATTCGCGACGAAGTAGATATCTGAATCCGGCAGCTTACGATGAATAAAGCCGACTTGTGGCGTTTGCGGCGAGAACGTCACATCGGGTTTCGACAACCCATTCAAGGTCGCTCCAAGATCTTCCGCCCGGCTAACTAGCTTGGCATTCCGGTTATCAGCCGCAAAAAGTTCCTGAGATATCTGCTGGACAGCGGTTGAATCTGCCTGCGATTGCTTGAGTCCAGGCGCCCTGGATGGAAGGGACTTCGTCGCAACGACGATCCCTCCACCCCGTTCGTATTCCTGGATTCTGCGGTATGCGGCAAGAGGTAACCGTTCGATCCCGGGCAGCACCAGAATGGGGTAATGAATTCCCACCTGTTCAATCGCTTCCGAATCGATAAAGTCGAAGCTGTAACCCGCGTTGAGGATCTCGGGAATCAAATCCGGATCAAGAAGCGCGCGCATTTCATCCGTAACCGAGACGTGGCCAGGCAGGAAGCGAGCCTGTGCGTCCGCCGTTGGCAGGAGGATCGCGATGTCGTTCGCTGGTTCTCCCGCCCGCATTAGATAGCTCATCCGCTGTAAGTAACTCGTGACCTCCGGCATTACGATCCACCAAGGATTGTGATTGTTAAAGACTGCTGCCGCGTAGAAGGACCACCCTGGCTCTCCCGCCGAAGGTGGAGAATACGGCCATCCATGCCCGATCAATTGATTGATTCCCTGGAGAAAAAACGTGTCAGCCTCGGCTTTCATATCGAGCGGAGTAGCTCGAAACGCGGGTGAGTGCAGCCATGTCCAAGTCTCAGAGGAGGTGATTGGGCGTCCGTAGACATGACTCGCGGATGTGGCCCAGCGCGTATACGAAAAGGAGCGCCACTGCGAGCCTTCACCTTCCGGAAGATCCACAAGATGGTTGCTGGAGAGCGTCACTGCGGGAGTCCCATAACTCTGAGAGCGGAACTGTGTGTGATGGGCGCGAGCCCAGGCGTTGAGTGGCGCCAGATAGTTCTCGTCAATCAATCCCTCCAGTGTTCTGCCCCAGTCGTAACGCAGGTCTTCGGCTTCCACTCCGCTTCCCGCCACCAACTCCGGAAGATAGGGAGTTAAATCGTAACCACGGCGGCTTCGAAACTGTTCCAGAAGATCCGGCGTCCAGTCTGCACCATATACCTCGAGACTATCGCTGAAGACAGAAGACGGGGGATGCTCCCCAAAGGCTCGGAGCAACGGTTCGGCAACCGTGTTCAGGTGGTCCTCTAAAGCCGCACGGCTGAAGTGATCGAGCACGAATCCTTCGGCGCCAACCGCTGCCCGTTTTACCTGCTGTCCAGTCCGGCTTGAGATAAAGAAGAGCACAACGTGCGAGCTGCTGATGCCGGAAGGAAGAATCAGCCGCCCGTCTCGAATCTCCGAGACTTGCTGTACTCGTGCGGTGTCATACTTTTCTGGCGTTCCCGCCGCCAGAAATACTGCCATCAACTTCTCTCCATTGCGAATCGACGGAACAGCGAGGGATCCGCCATGCTGCGGAGCGGCATCTACAACCACACGCAGCCGTCCGGCCGCTTCGGTGACCGGTAGATAACTGCCGCCGTAGGGCCAGCCGCTGCCCAGCGTGAGGCTTAGGCGCATGCCCAAGCTGTTCGCCGTTTCAGATGCAAAGCGAACCATGTTCAGGTACTCGGGAGAAAGGAAGGGAAGGTTGTGGAACCCGGTATGTGGGTCGTCCAACTCCAGCGGGTAAACTGGCTGAATCTCCGCACCGCCGATCCCGCCGGCTTTCATCATCTCCAGATCATTCTGCAACCCAGGCTTATCAACAGCCGAGCCGAACCACCACCACCGCATCATCACTCGCGAGTCATCCGGGGGGTGAGCAAAGCCTTCGCGCACCTGGTCGATTGGGGTTTTTTGGCAGCGAGCTGCGGCAGGCAAGAGCAGCACGAAAATTGGAAGCGCGAGGAGAGCGGAAAAACGAATGTGTCGCATGACCAGCCTCACTCGCAGGAGCTGTTCGTACATTTGATTGCGGAATCATCCTTGAACTGGATTCTGGTCCCGTCCAGGGTTTTGACATGAACGTTTGTCAGCGTCCAGTTCGCGGCATTCGCGATCATTCCCGCCGTCTGTGCTTCGATCTGAATTGCCGAGAGATGGAAATTCTCAAGCGGCGCATTTGGATACGCGCTCACTTCGAAAGCCTTCTTCGCGCCAGTCGCGTGAATGCTTGAAAGCCACACGTTCCGGAAATGCGCAAGTCCCCTCTGTTCTGAGACTGGCGTCGTCAACACTTTCCAGTAATCAGGAACATTCGTCATTCCGTCGGGCAGTGTCGCGTAACTGTAACTAGGATTCCAATTCAGCGTTACATGAATCACAACTGGCACGTTTACCAGATCGATATCGTGGATGCGAATCCCATCTGTCCAGCCACCTCTGGTTCGGGCAGACTTAAACAAAATTCCGTTCGGTACGGGCGCTAAAACCTTAATGCGATAAGCTTCGATATTGCGGAAGCCGCCCGACGTTTCACTGCCGATCGTTACGCCGGCCGCACCCGCTCTCACCACGGAGTCGCGGAGAACCACGTCCTCCGTCGGATGATTGACGCGCAAACCGTCGGAGTCACGGCCGGCCTTCAGGCAGAGCGCATCGTCGTTTACCGTGATGTCTGTGTGCTCCACCAATATGTGCCGTGACGAATCGATATCGATCCCATCGGTGCTCGGTCCCTTGCCGTCGATGTTGTTATTAATCGTGATTCCAGCAACTGTGACATTTTGTGAATAGCAGATGTCCACCGTCCAGAATCCCGAGCGCTTGAGTGCGAGCCCGCTTAGCTCAACCTTCGATGATTTGAAGATTTGAATGAGCCGCGGACGTTTGGCGTCGTAATCGGCCGCCCACCGAAGTCCTTTGGGTTCGTATCGCGCTCTTGTCGTCCAGAAGCTCTGCCAGAAGATCTTTCCGTTGCCGTCGATGCTGCCTTTTCCAGTTATCTTTGCATCGGTCTGCGCATAAACATTGACCAGTGCCGCAGGCCACGTCATCTCGATACCTGCGACTCGTGTAGGCATCATTGGATAATCCGTAATATTTTGTGATCCTAGGATCGTCGAGCCGGATGTGAGCGCCAGCTCGACGTGAGATTTCACAAAGAGGGAGCCGCTCAGATAAGTTCCCGCTGGAACCACGACCCGCCCGCCGCCTCCTTTCGCGGCAGCATCGATCGCTTTTTGAATCGCTCCTGTATCCGATGTGGCGCCGTCCCCTTTCGCGCCGTAATCCTTAACGTTGAAATCCTTGCCATGTGCCGCGAAAGCGCACGCCAGCAGTCCCGACAGCACACCTATCCGCACGAATGTCATTGTCTTTGCGATCTTCATTTGCCTTTGCGAAACACCATATCTCACCAAATACGTTCTTGGAAATTGATTCTGTGTTGCAACCCGAGGGGCTGGTCGGACCACGCATCGAGCGCGCCAGCACCCTGTTGCGAAATTGCCCATTTCTCGCTGGCCCGGCATCTAGCTCGCCACCCGTAGAGTCTTGCTCAGAGCCAGCACACGAACCTCCATCTGTGTTTCAACCCGGATAACCGAAAGTGCATCCGACACTAAAGCGCTTGTTGTGCAGAAACGGCTGATTTACACCCAGGTCCGGGGAAGGAGCTCCAAAATGCAACCGCCAACAGGTGTGACTCTCTGGCCACAGCTGCAGACCTCCTTAGAGATCCTCGCCAACCTGGTTTACCTCGCTAAGCACGAAATTCCAGGCTCAGATCAGCAGATGGATTATCTGACGCGTGCGGAGGAAGAACTTACATTCTTGGGTCAAGCCGTCTCAAAGTTCATTGGCGAACTTCCCGGTGACCGCCCCCACTAATCGATCCAAGAATGCTCTTAGGGACTCTACAAAGACTTGTACTTGGGACGCCCGACGAAAAATCGCTAGGGCCTGATAACACTATTAGGACGATAGCGACGGGAGCCAATTTTCTCGGGATCTAGAAGCGAGGAGCGACGAATATCGGGTATCTTCGAGCGACGAGCGACAACGAGGCCGGGGAAATTGGCCCCGTCCCCCTAGGTTCGCGGCGAAAGACGAAGCCTTGCGACGAACAACCAACCCGTTCTTCTTATCAGCCTAGACCTTGTAGCCACCAAAGCCTTCGGCCCCCGCCTCGCCGGGCTTGGCTTTCGCTCGCAACGCTGTTCGCCCTAATAGTGTTAACAGGTCCTAGGCTCGATGTATACGTCCCGAAGTTTCTCTAGCGGTCTCTGAGCGCAAGTTGCCCAAATCCATGCAAATGCTCGGTTAACTCAATCGAGCAGACATGTTGAACGCCACCGGTAACGTGACGTTTTGCAAGCATCATTTTTCTTTGGGTCGGGTTTACATTGTAAGAAGTCGTGGTTCCCATGGAGTGAACTATGAAGATGAAATGGATCTCGGGTCTTATCGTGGCATCAGCGCTCTCACTTCCGTCTTTTGGACAGATCGGGGTGTATATCGGTACGCCACCACCCCCGTTGCGCTATGAGCCGCGCCCCCCGATGCCGGGAGAGGGCTTCGTTTGGATCGACGGGTACTGGGGCGCGCATGGAGAAAGGTATGTTTGGGTCCCTGGCAGGTGGGAGAGACCGCCTTATGCAGGAGCTTATTGGACCCATCCTCACTATGATCACTATGACCGCGGATGGCAGATCCACGAGGGCCACTGGGACCACGAGGATCATGGCGATCATCATGATTGGAATCACGACCATCATGATGACCATCACGACGACCATCATGACCATCATGACGACCATCACTAGATTGTGAGAGAAGTAGAAGTTGCGTTCCAATTTTTGGTTTCACCGTGACCGAAACTGAAGAGTGCCCGCGCTTAGATGCGCGGGCATTCTTTTGAGGTTCCTCAGGATCATTAACTCTGTCGGAAGGGTGAATTGTGAAGCGAGGCTGGGAAGGGCGAGCGGAGCAAGAGGGCGAGAGCGGCAGTACCGCGCAGCCCTGGAATAAAAGGGAGGGGTCTACCCAAAATGGGCACTGCCTTGACATAAGCCTCAATGGTAAAGTTCAGAACTGGCGATCGCGGCTTTACGGAGAACGGACACAAGTTGGGTTCCGCGGCACCCGTTTGGCGCAATGCTCGAGCATTTCCTTCGATGGGGGGATTGTCGATGAAACGGTCTGCTGGTTCAAAGGGAACAATTCTCTTGTTGTGCTCGGACACGGACGTTCTCCACATCCTGCAACATGCGCTCGAAGATACAGGGTATGTCATTCTTCCCGCTAAGAATCTGGGCTCCGCAGTCGATCAGTTGGCAGATTGCAAGCCCGATCTGCTCGTCATCCGGCCTTATCTCGAGAGCATGTCGGGTCACCAGGCGGCGCTCTACTTGCGTACGAAATGCAATGGACTGCCTGTGCTCATGGTAGGCGGCATGCCCGATGACGATCGAGTCGTTTATCGCGAGACACTTCGCCGGATAGAACTGTTTCCAAAGCCATTCCGGGTAACTGAGTTTCTCGAGAAGGTGGCCGCGATGCTCGCTCCGGTACCGCAGGAAGCAACTCCAAAACCTCGATAATGCGTGGGAAGCCATTTCTCCGAAAGTGCAGGGTGCCGGCCATGACAATGCCTAGCGCCTGTTAACACTATTAGGGTGAATTGCGAAGCGAGCCTGGGAAGGGCGAGCGGAGCAAGAGGGCGAGAGCGGCGGTACCGCGCAGCCCTGGAATATTAGGGTGAATTGCGAAGGGAGCCTGGGAAGGGCGAGCGGAGCAAGAGGGCGAGAGCGGCGGTACCGCGGAGCCCTGGAATATTAGGTACTTAGGGTGCGGGATTCGTTTGTGCCTGGGTCTGATTTCTGCAGCCTATGGTTTTAGGCATGTCGTGCTCGTCATTCGGCGTGGCCCCGGTTTCCTGCATGACGGTCTGTTGGATTCTCTTAAGCTCTGGGAAGGAGTAGTGAGTGCACAGGTTGAGTTCCCAGGTGTCGGCCGTTCGTTTGGAAACGATGTACATACGAATCGTTTCATCTGCTTGGCCCGGTGAGGTGCCCTCGCGGATGATGGAAAAGCTGTAGTAGCCGGGGATAAAACCGGCCGCAGTGCGCGTGTCCATGGAATTGAGAACGAAATTGCGATCATCCACAGCAATGTTGTCGTGCTGAGCGACGATCAGAGCGATCTTTTGGGCTTGGTCAAACTGCATCTCTCGACTTCCCGCGCGCGCGAACGGGATAGCTGCGGCAAGCAACAAAGCAAAGGCCGGCAATTGTCGCATGGTTCCTAACTTTCCGGTTCGATTGTCGGGGAGATAGCCAAGTCTATTGCAGAATATACGCCGCAACGGGTCGCTCGTCCGAGCAACACCATTACCGCCGTACCCTGCGCGACGGATTCTTGTCATCTCCTCGTACCCTCAACCAGTCACGATAAATTTTCGATGCGCCAGAACCCTCCGGTGGCTATGGTTCCGCGGCAGTTTTCGAACTTACAATTTCCACACGATCGAGGAAGGAACTCCGCGAGATTACACAGATCTCATCAGCGCGGCCCCTCGTACAATCAGGCAAATGCCGAGAGCGAAGACAAACACCCTTGCAACCACTAGCCAATCGCCCATCACTACGGCTCGCAACACTGACCAGGCCACGCAGCCCTGCTTTCGAAGGAACGCGCTCACTTTCCTGGCTAATCTTGAGCGCAACAACCGTCGCGAATGGTTCGAGCCCCGGAAGCAGGAGTTCGAACGGGAACTGAAACAACCGATGCTGGCCTTGATCGAGATGGTGACCAGTGCGATGACTAAGTTTGCCCCTGGACACGTGCGCCCTGCTCAGAAGTCTTTGATGCGCATTTATCGCGATACGCGGTTTTCTGCGGACAAACGGCCGTATAAAAACCGCGTGGCCGCTTGGTGGTCACGCGTAGGGCTGGAGAAGACTTCGGGTGCAGGCTATTACGTACACATATCGGCAAAGGAAGTCGTAATTGCAGCCGGCGCCTACATGCCGGAGCGCGACCAACTCTTCGCCATCCGGACATTTCTACTGACACATCATGGCGAAGTGCGGCGAATGCTCGAAGACAGAAAGCTACGACGCGCCATGCACAGCTTCAGCGGCATGCCTCTCACACGGCCGCCCAAAGGCTTCCCGAAGGATCATCCGGCGATGGATCTGATTCTCTGCCGTCAATGGGGCCTGGAGGCAACGCTCCCGGCCAAAGAGGCGCTGAAGAAGGATCTTGCCGGCGAGATCATCACTCGCTTTCGTCTGGCGGCCCCGCTTGTCGAAGCTCTCAACCGGCCTTTGGTTCACACGCTCGAGAAGAAGCGCCGTCCACTTTTCGGCTTGATGTGATCGTTGCGCTTCTGCGTAGAACCCGCCCGGCCATTGCAGATCCCACCGAATCACGCTGGGCGGGCAGAAGGATGTTCGCGAGTGTTTGCCAGCGAGGTTTGCCTGATTCTGGCTTAAAAACCGGGGAAATCGGGTCAAAACTGCAAAAAACCCGGAAAATACGCGCAAAACCATACTTTTCCCATTGACAAATGTTTTTGAAAGCCGCATCGTAAACGGCGGTGGGTTCATTTTACCCCGCATAAATACTGGGTTTTCGAACATATTCTCACCGACGCAGCAACTTTGGAATCGGTGCCCAACCGGAGCAGGAAGCGCGGTGCCGCAGATCCACCCGAGGTTTGCAGGGTCCCGAACAGACTTTTCAGGGCAGCGACACAGATCATCGAGTCACAGCCAAAGAACGACAGGAGGAAACAAACAAAATGGCAGCAGGCTTAACCAAGACACAGCTCGTCCGGACGATGGCCGAGAAACTCGAGTTGACCAACAAGCAATCAGCAGCATTTCTCGATCTACTCGCCGAAACTGCAGTGAAGGAAACAAAGAAAAACGGCGTGTTTGTAATCCCCGGCCTTGGGCGTCTCGTCAAAGCGGAACGGAAGGCACGCATGGGACGGAACCCGCAGACCGGCGAGTCCATCAAGATCAAGGCGAAGACGGTTGTGAAGTTTCGAGTGGCGAAGGCTGCGAAAGACGTCATTGCCCCCCCGAAGAAGTAGCGCAGTCTTCATGGACCGGGACGGTTGCCAAGGTTTGGAGTTACCGACCCGCAGATCGAGAACCTGCGATTTATAAACAAGGGGGGCCAGGCCCCGATGCCACGCCCTCCGAACCCTTTCGTCGAACATAGCGCGTTTCCAGCAACAGTGCGGCATATACCGGTCAGCCTCCAGCTTGGGTGGCAGGCCACACGCCTCAAATTGGCGAGGGAACTCCAGGGTTAGGTCAACCTCTTTTGCGTCCAGCCGGACGGCGAAACCGCGCGCGTTATCATTGCGAGCCCATAGCACACGAGAAGGCACTTGATCAGAATCGTCGTGTTATAGCGCCATGCGAAGACCGCAAAGCAGAAGGCAAAACCAACTGGATAAATCTCCGCGACTACTGCCTGGAGCCAATGCGGCCGCGCCGGAGAAGCGGCGTTTTGAGGAACGAATTTTGGAATGAGAGAGGGGACACGACCCAAATAGTCGCGGTATGGCTCGCCCAGTCTTGCCGCAAGAAATGTCTCCTCCGCCGAGATGAGAAGACGTTGAAGAAAGTAGATTCCCAGCAGAAAGAAAAGCGCACCTGTCACCGGCATCAGGAACGAGACGCCGAGAGAGAAGAGCAGGGTGCCCAGGTAGAGGGGATTACGCAAGAAGCGATAGGGGCCGGCCTCAACCATCCGCTCGCCGTGGAAGGCGGAATCCTGCATCACCAAGCCGCCTAGATAAGCCGTACCCCATACGCGAAGCGCCGCCCCGGCGGAACAGAAGAAGAGCGCGGTGAGTGTGATCGCCAACGTGGAGGTTGCCAGGTTCATCCA